>JAAKFS010000002.1 GCA_011064965.1 Chlamydiota bacterium
TGTTTTTACTGACTTAAGAGCTTAAGCTTGTGCCTTTTTGTTTTTCAAGGTTTTACTTGGAATTAGGTGAGCTTCTCTAGAGAGTTATGCAACACACCCAGTTGAAGCTCATAATCAAACGGGGTCACAGGAAATTAATGAAGAAAAGATGTATGTAGATCTGGCCAATATTCATATAGATGAAACGGGAATTTATGTTACTTTCTATGACGAAGAATGGATTCAAGTTACCGAGTTACATAAGGATGAAAAAGGATTCTCAGTGGTCATGAATAAAGATAAATGGGCATCAATACTCTGGAAATGCCCAGGTTGTGGTTTCGAGAATAAATTTTGGAAGAGAACGTGTGAGAATTGTGGGTATAGACCTAGACATTGAAGACTCATAAGTTCTTATTTTCATTGATTGATCTTGAAACGAGATCTATATTAGTTTCAAAATGATTAAGCAATATTTTGCTGTTTTCCCAAAAGCAAGCTTTTTTATTGAATTTCCTTGCTGTATTAAATATCATTAGGAGTTAATTATCAGAAATCGTTTTCTTTCAGTTGTAGTTTTTCTGCCAATTAGTTTGGTTATGCTGATTGCGTTTTTTCTTTTCTTAAATTCTGAGAAAAATCAGCAAGACTTTTCGAAAACTTGTATTAATCAGAAGCTAGACCTTATTCCTGAAATGGAAAAGGACTACTTGAAATATTTTTTTCATTACCTCCTTTGTTTTGATTCTTCAGCTTTTGTATTTTTTGGTGATAAACCAATGTCATTATCTGGATATTTTGATCTAGAAGATTGTGAATTAAGTGATCAATATATTGACCCGTACTCTTTCATTAATTTTTCAAATTCGAAATTAAAAAAGGGCTGGGAAATGTGGAAAAAACATAGACGATTTTTCCCAAGTCAAAAATACCTGATTGTACAGGTACCTCATGAAAATCAAAGTTACAAATTTATCATTCTCATCAATAAAGTAAACTTTCTCAAAGTTGTGAATGAAAATATTGATGATTTTCAAAGGATCCTTGGAGAACAAATCACTGCTAAAAGTGTCTTGAAAATGTTTAGTAATCCTAAAGGATACTTTCAGGAGATCCTCGGAAATCATCATGCTCTTCTGGGTCTGTTGTTAGGATATGGTAAAGGAAATACTTGGCTATTTCAGAGAAGAATGGAGATAGATCCTCGTTTCGCTGTTCCAAAATCATGTGTTATCGATATTCATTCAATGAAACCTTCACCCGGCTTTCAGAACCTACAAGAAGAAATCAAGTGGATTTCTCAAAACTCAGCTTTTTTTTCCAACGTTATGAATATTGACTCTACATTTAATTATCTTGGATTAAAATTCCCAGAATTTCTCGTAAATCCAAATACAAAAGAAACACATCAGCTGACGGAAAAATATTTTCAAGAATATAAGAGGATACTTCATCGATTTTATGAGAAAGACTTTCTAGAAATTACTTTACAAGAATTTGTGGGAAATTCGTCTTGATACTAATAGTGTCCAATATCTTAAGAAGTAAATATGTGCGCGTTCGTGTGGGCAGATCATTTGGTTCTAAGCAAGGGGACCATCTCAAACTATCGGAAAAGTTAACGATAAGGCTGTACCAAGACAGCGCATAGATTACCTCCAGATCGAATGAGAATAACCGATGTAGTGTAAGGGATGTTTTGTACGCGAAGAGAAAAATAGCCTTCACTTCAAAGAAATTGAAATCTATTCCTTTATCTCGTCGATGAGGAGAAAATTGACAAAGGCGACTATTGGTCAACTTTTGGGCAGCAGGTCAGTTGGGACCTTGTTTGCAATCGGAGCGATCGGTTAGAATGAATTTCTGTGTAAAAAAGAGGTATCAAGATGGTTGACAAGGAAAAGTTTGCTGAAGAAGATGCAATGGGCTACAACATCTATATTGTGGCTAAGAACTTTGAGCTCACCGATCCGATGCGTCAGCATATCTGGGATAAGCTGAGTAAGATAGAGAAGTTCCATAATCATATTATGGATGTCCATGTTACCCTGGATATTGAACGAGTAGAGCACGTCTGCGTGATCACATGTCATTTCAATCACATTAAGGTGAAGGTCGAGGGGCGTAGTACCGATATGTATGCTTCGATTGACATGGCGATTCAGAAGCTACAGAGACTCTTTCGCAGGTGGAAAGGGAAAATCCAAGACTACCACAAGAAGGCGGTCAACTCTGTTGAAATGGCAGTTGCTGTTTATGGACGCCCTCCACCAGAGGTCGAAGACGAACCTGCAAGTGAAGAGGAAGAGATTGCTGAGTTCAATGAGGAGATCGATGAACAGAATCTCGAAAAATGGATGCCCGGTAAGGTTCTCTCCTCTGAATCTCGCATTCTCAAGACTCTTAAAACAGACGAAGCGATCATGAAGATGGAGCTTTCGAACGATCGGTTCATGCTTTATCGTGATGAGCAGGACAGTAAGCTCAAGTTGATCTATCGTCGTGACGATCAAAATTATGGCATTATCCAAGCTGAGGGGTAGTCTCTACGACCCTTTCCGGCGTGCTATGGTTGCAGCGACTCCCGAAGAGATCGTTCGGCAAAAGCTTCTTCAGATGATGGTCTCTGGACTGGGGTATCCCAAAGAGCTCATCTCTGTAGAAAAACAGCTCTCGGAACTTCCGCATATCAGCAAAGGGGGCCCTTTGCCGAAACGTAGGGCCGATATCATCTGTTTTGCTGCGAATATCCACCCTGAGTATCCAATGTATCCTTTACTATTGATTGAGTGTAAGGAAGGGGCTGTTGGAGAGGATGCCAAGGAGCAAGCTCTCGGCTACAACCACTATGTGCAAGCCCTTTATGTCGGTGTTGCAGGAGATGGGCATTTCGAACTTATTTTTCCAAAAGCGGTCTCTTTTTTACCCACCTATTCAGCACTATTGGAGGCTGTTTCTTTATGCAAGTGACGTTACCCGATGCTGATGTTCTTGTTCTCTATGGGGTTCCTAGCCAGGAGTTAGAGAGCTTGCTTCGAGAGTGGTTGGCAGAGAGCGATGAGCGCTACGCTGTGGTGTTGGAGGATGATGAGCGGGCCTTATTGGGGCTAACGACTCATGAAAGGATCCGGTATTGCTTTGCGGAAAATGAAGAGGCGCTTAAGAAGGTGTCTTGGGAGCTGGTCTTTCTCTCTTTTGCTTTTTTGGAATTTCCGGGTAATTCTCAAAAGGACCCGAGTAAAATGAACGCCTTTTACGGTCACCTTGAATTTATCCTTAAGGGAGTGCATCTCGTCGCTTCCGACTTTTTCAAACAAGGTGTTGATCGTCTTGATAATTTTTTGCAAAACGGCTCTCGCGCAAAGGAGATGCGTGATGGAAGAGAGCTTTTTGGGAAGTTTGAAGGTGTTCCTGCAGTGATCTGCGGCGCAGGCCCTTCTTTAGAAGAGGATATCGAGTTTTTAAGAGAGGCTCAGGAGAGCGCTCTCATTTTTGCTGGGGGGACTGCCTTGAGCGCTCTGTCGAAGCTCGGAATCACTCCCCATTTTGGTGGGATGGTCGATCCCCATCCTCCTTCTGAGCGGTACAAAGAAGGAAAGAGTCTTCAGATCCCGACGTTTTTCCAGATGCGGGTTCACCCAGATCATTTGGGGGAAGAGCTTTTGTGGATGCCTGGGCAGGAGAATGATCTTTTTGAAAACGAGTCTTTCGATGGGGGATGGAATAGTGCGACCTTTTTGACGAGTATTAGCTATCGCCTCGGATGCAATCCCATTATCCTTGTGGGAGTCGATCTCGCTCAGCAAAAGGGTAGAGTGTATGCGGCAGGACTCGAGCGTCCTGAGGGTGGCGATTGGATTGAAGTTGGAAAGGATGGACTGTTGACGACAAGGGACTGGCTCTTTGCTGCCGATTGGCTCTCGCAGATTGCAGAGGGGGCGCCAGTAGTGACATGGATCAACCGATCAAAGGGACTCGAGATTGAGGGGTTTGCTACTTCTGGGGGAGATTTACCTGAAAAGAGGGATCTTGCTCCAGTAGTAAAGCAGGCTCTTTCTGGAATAGAGAGAGGCATCTCTCTTCCCATCGCTCCTGCAGAAATAGAGCAGAGTATTGCACGGGTAGGAGAGCTCGTAGCAGAAATCCTCGCTCTTTTAGAAACCCTTTTCCCCCAGTCGCCGAATTTGAATGGAGAGTATGCCCTTCTCAAACGGGAGATTGAAAATACGCTGGCTTATGAACAGTTTTTTGCGCCCGTATGGGAGGTCTGGAAATACCCCGTGGCTCGGCAAGTGCCAAAGGGAGTGCCAGAGGGGTACGGTTTGGAGGTTCATAAATGGCTGCTCATCAAAGGAATTTGTGATGGAAGATCTGTATGAGATAAAGGAAAAAGACTTTTCTATTATCGATCGAGAACTCGAGGTTCACCTTGTGGGGGAGCTCGGTATGGAAGAGAAGGCTTTTTTTGCAGGGGGAGCAGTTCGATCGATCTGTTACCGGAAAGACGGTAGGCTTCACGGCCCCTCTCGCTTTTACAGTGAGAAGGGAGCCCTTCTCTCCGAGAGCTGGTACTTTGATGGAAACATCGAAGGGAAGGTCCATCGGTACTATCCATCGGGGCAGCTCTATGCAATAGAGCGCTACGTTGGTGGCAAAGCGCATCTCACCCATGAGTTTTACTATATCGATGGTACGTGTAAGACGGTCATTCGGTACTGTAAGGGTGAACTCAATGGAGAGACGGAGCTTTTTTGGCCTGATGGAAGACCGAAGAGGTGCACCCAGTTTGTCCATGGGGAGCCAGAGGGGCCAGGAAAAATCTTTAACGAAGATGGGGTCTTGATTGCAGAAGCTTGAAGCACGGTATCCCGATCTCTCTTTTCTTCTGTCTCTTTTTCCTCATGAGTCTGTCTCTCTTGGAAGTGACCCAACTGCTTTGAGTAGTTGGCTAAAGAAGCAACGGCTGGAAGAGATAGAGGTGATGTACATTGTCGGGCTGATTGGCTTTTCCCTGCCAGAGCAAATTGTGGACTGGCTTAGAGAAAAACAAGAGCACGCTCTTGTTTTTATTGAAGAAGAGCTGGGCGCTTTTGGGGCCTTTCAGGAAGAGGAGTTATATGAAAACCCGCAAATTCACTTCCATTTCTCTCAGGGAGATGTGATTGAGGAGCTTTCTCAGGAGTTTCCCCTCGATCGGATTGGAGTTTTTGTCGGGGAGGGGAGGGAGTTTGATGCTTTAGGGCTAGAAAGGCGCTCTGCGGCTCTTTCTGCTCTATATTCGGATGTTCTCTTTAGTCACAAGATTGTCGAGAATGTCCTCACCAATTACCAGCGATTGCCAGGATCGTTTGCAGCGAATCGGTGGGAAGGGGCTTTTGAAGGGGTTCCGGCGATCATCTGCGGAGCAGGGCCTTCTTTGGAGAGAGCTGCACCGCATCTTAAGGAGCTCTCTGACCGGGCCCTTATTTTTGGTGGGGGGTCGGCGATCACGGCTCTTACAAGAAAGGGAATTGTTCCCCACTTTGCGATGGCCTTAGATCCAAATCCTGAGGAATTCGATCGGTTGAAACAGAGCTGGTTTTTTGAGGGGCCTTTTCTTTTTGCTCCTCGACTGAATCGCGAGGTTTTTGCTTGTTCCAATGGCCCCTTTGGTTATGTCAAAACAGATACGGGGGGGCTCACTGAGAGCTGGCTTGAGGAGGTTTTTGGGATGACCGATCGCCCCATTGGGCCGGATATGGGAGAAGAGGCTTTTTCTGTGACCACTTTGGCAATCAGCTATGCGGTGGCACTCGGATGCAACCCAATTATTTTGACAGGGGTGGATCTCGCCTTCACGGAAGGGAAGCGGTATGCTTCCGGCATTGAAGCAGAAGATGGAGAAAAGGAAGATCCCAGAGCTCTTGAGAAGCGGCTCATGGTTAAGGACATCTATGGCAATTCGGTAGAGACTCTTCTCAAGTGGATCATGGAAGCCGATGCCATCAGTGCTTTTGCAAAGGAGACAACTAAGGCACGCTTCATCAATGCATCAGAGGGGGGTATTGGTTTTACCGGTATTGAGAACCTCTCTTTTGCGAGAGCGATCGAGACTTATTGTCTCGAGCAGAGGGATTTGAAAGGGCGCATCCATCAGCAGATTCAAGAGACTCCTTTGTCTATTAGTGAGGGAGATTTTGCGGAGCATTGGGAAGATCTTCATGTCTCTTTAAAAAAGTGCATCGCTTTGAATGAGCTGATCTTGCTGGAACTTGTGAAAAAGCGGGAGACGGGCAAGCTTTTAATTGCACAAAGCGATCTTTTGGAAGAGAAGGCCTACCATTGCTTTTTAGAGGGGATAGATCTCTCTTTGAGCCGTATTTTGCCTCGGTACTTTCCTTCCATCGATCTCAATGAGGGGAAGTGGAAAAGGGAGAAGGCTAAACATCAAGAGCTCCTTCTGCATATGAAGAACTTTCATGAGATTCTATCCTCCTTGCGAAAATATCCTCTCCCCACCTAACCTTGTCATAGGAATCAACGGGGATCTGATCGATTTGTGAAAAAGTCTATTCTCTATTTCTCTATTTTTATTCTTTTTTTGGGATGTTCCGGGCTTGAAGAGTCGGAAAAAGAAAAGATCCGCAAGATGAATGCTACTGGAGAGTATATCTACCGCTCTTCTGATGATACTTTTTTCAGTATTGATCCTCCGAAAAGACATATCCGAGAAAACTATCCTTGGGAAGAGAGCTTCATCGGTAATCAGGTAAGGATCACCAAGGAATTTTTTCGCTGCATGGGAAGCAGCCAGAATCCCCCATTAAAAAAAGAAGTGAGCGGGCAGCCCGCCTATACCTTTGATTGCGGGGGGATGTTGCAGCATAGTCTTCCCCTCATGAATGGGAAGGAGTTCACCTACCCAGTTCTGATCGATCTACTCAACTACGTGCAAGAGAGGACCGGGAAAAAGGTGATCATCACCTGTGGGCATAGGTGCCCCACACACAATACCTATTCTGATCGAAGTCGATTCAACCAGACATCGAAGCATATGATCGCAGCTGAGGTGGACTTCTACGTCAAGGGGTTAGAGTGGAGCCCTGAAAGGGTAGTGGAGATTCTTCTGGAGTATTATGCGAATCATCCAAAATGGTCTGAAGATCCGAAGTATGTGAACTTCCAGCGCTATGAGCGGGAGACCAATGTCTCAATGCTCCCTTGGTATAATAAAGAGGTCTTCATCAAGGTCTTCAAAAAAGATGAGGGGAGGGATCTCGAGAATGCTCATCGTTTCCCTTATGTCAGTATCCAGGTCAAGTGGGATAGAGATGCGGAGGAAGCGGTGACCTACAGCTGGTCTAAGGCTTTCAACGGTTACCTCCGTTATTGATCAAACCTAAGTTACTACCTCCTTTTCTCTAGGCGCTAGCGAGCTGTTTAGATACAAGATTCGATGGCGATCTCCATATGCATACATATGGGCGAGCGATTGAAGCGCAGTAGATAAATAGTGTAGCCAGCATAGGGGAAAGATGGGTAGTAACTTGGGTTGATATATTTCCCATTTCTGGAGTATTATAATGCTGATTTTTGTGCCGATGTGGCGGAATTGGTAGACGCGGCAGATTCAAAATCTGCTCTTAGCAATAGGGTGTTGGTTCGAGTCCAATCATCGGCATTTCATTCTTCTTTTAAAATTGTGCTCCAGTGATCGGTCTTTAGTTCTCCCATAAGTGCGAGCATATTGGATTTTCATCTATATTAAGCAGTTTTCGAGTTGGCTGATAAAGAGCTCTGGATCTTCCCTTGCGAGTATCGAGGGCGCGATGAAAATAAAGTCCCACTTTAGATTTTTACCAAAAAAAGGCCTCAAAATTCATGCAAATTCAAAGTTGCATCTTGAATTTGCATGTTTTTAGTTTCTCACTAAAGGAAAGTTTTTGAGGTAAGTATCCGTAAGCTATTTGTCTCTAGAAGTATATGGTGTCTGAAAAGGGAATGTTGCAGAGACGGGTTATCCTCCTATTTTCTAAGGCTTATCTTCTATACTCGTCAATTTTTCTCTTTTCAGAATGAAGATCTGGCTTTCCCATGTTGATTCTCCTTGTCGGCAACTTTAGGAATTTCCGTCTCTGCTCGAATCATCTCTCCTTCGAGTCTGCGCGCGCGGGCGGAAAAAGTGATAACAATTTCTCTTCCTAACAAATTGGTTTCTTTACCTTTCCATTAATTCAGATCTGGGGTTGACGGCATGTAGCTTATATGCTACAGTGACAAATACATGAGTATAGAAATCAAAATTTATAGGACACCCTCAGGAGAAGAAAATTAAGAAAACCACAAGTTACAAAGAGCATCTTTCTAAACGTCTTAAAAATCCAAAAGAAGCTGCAGCCTATCTTAATGCAGCATTAGAAGATGAGGATCCTCGTGTTTTTCTAGTAGCTCTCAAAGATGTTACTGAAGCTCATGGCGGAGTATCAAAACTAGCAAAAGAAGCTGAGTTGAATCGTGAAAGCTTGTATCGCACTCTTTCAATGAAAGGAAATCCTCGCTTAGAATCTCTGGTTGCTATTCTTGATGTTTTGAATCTGCATATTTCTATTCAGCCCTTAAGTGCATAAATTCAGGAATCATACGAATATAATGGATTCCCATACTTTCACTCTCTGAGAATTATTATTACAGAGAAGTTTGCGGAAGAAATAGGCTGCTTCATTCACTTACGAATTTCCACCTTAGTTTCATTGATGCTTGAGAGTTTATAGAAAATCTATTAGTATATTTGGAATATTTTAGGGATTGTAGTAGGAAAAGTGAAGAAATATATCATTTTGCTTTTGATTTTTAATTTAATGCTCAATTCAGTTACGGCTAATCCTAAAAAAATTTCGTTTGTTGCAAATCAAGAAACAATGGGTGATGGCATCAATCCTTTATCTATGGATTATTTTCTTGATAAGCAATATCCATACTTGTCAATAATTGTCCCTTTTCTAAAAGAAAGAAAATATGAAATTGAAGTTTTAGATTGGAAGGATCCCTCTATACATTGGAAGAATAAAACAGCTATTATTTTTGGACCTATTTGGGGATATACAAAGAATTCTAATGATTTCATTCGATGGATTAATGCCCTTGAAAGAGATAAAATTAAGACAATAAATAGCTTGGAATTTATTAGATGGAATCTGAGGAAAAGTTATTTACTTGAACTACAGAAAATAAATATCAATATTCCTTCAACAATCCTGGTTGATTCTGCATCGAATCTCTCACTTGAGGACGCTCTAATTTTATTTGAAAATCAATTCGACATAAATGATGTAATTATTAAAGGCGTTGTTGACGCAGGTGCTTTTACTTATAAGCACCTAACTTCTAAAAACAAACAGGAATGTATAAATTTTTATGAAATTATAAAATCCCAAAATTCTGGAGTTGTAATACAAAATTTCATTCCTGAAATCTGTCAAAAAGGAGAATTGCGTTTTGTATTTTACGGGAGAAAGCTATCTCATTTTTTTGTCAGAGTTCCTTGCAAAAATGAAGAGCGAATTCAACCTTTTTATGGTGGCAGATCTTTTCATATCAACCCATCTAACATACAATCATCTATTGAAGAAATAAAGAAAGAATTTAGACCAGATCTCATCCTAAATGTGAAAGAAATAGTCGCAGCACGAGAACAAGTAAAAAAAATTCACTCTAAATTGTTCTCTTATTTGGAGAACATAAAAATTGTTCCTCCTCAGTATTTATGCATAGATGGGGTTATGATAGATCACAAATTTACTGTTATGGAAATTGAGGGAATCGAGCCGTATATGGAAATGTGCGAGGGAATGGAACATGACCCTAACAATAATATTATTGAAAACTATTTTCTTAGTGTCATTCCTTAGATCATCTCAATGTGATCTGCACTAAACTAGTCGGAGGCCCCTTCCGCCTTGCTTCCCTCAGGTCTGTATTCTTAAAGGAGGTAGATAGCATCGAATCAACCACCTCTATTCATACTGGTTTTGAGACTACGATAAAGCAGCGTTTCCAGATTGCGAGAGGGACAAAAAGCTTGGACTTTTGATAGAATGTTGTGCTTGTGAAACAAATTGGATGACATAGATGCGATGGATTGAACGATTTGATCTTTTTCTCTTTGATTTCGATGGGCTGCTCGTAGATACGGAGCCTTTGCATTATAGGTCTTACCAGCTTTTGTGTGAGCGTTATGGATATCAGCTCCCATTTGATTTTGATCAATATATTCAGGTTGCCCATACAACTAGTACTGGTCTTAGGGAGTCGATACACCCTCATTTGGATGGAGATTGGGATCTTCTGTATAAGGAAAAAAAGGCGATCTACCTGGAGCTCGTTCGAGATGGAGAGCTTAAACTGATGGCTGGAGTTGCTCTTCTGTTAGAAGAGTTGGCGAGATCTGGGAAAAAGCGGTGTGTTGTCACCCATTCGGTTAAGATGCATGTGGAAGCGATTAAGGAGCTATTGCCAGTCCTAAAAACGATTCCTGTCTGGATCACCCGAGAAGACTATGAGAATCCAAAGCCAGCTCCTGATGGGTATGCCCATGCGATTGAGTTGTTAGGGGATCATGATGATCAGATTGCGGGATTTGAAGATAGTCTGAGAGGATTAGAGTCGCTTAAAGGGACAAGAGCTCTGCCGGTATTGATCTGCAATGAGTCCCATCCCCAGATGGAGGGGGCAAATCTGAAAGGTACTCATCATTTTGCTTCGATTGAAGCAGTACCGAGAACATTCGGTAAATAGTGTACCTTGACGAGGAAGAGCCCATGGGGAGGGGCGCATGTAGGCGCTTTTCTTCTGTCTTTGGCTGCAAGAATTGTGCTGATCTCTTCTTGAGATAGGGCGCCTCTGGCAACATCGAGGAGGGTGCCGACGATATTGCGCACCATCTTGTACAAGAAGCCGTCGGCTTCGAATTCTAGGATAATGTTTCCGTTTTCTTCGAGGAGATCCAGTCTGTGGATTGTTCTGATGGCATTTTTGCTGGCACTTCCTCTATGCGCTTCATTGGAAAAGGAGGTGAAGTCGTGGGTTCCAAGAAACTCTTTTGTAGAGTTTTTTAGTTTGGGGAGGTCAATGGGGTAAGGGAGATGATAGGAGTAGAGTCTAGTGAATGGACTCGAGACAGGGGCTATTTCAAGGTGGTAGCGGTAGACTTTGCTAGTCGCACTATAACGAGCATGGAAATTCGGTGTTGTTTCTTGAAGAGAGAGGATGCGGATGTCTGGTGGTAATATCCCATTGAGCGAGTGGAGGAGCTTTTTGAGATCGAAGTGGACGGAGGTGGAGAAGTGGGCGACTTGTCCGTGTGCGTGGACACCGCTATCGGTTCGTCCCGATCCTGCGATTGGTGTGTCTTCACGGAGTATTGTGGCAAGAGTCTCTTGAATTAGAGCTTGAATGCTCTTTGCATTGGGTTGGATTTGCCAACCGCTGTATTGGGTTCCGTCATATGAGATGAGGAGTTTGTATTTAGTGGACGAGGGCTCTTTCATCGAGGATATACTGGGCAAAAGCGAGGTCTTCTGGAGTGGTGATTTTAATGTTGTCGTTGGAACCTTCGACGAGCTTAGTGGGTTTCAAGAGGAGCTCGGCAAGGGAGACGTCGTCGGTGACAGTGAGGTTATTCTCATTGGCGTGAGCGAGTCCTTCTTGGAGGATCTCTTTTCTCACGACTTGGGGGGTTTGAATCTCAAAAAGAGTAGATCGCTTCAATGTTTTTGTGACCATCTGATTGGGGTCTCCCTCTTTGATGGTTGCTTTTACAGGGGTAGCTAGGGTAGCTGCTCCATGTATTTTGGCTGCATCGATCACCCGCAAGACATCTTCTTCTGCGATGAGGGGACGGGCGGCGTCATGTACAAGAATGAGATCGGTATCAGATGGGGCTTTTTCGAGGCCCTTAGCGAGAGAATCTTGTCTTCGAGGGCCAGGTCTGGCGAAAATGGCTCCCTCAAATAGGGTCTCATACTCCTCTTCACATACGACGACGATGGAGTCGATGCTTGTTAGGCGAGAGAGAAGCACAAAGCTATAACAGGCGATAGGCTGCCCTGAGAGGGGGAGGTATTGCTTGGGAAGGGAGGCTCCCATCCGTTGCCCTCTTCCTCCTGAAAGTAGAAGAGCTGTTATGACCATGAATTAGAGGGAAGGGCAGGAGCGAATTTGATAGAGCATTTCGCTCCTGCCCGTAGTTTAATTATGAAAGATGCTTGCTGACTTCTTTTGTCATGTCAAACATGTTGATCGGTTTTTTGCCGAGCACTTTCGCAAGCTTATCATCTGGATTGATGAGGCGTCTGTTTTTTTCATCTTGGCGCTTATGTTTTTTGATATATTCCCAAAGTTTTTTTGTGACTTCGGTTCGAGGCATAGGTCCTTTCCCGACAATTGCAGCGAGTTCTGGACTCAGTTTTTTAGGCTCCATGAATTTGGAAGTTTTTTGTTTTGCCATTTTCTACTCCTTGATGAAAATGAATTTATGGCCTGTCCGCAAAGCCGAGTGCGGATTCGTCACGAGGGTTCTTTTTTTCCTCGAATGACAATTTGTATCTCTGAAGGGGGATTATAGTCAAAAAAAAATCGCTTGGCTAGGAAAATTTTCTTAAGGGTCGACTTTCCATCTTGCAATTTTCATTTGTTCGTGTTCTTTTCAACAAAGATATGCGAGGATAAGGCTATATGTCCATCAATGCACAGTCGGTTCATGAGCTCCTAGAAAAGAGCGGTCACGTTTCTCTTCGAGAGAGAATTTTAGGTGTGAAATCGGCTGAAGAGAAATTAGCCGTTTTAGAAAAAAGTAAGGGCGTGGCTGATTTTCTTGCAGATAGAGGGGAGTTTTTCCCTCTTGTACAACCGCTGTCGGCTTCCCAGAAAATCCTATTTTACTCGATCCTCGCTCTTGGCCAGGGAGAGAGGCTCTTTGCATCCAGCTCATCTCTTCAAAGTAGCGATCTTGAGACTCTTCTCAGTACTTTGGAGCCTGTAGAAGAGTTCTACAAAGAACTCGGGGGGCTTGTTGGATATCATGTGACTTGTTTGGAGTTGCTCAAGCAAAAAGGAGAAAAGACTCAACGGGGGAGATATCTCCCTCCACAGCCGTTTGATATTTCTCAAGAAAATCGGTTTGTTCGAGAGGAATCTCTTTTTGCTCTTCGGCATATGGAGCAGTTTGGTGAGATCATCGCACTTGGAGGTGCTGCCGATCGTCTTGCTCTCTATAATGAAGAGACGGGCAATGATCATACAGCTGCTGTAATGGAGTTTTGTGGACAGAGTCTTTTGCAAAGGCTCATTGGTGATCTGCAAGCGCGTGAATTTCTCTCATACCGTCTTTTTGATCTCCAAGTGCGTGTTCCATTAGCAATCATGACATCCAATGAAAAGCACAACGATGCAGAAGTGCGTGCCATGTTTAAGGAGAAGAACTGGTTTGGACGCCGTGAGGAGGATTTTTTCCTTTTTTCTCAACCCCTTGTACCTGCCATGAATAAGCGAGGAGAGTGGTGCATTGTAGAGCCGCAGAAATTTCTTCTTAAGCCAGGCGGTCATGGGGTGATTTGGAAGCTCATGAGAGATTTCAAGGTCTTAGAATGGTTTAAAGAGAGGGGAAAGACAAAAGCTCTTGTGCGGCAAATCAACAATCTCATTGCAGGTGTAGACTATGGGCTACCCGCTTTTCTCGGGATCGGCCTGAAAAGAGATTGTCGATTTGGATTCGCTGCCTGTCCCCGCATGAAGGGGGTGAGTGAAGGGGTGAATGTGGTCATAGAAACAGAGGAAGGAGCAGTCCTCACGAATATCGAGTATTGTGATTTTGCCCATTTTCAGATCGAAGATGAGGACGGGGGGGATTTTTTGACGAATACAAATCTTCTGTTTGTTGATCTTGAAGGAGTGGAGAGCTGGACAGAGAGGGATCCGATTCCAGGGCTGCTTGTCAATGCTAAGTCAGTCAAGATCCCCGATGCTTCTGGGAAGATCCAGCAAGAGGAAGTTCTCCGATTGGAATCGACAATGCAAAATCTTGCTGACTCTCTTTTCGAACCGAGTAAGGGAAATGGAAAGTTAGAAAAGAGTTTTATCACCAACAATTTGAGAAGTAAAACCATCTCGACAATCAAGAAGGAGTTTGCCTTCGGCTCTTCGATGATGCAAACACCGGAGCAGTGTTTCCTCGATTTCCTCAAAAATGCTCGCGATCTTCTTGTGAATTATTGCGACTTTGAAGTGCCGGGATTGAGAGAGGAAGGGGACTTTCTTCTTAATGGCCCCTCTTTTATTTTTCTCTATCATCCCGCTTTGGGACCCTTTTACCAGGTCATTCGTCAGAAGGTGAGAAAGGGTCGGTTTGCTCATGGGAGTGAATGCCTCTTTGAGATCGCTGATCTCTTTGTTGAAAATCTCGATTTGGATGGGAGCCTCTCTATCTCGACGGAGGCGATCATGGGACACCAGAAGGAGGATGGAGAGGTGGAATACAGTCACCAAACTGGCAAATGTACCCTAAAGAATGTCCGTGTCCTCAACTCGGGAATTCATAGAGAAGCGACCCGTTCCTTTTGGAAAGATGAGATTGTCCACCGTGAAAAATGTGAGATCATCATTGAGGAGGGAGGGGAATTCTATGCTGAGGATATCACCCTTCGAGGGAATTTACGCATTCGTGTTCCTAGTGGTGTCAAAATCACAGCTGTAAAGGATGAGGGGGGCGTTGAACTTGTCCAAGAACTTCTTACTAAGCCCTCATGGCGATGGGTCTATACGATAGACGAAAAGAAGCGCATTATTCTTAATCGCTGCCACTGAAACAACTCTTTTTTTAAAAAAAAGCGAGCCAACTAGATATTTAGGCTCGCTTTTCTATCGAAATAAGCAGGAGTGATTTACGCTGTGGGCGCCTGCTCTCTTGGCTCAGTAGCTCCTTCGCTGCTCAACATAAAATAAGAGCCTAGAACGATAATTCCGCCGGCGAGAAGTGCTAGAGTTACTGGAACGAGAAGAGCCTTATGTTCGACACAAATCTCGCGAATCCTGTCGTAGTAGTCTACCATGACTCTTCCGAGGAAAGTAAATAGTGGCTTGACGAATCCGACAATAGCGGCGCATGTATCAAATGCAGCTTGTAAAATTCTCTGTACTAGTCTTCCTCCCCACTGCGCTGCTTGATAAACAGGAGAGGTAAGGGCATTCCAAGCGCTTGTAGCTGCTTGAGTAGCTGGTTTTGTTGTAGCAACAGCTGCTGGTGTCACCGCGATCATTGCTTGTACAGTCTCAACTGCGGCCATTGGGGTTGGTGCTATTGTCATGGGTACCTCCTAAGGAAATGGTTAAATGTTAAGGAGTTCGGGTCTCCTTTTTTTAGAAAAACAGGGACAGTATAGCCAACGATTCTTTTATGTAAAGGGGGGAGTTTTTCCCCAAAAAATTGGCGTTATCAGTTACCAAGGAACTTACTTCTCTCTATTGGCGAATAGAAAAAGGATTGTCTGCCAAAGTTCTCGAGGATGGTTGGGGAGCAAAAATAATCGAACGACTTGCTAAGGACATATCCTACTCATTCCCAAAGGCAACTGGGTTTTCATATCGAAATCTTTACTTTATGAAACAGTTGTCTGAAGGATATCCAAATGGTATTTCTGAAACAGCTGTTTCACAAATTCCTTGGGGTCACAATATCGTTTTTTTACAAAAGATAGGCTCTCCTAAAACAAAGCTTTGGTATGCCGAGAAAACTATCGAGAATGGGTGGAGCTGTAGTATGCTCATAAATTGGATAGAGTCTGATTTATCGTGAACAGAGGAAAGGGTTTGAGCGTTGCAATCTAGCGGACTGGAAGGTATAGTGGTCGGTGCATTCTCCTTATTACTATAGGAATTTTTATGAATGAAGAGCAGCAAGAGCAATTGAGAAGTATTGATGATCGCCTTCTACATATGTGGAGGTATCTTTGACCTCGCTAAGAAACAGGAGAGGTTGAAAGACTTGACGGCGCAGATGGAGAGTCCGACGTTTTGGGAGGATCCTTCAGAGGCGCAGAAAGTCATTGACGAGTCTAATCAATTGAAAGCATGGACAGATCCCTATCAAGAGATCAAACGGCGCTTTGAAAACGTGCAAGAGCTACTACCTGAGGTCAATGAGAGTGATGAGGCTGAGTTTTTCGCTGAGTTGATTGAAGAGCTTGTCCAGATAGAAACCCTTCTTGAAGAGCTTGAAATCCGGAAAATGCTTTCTGGGGAACTCGATCCGAAGAACTGCTATTTGAGTATTAACTCAGGAGCTGGAGGGACTGAAGCTTGCGATTGGGCCCAGATGCTCACCCGAATGTATGAGAGGTGGGCTTCAAAAAGAGGGTGGAAAGTCGAGACGATCGATTGTGTTGAGGGAGAAGTTGCAGGGATCAAGAACATCACCCTGAAAATCTCTGGTTCTTTTGCGTATGGCTATTGCAAGGCAGAGAAAGGGGTTCATCGCCTCGTTCGCATCTCTCCATTTGATAGCAATGCGAAAAGGCATACGAGTTTTGCTTCTGTCGATGCGACCCCAGAAATCGATGAGGATATTCAGGTAGAAATTCGCCCAGATCAGATAAGGGTGGATACCTTCCGCGCTTCTGGTGCTGGAGGTCAGCATGTGAATACGACCGACTCTGCTGTTCGGATCACTCATCTTTCCACGGGAATTGTCGTCACTTGCCAGAACGAGAGGAGTCAGATCCAGAATAAGGAGACTTGCATGAAACTCCTCAAGGCTAAGCTCTATGAAAAGGAGTGCCTCGAGAGGGAGAGTAAAATCAAAGAATTAGGAGGGGAGAAGATGGATATCGCTTGGGGCAGTCAAATTCGTAACTATGTTTTCCAACCCTATACTCTTGTCAAAGACACCCGTACCAAGTATGAAGTAGGAAATATCGATAGTGTGATGGATGGAGATCTCGATGGGTTCATCCACGCTTTTTTGAAGGAATTTGGATAAGAGATGACCCTGACAGAGTCGAGTGATTTTGACATTCGTTATACTACTGAAGAGGATATCGAATCTTTGCGGGCTTGGATGGCCTCTCCTGAGATGCTCCATTGGTATCCTCCCTCTCCAGGTGATGAACTGGAGAATTTCATCAGAATATGGATCGGTTTTTCTCGGTATGGGGCTTCTTTGACAGCTCTTTATAAAGATCAGCCTATTGGATTATTTACCCTCTATTTGATGCCCTACAAAAAGGTGGCGCATCATTGCATTTTTCAAATGATCATCGATTCGAAGCATCAAAGGCAAGGAGTGGGCCGCTCACTCGTTAGGAATGGGATGCATCATGCAAAGCAGCAGTTTCGCCTTGAAATGCTCCAGGCGGAAATCATCGATCATAGTCCTATCGTTCCACTACTCAAGTCTATGGGGTTTGAGCTGGTGACTGTTCAGGAGGGGTACGTGAAAGAGGAAGGAAACTATTTTCCGAGGATATTGATGGAGGCGAGCCTCTGATGGGTCTAGAAATCATTTCAAGCAGAGTTGAGGACTCTCTTCTATTGAAAGAGCTATTTCAGCAGCCCGATGTTCTCCAATACTTTCCAATGGAAGATCTCCGGGAGATCGATGATTCGGTACGGATCTGGGAGATTTTCTGCAGGAAGGGGGCGAGCTTGACCTCGGTTGTTGATGGCGTAGCATGTGGCCTTGCTTTTCTGAACTTACAACCTTATAAGAAGTTTGCACACCAGTGTCTGATCACCATCATTGTCGATGACGAATATCGGGGCAAAGGGATAGGAACGGCTCTAATGCACGAGCTCATGAAGCTCTCAAAAGAAAAGTTTTCTCTCGAGATGCTCCATCTTGAGGTCTATGAATCCAATCCCGCTATCCGTCTCTATGAGAGGCTCGGTTTCGAGGTGTATGGGGTCAATAAGCGCTATATCAAAGAAAAAAAGCGTTATATTGATAAAATTCTCATGCAAAAATGGCTCATCTCGCGTTGAATCTTTTGCCTTTATGCTCTACCCTTTTGAGGCTATGGCAGGACATAGTAAATGGGCAAACATTAAGCACCGCAAAGGTCGGGCCGATGCGGCTAAAGGGAAAGCCTTCTCACGGGTCGCGAAGGAGATCATCAGCGCTGTCAAGCAAGGGGGCCCTGACCCCAAAGCGAATACTAAGCTCAAGCTAGCTATTGACAAGGCAAAAGCAGCCAACTTCCCCAATGAGAATATTGAGCGCAACATCAAGAAAGCGAGCAGCGCCGATCAATCTGATTATACTGAGATGACCTATGAGCTTTATGGGCATGGTGGGGTTGGAATCATCGCTCAGGTGATGACCGATAACAAAAATCGCATTGCCTCTGAAATGCGCATCGCCACCAATAAAAAGGGGGGATCGGTCGCAACCCCAGGTTCTGTCGCATTCAATTTTGAAGAGAAGGGAGTCATCCAAATACCGAAGAGCGCAGCTAAAGAAGAATCTCTTTTTCTTCTCGCAACAGAAGCAGGAGCTGAAGACTTCGATAGTGCGGAGGATCTTTTCCTAGTGATCACAAGTGCAAATGAACTCTTTAATGTGAGGGACAAGATTACTGAGCAGGGGATTGCCTGCGCGGAAGCAAACCTCGAGATGATTCCAAAAATCTATGTCGATTGTGACGAAAAGACAGCTAAGGCCAATATGGCGCTCATCGAGTGGATAGAGAATCTTGATGATGTCGATGCAGTTTTTCACAATATGCAGATATAGTTTCACCTCTTGGTATTTACCTCTGCAAATGCTATACTTCCTGATCAAAAAGAAGCATTATGGTTCATCTCTCTGCTACTCATACGTCCCCTATTTCCTTTATGAATTTTATTGTCGCTGCTTACCAAGGGAAAGTGAAAGATCGTTTGGTTGTTCAAAATGGTCAGGTCACTAGCTGGGGAAGAGTTTATGATAGTGAAATAGGCAAAGAAGCCCTGAACAAGCAAATTTGGCGTGTTTTCAGAGAGGCTCTTGCTTCTTCCTTATCCAGTGAGCGTATTGATCATGCCTGTAGTCGATATGGCATTGACTTAAGTAGGATGGAGGACTCTGGCTCCCCTCTTAAGACACGGCATATTGAATACTTCGGCGTCGCTGGAGGTAATGTCTATACTTTTGATTTGCAAGATGAAATGGAGAAAAACGTTCGTAATCCTGGACCACTCTCTTCCAGCTCAGTTGATCAGATCAGACAGTATGTGTTAGCTGCTTCTCAGCATAGGTACCTAGGAAGAAAGGAAGATCCCAAGGTTCTTACGGGGGGGCCTAGAGAGAGTCATGAACAAATCGTTAATAGTTCTTTTAATTCGGATAGGATCCGTTTGAGTTTAGGAACAGATGTAGAAAGTCTCAGGTGGCGCGAGGAGAATCACCCTGACCCTAGAATCCCCGATAATCACCCCTATTATTCGCGACTATCTATGGCTATTGTCAGCCACCTCGAAACAAGCAGAAAAAAACCAGACCTTGAGGTGATTATTCCCGCTCCCGGAGGACGTCCATATAGCCAGGACTATTATAAAGTCCATAAGATCATTTCTCTTGGAGGGTTGAATGCCTTTGCTCTCACTCCAGTATCTAAACACTCCACTCTTCCTCCAATCCTATCATTCCGTTGCACCAAACAGACTCTTGTTCAATCAGGGGCGTTTCCTTCGAATTTTAATAATGCGGATAAAAATATCGGCGAGTCAGGATATAAAGCAGCGAAAGAGGCGCTCACTGCTCTTATGGAAGATGAGGGCTTTCATCGAGGAAAAAAAATCACCGTGCTTAGCTATAGCCAGGGAGGGGCGCACGGAAGCTATTTCATGCGGGATCATTGGGAACAAGTTGATGAATTGGTCTGCTTTAATGGGACAGGTGCAGATAGTCAAGTTGTGGAAGATTTCGCAGATCAGATCAATGCCCTGCCAGAGAACCGGATTCCCCCGAAGATCTATCACTATCGCAATGTTTGCGATGCGGCAGGGAGAAGAGGAGACTGGGTGAATAAAGCGGGGAAAAAACACATTGGTTGGGGGATCAAGCATCCCAATGCAATCGTTCAAGTTGTCCAGTTCATCATCGATAATGTCCCTCACCTCAGCGAGAACATCTTTAGCATTCAAGCGATTTTGAAAGCGCTAGAGTTTCATGCGATCCGCCCTATGGATTGCTCTAGGAAATATCAATTCAATACCTTTAGGGGCCCCACCCAATGTGATCCCATCTTGGACACCTACAATCGAGATCGAACTCTTGAAGATGCTCGTGTGCAATGGGGGCACAATACCTTCCTTTCAATAGGCCGGTTTTTCTATGACCTAACCCAGCTCATTTTCCGTATTTTTGGGCCTGACTTCCTGCGGAAAAAATTGCGTTTTTGATTTTTCTTCCATGAGAAACTGCTTGATGCGAATGAGTGCTGTCAAAGAGACAAGAGCGCTAAAGAGCAGCGAGAGGATAAAGAAACCTTTCGGAAAGAGGATCATCGCTGAGAAAAAGGCAAAAGCTTCTGTTCGTTCTATGATTCCTGGGCTGTAGAAAAAGCTCTTTTCTGTCTCATTTTGAGAGAAGATACCCACCACTAGAAAAGTTGTGATGCAAAAGAGAATACTCCCAAGCATGAGAAGGGAGAGAAGTCCTCTTTGCTCTGGCTCTATAAGAAAAAGCCCTAAGATCACAGCAAACTCAACAAGGCGATCCGAAGTGATATCGAGAGCGGCTCCCTTATCGGAAGTTTTTTCGGTAAAGCGAGCGAGAGACCCATCGAGAGTATCGAGAAAACCCGAAGCAGCGAGTAGAGCAAAAGCAAGCAGAGGGAGGTGCGCCCAAAGAAAGAAGGGGATGAGTAGACCCAAAAACAGAGCAGAGAGTGTGAGGACAGAGGGGTCGATCTTTTGCAGCCATGGTTTTTTTAACAATGGCTCGATCAGTAGGATTTGGAATTTGCCACGATATTTAGTGTCGATCATTTTTCTTTTCTCTTATTTTTTTGATTAGAATGGGGAGAAGGGCGAAGAGTCCTAAGCCAACGAGGGCTATTTTTACCTGCAGGTTAAAGATGTTTTCCAGAGAAAAGCCGTCTGGCTGTTCGAAAACTGCGTTGAGTCCTCGTCCTGCATGTGTGAAGACGAAAGCGCCGGGGGAGATCCCAATGAGGGTTGTCCAGAAGTAGGTCCAAAAGGGAACATTGAAAAAAGCGGGTGCAATGTTGACAAGCCAGAAGGGAAAGAGAGGAACAAAGCGCAAGAAGAGAAGGTAGTTTCCTGCGTTTTTTTCAAAGCCCTTCTCCATTTTTTTCAAACGGGGACCTGCCTTTTTTTTAAGGGAATCGCCAAAGGCGGTTTTCGCTGCGAGAAAAAGCATGCACGCTCCTGTTGTAGCCCCAATCACGACATAAAGGGTGCACCAAGGCTGCGGAAAAAGGAAACCTCCTAAAAGACTTAAGAAGAGACCTCCCGGAATCGAAAGAGCAGTTGCAGCTGCATAGATCCCCATAAAGAGAAAAGGAGTGAGGATGGGCTTGTTATTCACGTACTCTGTAAGCTCGTTGTGGTGGTAGCGCAGGGTCTCAAAGTCGATTGCTTGATAAAACCCTGAAAAAAAACCCACAGCCATGATGACGAGGATGATGACGAGAGGGATGTAGCGTTTCCATTGTCTCATGAGGGTTTCCTTTTGAAAAGGGGAAGGATTGTCTTTGTAAGCCAGAGGTCAGCGCATTTGCGGATTCCCCCATTGTAGGTGGGGTAGGGGTGAATCAGTCTCGTGAGCTTGCGCAGAGGGATGTGATGAAGAGCTGCTAGGGAAAGCTCGGGGAGCATCTCTCCCGCTCTCGGTGCTACGATCGTCGCTCCTAAAATTTTGCTACTCCACTTTTTCGTGACCACTTTAATGAAACCTTCCGTTCTTCCCATTGTGATTGCCCGGTCTACCTCGCTAAGGGAGAGAGTATAAGTTGCGACTTTAGTTTGGCTCCATTTTTTTGCCGCCTCCTTTTCCAAGAGACCGAAGCTCGCCACTTCTGGATCGGTGAAGGTACACCGGGGAGTAGGCTGTGGATCGATTTTCCTTTTCAGAAGGGATGGGAGGAGGAGGGTAGTGAGTACAGAGCGGGCTTGATTTTCCGCAAGGTGGGTGAAAAAGGGAGGACCCACCACATCGCCAATGGCAAAGATGTGAGGGGTACTCGTTCGACCGTATCGATCTATGGGGATCCCTTTTTCAGAGTAAGAGACCTTGGCATTTTCAAGATTGAGGTCAGCTATAGAGACTCTTCTTCCCGTAGCGACGAGAAGGTGATCTGCTTCGATTGTCTTGTGCTCTCCCTTATCGTCGATACAAATAGAAAAACGCCCATTTTCGTACGAGACCTGGTTCGCTGCGCATCCGAGGTGCATGACAATGCCTTCTTTTTTAAAGTGGGCTTCCATCACTTCTTGCACTTCGGGTTCTTCATTTGGAAGCAATCCTCTCAGAGAGTGAATGATTGTCACCATGCTGCCAAGGCGACTCATTGCTTGGGCGAGTTCACATCCGATCGGGCCTGCGCCAAGAATTGCCAAACTCCCTGGGATTTCCTGCAGATCGAAGATGGTCTCATTAGTGAGATAGGGAGCCTCTTTGAGCCCATCGATTGGGGGAATGTAGGGATGGGAACCACAGGCGAGCACAATTTTTTTTGCCTTGACGTGAACCTCTTTCTCCTCTGTTTTCACACTGAGTGTATGGGGATCAATAAAGGAGGCCACTCCAGTGAGAGTAGCAACACCCATTTTTTCAAGAGCTTCTGGTTCCTCATGGGAGCGGACCCCTGCAATGGTTGCTCTGACACGATCGAGCGCTTTGCTAGCATCAAAGGATACCTCTTCGAAACCGAGGCCAAATTTTTTCCCCAGGCGAAGGGAATGGGCGACCTTTGCTGAGGCGATGAGGGTTTTACTTGGAATGCAACCAAAGTTGGTGCAGTCTCCTCCGTATTGCCCCTTTTCAATGAGCAGGACTTTCTTGCCTCCTTTTGCTGCCCCAATCGCTACAACAAGTCCTGCTGCTCCAGCTCCAATGATCGCGATGTTTACTTCCATCTTTTCTTTTTCCTCTTGATGAATGCTTTGTAGAGCAGGGGGAGGATGGCGAGTAGGGCAATTCCAAGAAGAGCGAGCTTCATTTGGAGATTGAAGACATCAGAGATTTTGTGGATTTTCCCCGTAGCAAATAGATGGGAGAGGTTGCTGCCTGCATCAGCGACTAGAGCTATCAGTGGGATGACTCCTACGAAGGTGGTCCAGATAAAGGTTTTGTATGGGACTCGAAAGTAAGCTGCAGCAGCATTAGTGATCCAAAAGGGAACCACAGTAGATATTCTTAAGAAAAGGAGGTAGCTCGTATAGTTGCGTTTAAAATTTTTACGCATCTTGCGCAAAATGGAATGTTCTTTGAGAATGAGCGATCTGCCAAATGTTTTATTAAAAATGGCGAAGATGATGGTTGCGCCGACAGTCTCACAGAAAATAGCGTAAAGGATCGCCAAGGGGAGGGGGAAGATGAAGCCCCCCAGTAGAATGAGGATGATGGAATCGGGAATGATCAAGCAGACGGAAATGATATAAACTGCGAGATAGATGCAGGGAGAGAGGACTGGATGCGCTGAGACAAAGGACAGGAGTTTTTCCTGCTCTAGACGGATCTTTTCTAGGGTGAAGAAGTGATGTGCATTTGCTAGATACGCTGCAAAAATAAAAACGATAAGAACCAGAATGGGGATGAGTTGGCGAGTCTTATCTTTCATCCCTCCTATATCCCAGATTTACAGGATAGAAGCAAGTCCCTCTACTTCCAAGCGACGAATGTGCCCGAATCCTTGAGTTCTTCCTTGGTGACAACGTCGTAACGGAAATTCCGGTCTTTTGGCATTGTTCCCTCGACGAGGATAGCAAGACGCCTGGAATTCTTCCGAGAGAAGTATTCTGCGGCTCTGGCGTGAAGTTCTTCGTAGGTGAGCTCTTTGAGGGCGGCAATTCTATGATTGATTAGCTCAAAAGCTCCGTCGTAATCAAAAGCGAGGAGGAAAAGACGAGTTCCCATTAGGAGGAGATTTTCTGGAGGCATTTCTAGGCTGGTGATTGCCATGGAGCGGATGTTTTCAAAGCGCTCTTTTGGAACTCTTTCTGTGAACTGCTTGACAAAGTCCTCGAGGAAGAGCTCAAAGCGGGCGACGAGCTCGCTGGGTTGATGGGTGATGGACTGGACAGCAAAGAGTTGAAAGAGCTGACGTTCTGCTTCTTTTTCCCAGGCTCTTGCGATATAGGCAGTTTGCTGCTTTGTTCTTAGGGTATTGAAAAAGGCATGTTTTAGGAGAAGTCCGAGAACCTGTTGTCCTGCTCTAGTATTGTAGTCATAGGCCCCTTGCTCGACCATGAGAAGGGCAGCGCTTCCTTGCATCTTAGTAGTCTGCAAGATCATATAAGGTCCCTGGTTTTCAGGGAGGACAAGGAACTCTTTTTTGTAGTGCTCTTCCGGAGAAAATGGGGAAGAGGCGAGTCTGTTTTTTACCTGCTTCCAAAGAGAGGAAGCCTCTTTTTCTGTGATGTTTCCATAGAGAAGGCCTTCGGAATAGCTCTTTTTCCAGAGGTCTTTTGTGAAGGAGACAAACTCTTCATAGGTAATGGATGTGAGGGCGGTTCGTTTTTCCTTTGCAAGTGGGGAGTCATTGAAGATAATGTTATTGAGAAGCTCGAGGGATTGGATGATCGGAAGTTCCTTAGACGCATTGTCATAGGTTTCTGAGACTGACTGTTTATAAAGGGAGAACTGCTTGCGCGACGGACGCATTTTTTTGATGCCGGTGAATAGGTCCTTGACCAGGCGGTCGGACTGGTCACTATATCCATTGATTCCTATGGTGAGGGCGTAATTCCCTTGGGACAAGACAACGCGAGAGCCTGCGGTCTCTGCAGAAGAGATCGTAGGGAAAAGGTGATCGGAGAGGGATTTGAGGTAGATATCGGTGAGTGCTTGCGCCTTTGCTGTTCCATTGAGCTTAGGCGATTTAATGCGGAAGATATAGGTGACTTCTGGTACCTGGTATTTTAAGTCGGATGCAAAATAGATTTTTCCTTCTTCATTGTCTTGGAGGAGAGTTGGAGTGACTGTCTGATTTGTATCGGGAGTATTAATGAGATCGAGGTTTTTCGGAATGAAAGGGTTGGGTTGGGGGAGGCCGATCTTCGGGTTGATTTTGGCATGTGACCAGGAGGCGAGTCTCTCTTCTGAGACGGGTCTTATTGAGTACTCAGCGCCCATCCACTGCTCCCTTTCTGTTGGTTGGATTCCCGATTTTTGGGGTGCTGCTGTCACAAAGTAGATGCAGGTTTCTGGGGTGAGTGATTGGAGGTAATTTCCAATGACCTTGGGATTGTATTCTCCTGGGAGGAGAGTCTGCTTAGGGTAAGTTGCGAGCTCTTCATCAACCATTTTATGCGCTTGGTCTTTGATGAACTCAAAGGCATCTTCACGGGATTGATATTCGTATTTCATCGTGGCGATTTTTTCCATCTCGTCATAAAGGTATTTTGGAATGCCGTTTTTCTTGAGGCGTGCGAGCGCTTCATAGCAGTAGGTGATGACCTGATCGACGTTTTTGACTCCCTCATCGGAGAGCTCGACATCAATTGTGAAGAGTTTCCATCCTTTACTGAACTGCTCTTCAGAGACAGAGATCCCTGAGGCGAGGTGTTCTCTCTTTAGCTGGCCGAGGAGGCTATTTTTCCCTCCATTCTGCAGGGTATAGGCGATCAGCGCTCCCGTTTGGAAGGTTTTATCTAGTGCAGACTCTTTGGATAGTTCCCAGGTGAGGGAGAGAGATTTGAGGTCCTTGATGGGTTTGACGTAGATGTAGTGTCCCCGCTGTTTTTCACTAGTCAATACTTCGGGCATTTCTGCCGGTTTGAAGTTCGCTTTCTGTATTCTCGAGAAATCGGCGACGGTGAGATCGATCAGCTCATCAAGGGGAAGGGCGGAAAGGATGACCAGGTGCATTCTCTCTGAATCGTAGTGCTCCGTATACCACGCTTTCATGACATCTTGAGGGATTCCTCTGAGAGTGTCGGCATTGCCTGTTGAAAACTTCGCTATGGGGTGGTCGGGATTTCCTGTCTCTTTGAAGATCATATACTGGCGCCACCCATCATGTTCGACATTCTTCGCGTGTTCCTGGTCGACGGCATGCAATTCTCTGTCAATGCAAGAGGGGAGGAAGAGGGGGTCATAGAAGAAGTGAGAAAAGCGGTCGAGCGCGCCGGTAAATCCCTCATTGTTGACGGAAAACATATAGACGGTTCGGTCGGAGGCAGTGTAGGCGTTGACTTTTCCTCCGTTGTCACTCACGTACTGCATGTACTCGAACTCTTTGGGGTAGGCTGCGGTTCCCATGAAGAGCATATGCTCAAGAAAATGGGCCATCCCAGGATATTCATCGGGATCGTACCATGAGCCTGCTTCTACCGCTAGAGCTGCAGCAGATTGTTCAACGACGGGATCGGAAATGAGATAAACCTCGAGGCCGTTTGAGAGGCGCAACTTAGCAGTTTTTCTTTCGGAGAGGGAGGGACTGAGTATCGATAGTTCGGAAAGATCGGTAACTGTGTCATAAGAATCTTCCGTTGCTTGCAGGTGAATCATAACACACAGGAAGAACAGGCAGGTCCATTTTCTCATTTTTTACCTCTGGAATTTTTTGTAGTCATTTTTGACTAAATTCCAAATATAGTCGGCGCGCGATTTTCTGCGAAGAAGCTTATTGGCATTTTCAGAATTTGGGTAGTGTTCCATATCAATTTGCTCTCCGACAGCGAGGTGAATGCCCGATCTCTGTGTGGAACGAGTTTCTCCGAGTTCGACCTGCGTTGTTGTAGGTGGAGGCATGATTTCGTAAGTGGAAAGAGCCATTGGATAGAAAAAGGTGGGTGTTTTTGCCTTTTTTGCCATGAGGTAAAACATTTCGATACTTTTGGGGTCGAAGGGGGCAATCCTGATTTTCCCATCGGGCCCCTTTCGATCTCTTCCTCCGCTGGGGGCTACATAGATGCATTTCCCTCCTTCTTTTAAGAGGGAGCTCATGAGGCGCATGGTCGCTTTATTGTGGTGCTGTTTTTCTGTCTTGTGTTCAGGGGGGTGATCGATATACTTCTTAGAGTAGATGCAGAGGAGATTGCACCCCATACTGAAAGGGATCGCTGTGGGATCTCTTGTCACTCGCTCACCTGCGACAAAAATCAGCTTATCCCCTATTTTTTTAAAGTCCTCTTCTAAAAGGAGGGTGATAGCAGGAGGGTCCCCTTCAATTTGGTGGTTGGCAAAGAAGATGACATTGTCTCCTTTCTCTAAGTGGGCAACCACTTCTCTTAGGTTTTCTTGACCTAGTATGCTCGAAGCCGTTTTGTCGATGAGAGGACGGAGGAAGTCGAGGCTAAATTTATGGTAATCAATGGGTGAGCGAATTTTTTGGTGGTAGGGCTCGAAGGAATGGGGCGTGAGGTATTGCTCTGAAACAAAGTGAGCAAACATGCGAAACATCTCTTCGAGTTCTGGGGTCCACTTCTTTTCCCCGATAGCACATCGGTAACCTTGGTAAAAGGTATTCAGGGTTTTACGGAGCTTGAGTGAAAGCTTCCCTTCCTTTTCCAATGCTTCGATAGCGAGGGAGAATTTAGATTTCGAGTTTTTGTCCATTGATTGTGGAATAGAATTCGAATTGGTTTATGTGGAGAGAATCTGCAGCGTCATATTCGATCTGTGCATTGAGCTCTTCTGCTGTTTTTGTGAGAAACTTCTTATCACCACGCTCAAGGTATTTGTTGAGAAGGGGGTGGCAGACGAGCTTCAGGCCATACTGCAGTTTTTGATTGATCAACTTCTTTAGGACTCTTTCGATCTCAATTGAGGTGCTCTCATTGGTGAGGACTTGTCCGCTCCCGCTACAATAGGGGCAGTGGGTATTCATCGTTTGGGTCAGGGACTCGCGGCTCCTTTGTCTTGTCATTTCCACAAGGCCGAATTCACTCATCCCTAAGATTGTGCATTTTGCTCCATCTTCTTTCATCGCCTCTTTGAGGCGGTCGAGGACCCTTCTTTGGTTCTTGCGTGAACGCATGTCGATGAAATCACAGATCACGAGTCCACCGATATTGCGCAGCCTAAGCTGTCTTGCTATTTCTTCTGCAGCTTCCATATTGATCTGGACGAGGGTCTCTTCGACGTTTCCTTTAGCGCTTGCTTGCGAGCTGCGCCCAGAGTTGACATCGATGGTGTACATGGCCTCAGTTCGATCAAAAAAGAGGTAGCCTCCTGAAGAGAGCCAAACTTTTCCACGTAGAGATTTGTCGATTTCTCTTTCGACATTGAACCGCTCAAAAATGGGGGTTTTATCTCGGTAGTATTCGATCTTGAGAGGGGACTCGTCGCTATATTGCTTCATAGCTTTTTTGAGTCTTTGGCATTCTGAGTAGTCATCGATAAGAATCCGGTCGTACTTCTTATCGATGGCTTTCATAAGGCATCGTTTCATCAGGTCGGATTCTTCATATAGGCAAGTGGGTTTGGTCGATTTATCAAAGTTCTCGATCACTTGCTGCCATGCTTTGAGGAGCTCATTTGCCTCATCGATGAGCATCTCTTTGGAGGCATTCATGCTTGAGGTTCGGCAGATGAGCCCCATATCAGCTGGCATTTCAAAAGAGCGAATGAGTTTTTTGAGGCGGTCCCTCGCAGCGGGGTCTTCGATTTTTCTGGAGACACCTTTGTGGTGGGTGTTGGGAAGAAGGACAAGGTAGCGTCCGGCAATAGATACGTTAGAGGTGAGGCGTGCTCCCTTGGTTCCGATTGGTTCTTTGACAACCTGGACAAGGACGGGTTGGTCGGGTTTCAAAATTTTTGTGATGTCGTCTTCTGTCTTATCCTTTGATCCTTTTTTGCTAGAGTCGAGCTCAACGTCGAAGTCCAGCTCAAACATCTCTTGAAACTTCTGTGTATTCTCCAAAATATCTGAGATATGAATGAAGCCATTTTCCGACTCATTGATGTCGATGAAGGCCGATTGGATATTGTGGAGGATATTGCTGACTCGCCCTCGGTAGACATTTCCTGTAATGAGGCGGGTTTTCTTCCTTTCCACGATAAGGTTGTGCAATTTCCCGTGCGCGACGAATGCACATCGCACTTCCTTAGATTCGATATTGATAAGAATTTCTCGCATAAATTGCCTGCTTAGAAGATTAGAGACTTCTAGCTAGCATAGCAAAAACCCAATTAGCGTGAAAGTATAAACAAGAATTTTTAGAGGGTGTCTTCAAAGTGCTTTCACCGATAGGAACGAAGATTTTTTCCTAGGAAGGTATTTGGAGACCAGAGCAAGTCAAATAAGCTTGTGTCGGTCGAAGATGCTCTTACATAGGGGAAAAGATCGCTCCTTATATCGGTGGAATGACTTTGAAGATACCCTCTTAGTGAGAGAGTTCTCGGCGAATTTTCTCAATGAAGAAATGTTTGACTAGGCGGCTAGAGCTTTTGATACTATTGATGAAAGCCTCTGGACTAGAAGATCCGTGGCATTTCATCACGATTCCTTCAACACCGCAGAGGATGGCACCAGGGAACTCAGCGTAATGGAGGCGCTGACGCAATTTGGGCAAAAGGGATCTGAGGCCGGGAATTTTCCCTATGGGGCCTATATTTTCTATTTGCTCGAGGACAAAGCCAGCGATTCCCTCGGCGGTTTTTAAAAAAATGTTACCAGTGAACCCATCAGTGACGAGGACGTCTATCTCACCGTGAAAGACATCGCGACCTTCAATGTTGCCGATGAAGATGGGGCTATCTAGGGAGGCATCTTCATTGAGAGATTGAAGCATTTTGTATGCTTTTCTCAGTTCTGGTGTTCCTTTTTGCTTTTCAGTGCCAATATTGAGGAGACCTACTGTTGGACTTTCAGTGTCGCGGGTTTTTTGGTAGGCGATTCCCATCTTGGCAAACTGAAGGAGGTTTTCCGCTTTTGCTTCAACACTAGCACCTACATCGAGAACAGCGACGGGGTCACTCTTCGTTGGGATCAGGGTGAGGAGGGCTGGGCGGTCGATGCCAGGAAGCATGGGGAGATTCAATTTTGCTGAGGTGAGAAGGGCGCCAGTATTGCCTGCAGAGATGAATGCATCCAAATCGTAGGACTTGATCTGGGAGATTCCCAGGTTGATCGAGGCGCGCCTTTTTGTTCGTACCGCGGAGATGGGGTCTTCATCGGGCTCGATCACTTCGCAAGTGACGCAGCTGGCAAAATTTGCCGATGCGGGGACACTGTCGAAGATTTCTTGGGTGCCAAAGAGAGTGATCTTGGGGGGGTGTTTTTCTTCAAAGTTGGTCTTAACAAGAAAAGAGAGGAGCTCAACCCCTGGGATATCGCACCCCAGAAGGTCAATGCCTATGCGAGGACTATGCAGATCCTCATTGCTATTCTTCATCTTGGCTAGATTGAATTACTGGGCGCCCCTTATAATGCCCACAATGCATGCAGAGTTTATGAGGGAGGATAGATCCCCCGCAATTTTTACAAACAGCCACATTTTTTGGAGTTTTTGCGTGATGGGAACGACGGTTGTTTTTACGTGAGTTTGAAGTTCGAGTACGTGGGACAGCCATGATTTTTTCCTTATACAGTTATTGTAAGTGTTGGCAAGGATAAAGGATTTCGGAATTTAAATCGAGAGGTCCGAAAAAGGATTATGAGTCTCTGGAGAGGATTTGGCTCTATACTTGTGTAAATCTTTCCTTTGAGGACAGTGGCCATGATTGCATTCGAAAAATGGAGGAATTTTTAGGAGGATGGCGCTTCTCACCTCGTTAGAGTAGTCGTAGACTGAAGAAGAGATTTCGCTGGTCTCTTTAATATGGGTATAGTCATTGGACTCTACTGTTACCAGGGTCGACTCATTGCAGACTGAACAGGGCATCTGGGCCTTGGCCTCGATTTTTAGTTCGAGAATCAAATGATCTTTTGCCAAATAGGCTTTGCCAGAAACGGTCACCTCACCGATGAAGGAGAGCTCTTTTTCTTCTATCTCCAAAAATGCGGGAGAAACGACCTCAAGGATTTTTTCTGTCTCATCACTCTTAAGGCGATCGATATAGACTTTAAATGGTCCCTTGTTCATTTAGTAATAGTTCTTTTAGTTTTGTTGCGATCTCTACTTCTGGAGACTTTTGTTCTAGAATTATCCCAATTTTCTGGCATTTTTTTCCACATTCATTTCGAGCCTCTTCAGAGGAGAGGAGGCGGCGTGCTTCAGTAAAGAGCTGGTCTTCAGTGAAATGAGGTCCGATGAGCTCGGGAAAAACTTTTTCCTTCGCAATGATATTTACGATGGAATAGAAGGGGAGACGGATCCGCAGAAGAGTTTTTGCAATGAAGAGGTCGAGAGGACCAATCCCATACGTAACCACTGTGGGGACACCATAGAGAGCGAGCTCTAAGTTATTGGTGCCTGACTTTGCGATACTCAAATCGCATCGCTGCATGAGCGCTCCATTTTGTGAGGACTCGATCAAAAGAATTTTTTCCCGATCGGGGAAACCCACTTCACGCATTAGCTTTTCAAGAAGAGGGGAGAAAGAAGGCTGCGAAACTGAAACCGTGAAAAAAAGATCGGGAAACTCTGCAAGGAGTCTCTTGGCTACTTGCAATTGGAGAGGGAAATTTCTTAGGAGTTCTTTTTTCCGGCTTCCTGGAAAAATCCCGACAACGCGGTACTTTTTGTTGATATCTAACGGACGCGATGAAGAGGCTAAGATTTTTCTGACGAGCGGATGGCCAACATAATCGACCTGGAGATTTTTTGAATTGAAGAGCTCTTTCTCAAATGGGAAAGTCACAAAGAGGTGGTCGAGGATTTTTTCCATTTTCGGGATCCTCTTTTTCCCCCAGGCCCAAACCGAAGGGCAAATATATTGACAGACTTTACCTGGGAAGGATTTTTTATAGAGACTTTTGGCAAGGGCGAGATTGAATCCTGGATAATCGATCAAGAGAACTATGTCTGGTTTTCTTTTGAGGAGTTGTCTGCGCAAGGAAAAGAATTGCCACATCAATCGGGGGAGAGCAAAAAAGACATCGACAAACCCCATTACTTGGAACTTTTCCATCTCCATAAGAGTGTGCATTCCCGCTTTGCGCATTCGGGGGCCACCGACACCATAAATTTGAGCCATCGGGATTTTTTTCTTAAGAGCTTCGATCAGAGCCTCTCCATGGATGTCTCCACTTGTTTCGCCTGCGAAGAGAAAAATTGACGGGGTGATCATTGATGTATTCCCAGCTTTTCACTAATCCATGTCCCGCCCGCTTCGAACTCGGCTTTCCCTGTTCCATGGCCCATGTGGCCGATGGAAGGGCTGATGATCATTTCGATAGGGGGCGAGCGGACTCCCTGTTCAAAAGCGGTATTTGCGAGTGATTCTACAAAGTGGAAACACCCGCCTGTTCCCACCTTGATGTCTCTGTTTCCAATATAGAAGCGGATGGCTTTATCAAAAAGGTGGTCCTGCATATTGAGGAGATCAAAGTTGTCGACGCTAGCATTGCCTTCTAGCCCTGCGAATTCTTTGGACGCCGTGAGGGATGTCATCGGGGCAAAGCAGACCACTGCTCGCACCTGGCTGAGTCTCGCCGCAACGTGGCAGGCGATCAGTCCTCCTCGTGAAAGACCCATAAGTCCCACTTTTTCAGGGATGATGAGCCCACGCGATTGAAGCTCTTTGATTGCAAAAAGGACCTTATCAAGGAAGGGGGTAAGGGGATCTTCGCCCTCTTTGAAAGCATTTGCCCAGATGGTGAGTGCATCGATGGCACTTTGTCCTTCTCCATGAGCGGGAAGGTCGATGGAAAAGATCCTTATATCAGACTTGTAGAGGAGAGCTACTGGCTGGTTATACGGATCGAGCTCGAGACTTTCTCTAGCAGAGAGACCAAAGTAGAAGAGAGCAGGAAGCCTCCCTTTTTCTAGAGGAGGACCCATATGGGTCACGTCGATCTCAGGAGTGAGCTGCAAGACCTGTCTACTGTTCATCTTCTTCTCTTCCTCGGTCTCCGTCTTCTTCTCTGACTTGGCTTCTCTTTTTCCTCGACCCGCTCATATGCCTCCATCCACCAATCGTGGATTTTCTGCAGACCGGGCTCTAAACAACAGCGAAGACGCAAAAAACTTAGGGCTAAGCCAAAATCGGCATCTTTGGGAATTCTTCGCCTTTGTACCTTCTTTTTTTGGAGGGGAGTGAGACGATACTGTCCGATGAGAATGTTGATAAGACCCACTTTCAACCGACGGGGAATACGAAAAAACCCCTGGAAAAGATCGTTGACGAGATCGTGTGTTTGATCTTGAATCTGTCCAAGGTGGGGGATGTGCTCCCTATCGAGGAATTGGGTTTTGATTCTCTTCTCAAGGATGGGGAAAGAGAGTGAGCCCAGGATGACAGAGCGGTCGAGATTTGAACTCGAGGGATCTTGAAAGATCGCATCGACCTCGTCCAAGTAATCGTAGATCTCCTCACCATCAGGGTCCTTTTCGATGAATTGAGCAATTTCGGGGACCAGATACTCTATCAGGCCATGTTCGGTCATCAGCTCAAAAAAGGGTTGCGAAGCACCCGATTCGAGCATACGCAAGACCTCTTCTAAAACTCTGGCAGAGGCGCTTTTTAGGATCTCTTTCTTGCACTCGACCATAGCGATATGGGCCTCGGGATCCACTTCGAGATCGAAGCGGGCTTGGAATTTCAGGAGGCGGAGCATGCGTACAGGATCTTGCACAAATCTCGTATAGGGATTCCCTATTGTGCGCAAGAGACGTCTTTTGATGTCGGCATACCCTTCGACGTAGTCGATGATTGTCTCATTAGAGGGGTCGTAAAAAAGGCCATTGATGGTGAAGTCTCTTCTAAATGCATCTTCTTCGGGGTAGCCCCACTGATTATCACGCAGGATGAGCTCTTCCTTTTCAAGGTCTCCTGTCCGGAAAGTAGAAACCTCAAAAATTTTTCTCCCAAAGCGAATATGAGCGAGGCGAAAGCGGCGCCCGATGAGAAGGCAGTTGCGAAAGACTTTTTTGATCTCTTCGGGTTTGGCCGAGGTGGAAATATCAAAATCTTTTGGAACGTGGCCGAGTAGTAGATCGCGGACGCTTCCTCCCACTAGGTATGCAATAAATCCCGCCTCCTTCAACTTTTCGGTGATGTAGATGGCGTGTGGATCGATCTTTTCGATCGGAAGCTTGTGCGTCTTTGCGGGGATGACTTTCTGGTCCAAGGGGCCCTAAATGTACAATTCAAAGGGACTAAAGATACCTCTCGAGCACCAAAAAGTCAATTTCCCCTTTCATTTTAGAAATTTTTCGATACAATACCCGAAATGAAATCATCTAAAGTGGTCACAGCCTCTTTATTAGTTGCCGGGACAGCAATTGGCGCAGGGATGCTCGCTCTTCCCGTCGCGACAGCACAAGGGGGATTTTGGCCTGCCGTCGCGGTCTATTTCCTCTGCTGGATCTTCTCCTCCGCAACAGGACTCCTCCTTCTTGAAGCGTGCCTATGGCTTCCCAAAGACTCGAACATCGTCTCCCTCTCTTCTCATCTATTGGGCAGGAAGGGGAAGATGGCAAGCTGGGTCCTTTATTTATTCTTTTTTTATTGTTTGACGATCGCGTATGTCTCAGGGGGAGGAGGGTTGATTACCGTCCTTTTTAAAGATACTATTCCCATTCCTCTCGGCATCCTCATTTTTGTCTTAGTATTCTCTCCTGTTGTTTACATCGGAACACATGCCGTGGATCGGTTCAATTTTCTTTTGATGGTGGGACTCATCATCTCTTTTTCTGCTTTCATAGTAATTGGTATAGGGAAGGTAGATGTCAATATACTTGAGCATGCCCACTGGCCTTCGGCATTTCTCGCCCTTCCCGTGATGCTCGCCTCGTTCAGTTACCAGGGAATAGTCCCGAGTATTCGCACCTATTTCTATAACGAGCCAAAAACCGCACGCAAAGTGATCCTCATCGGAAGCAGCCTTCCCTTCTTTATCTATCTGATTTGGGAGTATCTGATTTTGGGAATTGTCCCCCTGGAAGGGGCAAATGGGCTCCTTGCTGCTCTTGAGAATGGACAAACCGCAATTGATCCTCTCCGCCAGTTTTCTCAGTCGCGAACTATCTATGCGATCGGCCAGGCCTTTGCTTTCTTTGCCCTCTCCTCGTCATTTTTGGGCGTGACCCTTGGTCTTTTTGACTTTCTCGCAGATGGCCTCAAAATGAAAAAGAGGGGAACAGATAAGGGGATCCTGTTTAGTATTGTCTACATTCCTCCAATGGTGGTCGCCATGCTGAACCCGAACATTTTCATCAGTGCTCTGAGTTATGCCGGAGGCTTTGGAGCGATTCTCCTTTTAGGACTCTTTCCCATCTTGATGGTCTGGTCGGGAAGATATAAAAAGGGACTTCCCAGAAAGGACCAGCTCTGGGGTGGAAAACCCCTCCTTCTTTTTCTTGCATGCTTTGTCCTGTTCGAGATTTCCGTTCAGGTGATCGATATGATCAAGAACTAATTCCCAAAAAAGAGTGCAGACCGATAGACTTGTCGTTTTGTACACCCCAAGAGACATTATGGCTAAAGGATTATTCGCTAAAAAATCGATTCATGACCTCAAAGTAGAAGCGAGTACCAAAAAAGATGGACTCGAGCGTTCTCTTACTGGACTCCAACTGACTGGGATGGGAATTGGAGCGATCATCGGTGCGGGAATTTTTGTCTTAACAGGACAAGCAGCGGCGGAGTTTGCGGGGCCCGCGGTGGTCTTGTCTTTCATCTTCGCTGCTATCATCTGTGTCTTTGCCGCCTTTTGCTATGCCGAGTTCGCCTCATTGATTCCCGTTGCTGGCGGGGCTTACTCTTACGCCTATGCAACCCTTGGAGAAATCGTCGCATGGACCATCGGATGGACGCTCACCCTGGAATACCTCTTTTCTGCAGCGACCGTTGCCGTTGGCTGGTCGGGATACTTCGTTAGCCTTCTTGCTGACATGGGGATTCACCTCTCATCAAAATTCAATGGGGCCCCCCTTGCCTATGACGTGGTAGGTGGGTGGGCATCCACAGGCGCGATCATCAATGTCCCAGCCGTGTGCATTTTGGGAATCATCGGAACACTCATTGCCGTCGGGATTAAAACCGCGGCTCGGATTAACAACATCATCGTCGTGATCAAACTCGGGGTGATTCTTCTCTTTCTCGTCTGTGGTGTTTTCTATATCAACACGGCAAATTGGACCCCTTTCATTCCTGAAAACACCGGAGTGTTTGGAGAATTTGGCTTCAGCGGCATCTTTCGTGGTGCTGGGGTTGTCTTCTTCGCCTACATCGGCTTTGATGCTCTCTCGACTCTCGCTCAGGAAGCGCGCAACCCCCAAAAAGATATGCCTGTAGGGATGATTGGCTCGCTCACTATTTCTGCGATCATCTACATTTGCATAGCCCTTGTTCTAACCGGAATCGTTAGCTACAAATTGCTCGTCGGCCCAGCTCCTTTTAGTGTAGCCATTGATGCACTTGGCCCCAAATTCCTTTGGCTCCGCTACGTAGCCAAAATCGGGATTCTCGCAGGACTCACTACCGTTGTCCTCGTGATGCTTATTGGACAAACACGAATTTTTTACACTATGTCTCACGATGGCCTTCTTCCAAAAATATTTGGGAAGGTCCACAAGAAATTTCACACTCCCTTCTTCAACACGATCTTTTTCACCGTCGTTGGGATGTTGATCGCAGGCTTTTTTCCTGTAGGCATACTGGGACAGCTTGTGTCGATGGGAACCCTCCTCGCTTTTGCGATTGTATGCTTTGGAGTTCTCCTCCTCCGGTATAAACAACCGAGTCTCCACCGTCCCTTCAAGGTTCCTTTCTTCCCCTGGATTCCCCTTGCTGGGACCTTAGCTTGCGTTGTTCAGATGGTCGTCTTGCCTAAGGTGATTTGGCTCCAGCTTGTCCTTTGGATCTTTGTGGGGTTCCTCGTCTATTTTGGGTATGGGATCCGCCATAGCGTGATCCGCAAGAAGAATAAGCAGCATAAGTAACGCTCGATCTCGACCACTTATTTTTTGGGGGATAGAGTTTCAAAGGGGTATCTTCAATAATCATTCATTAGAAATTTCTTGGCTTGTGACTCAAAAGAAGGTAAACTCTTGCTGAAATCTGGAGGGGACCATGTCCTGTTCTATTACTAGCCTCTGTTCATACTTTTTTTCGAGCTGTTTGAGAGGGTCGGGAGCAGAGGAACCTATTATCAATGCTTGCCGTGCAGGCACATTGCTTGATGTGCAGCGTATTCTCAGAGAAAATTCAGATGCAGTTTCAATACGAGGACAGGATGAAAAGACGCCATTGCATTTTGCTTCATCCCGAGTTGTTTCGGCAGATGTCAATAAGGACGATATTAAAAATATCGTCCAAGCTCTTCTAGGTGCTGGAGCATCTGTTAATGAGCGTGATTTATTTAAGAAGACTCCTTTTTTTTGTGCTTGTGTAGCAGGGAATACTGGAAGTGCTCGAGCCCTTGCAAACAAAGATCCTACCATTGTGAATATGGAGAATTATAAGGGGGAAACAGCTCTTCAAGCGGTGATCAAGGAAGGAAAATTTTCTACTGCGATCTTTCTTATCAACGAAATAAACGCCGATGTCACTGTAAAAAATGATCGGCGTGAAAATATTTTAAACAGTTTGGTTGGTTTTTTTGAAACTAACGGTGAATATCCTCTTGATAATTATGCTGAGGTTCTTGAAAAGTTTCCAAAACTTTTCGAATTAATCCTAAAAAAAGTAGCTGAATCTGCAAGTGCTTCGGGAAAAAACCTAATGAAAGAATTTTGCGAAAACAAAGGGCGATATCGTAAGTCTCCTATTGAATGTCTGATCGCTTGTGGGTTCTGGGAATATGCAAAAACTCTCATGAGATATGGAGCAGATTTTCCTGAATACAAAGAAAGGCATTGGTCTTATTTTTTGTCTCAATACCGCAAAAATTCCGATAGGTCAGAGTGTTTTATTTCCTTGTTTAAGTTTCTCAACTCTCTTGATATACCAGAAAAGACGCGCAAGCAAAATGAAGAGTCTTTACTACGCTATGCTATCAAAAATAAGTACATGGATCTAGTGGAAGAGATAGTGCAACTGCCTTTGAATAGACAATCTATTTTCCGACTGACTTGCTTGAGTCAACTTGGACCAATGTCCCGGAATGGGGTGGGGAGGCTTACAGGAAGCCTACATAAGAGTATTTCCCCCAAACACATCAATGTTGAAGTGGAGGGTATCAATCCTCTTTTGCTTTGTTTTTTAGAGGATGATTTCGAGCGAGCTGGACGTCTCTTTAGGATAGGAGGAAAATTGCCTGAGGGAGGATGGCAGTACCTCTATAAAGATGGAAAAACTGAAGACCAATTGATCAAGATTGCAAAGCTCCTGTTACTAGGAGATGAGACAAATCTCTTTGAAACCGATGGGGAATCTCTCGTTCATTTGGCCGCAAGAAAGGGGCTTACCAAGGTGATGGATTTTCTCCTGTCGCAGAAGATTCAGTTCGATCTTGAAGATGCGAAAAGTCAAACCCCGCTGCAAATCGCCTGCATGGGAATTGATACAGCAGATGAAACATTGAATGATGATGAACGGACCCTTTTGCGATCTCGTCATATTGCTACTGCCAGACTCCTTATCGAGTACTTGTATCCCAATCACAATGATCCTATTCGAAAAGTATTAGATAGAGCTTTTGGGCAGTTGACCCAAGGGAAGTCTCTGGATGAGATTCTGTCTGATAAAATTAGCGTGCAGAGGAGGGTCTTTATCCTTTTAAGGGCTCCCGATAGCTCTCAAGTCGAGCATTCCACCCTTTAAGCCATTGCTCTTCTTTTCGGTGGGAAGGGGCATAGCGCACCCGCCTATGGAGCAGATGCTTGGCCGAATGGATGAACGCACTGATGAGTTCTTTTCCTTGGGTTTCTTTCGGGATTTGTTCAAGCACTTGAAGAAGTCCCCATCCTTGCCCTCTATACCGCTCTGTTTTAGCAAGTCCTGTCCCTTTGAAGTTGACGTAGTCGATGAGGGCATACACTCCCTGGGGAGATTCTTTGAGGTTAGCAAGGGTCTTTCTTTCTTTTTTACCAAGGAAGGGGAGGAGCTTGTTTTCTGCAAGTTGGAAGCGCTCGTAGAGGAAGAGGATCTGATGGTCGAGGGTTCCAGAGAGAAGATCGCGGAGCTGAAGCATTTTCTTGCTCCGCTTCATTTTCACAAATTCATTGCGGGTTTTCCAAGGGCATCCCTTTTTTGAGGTGATCCATGAAGGGATGGAGAGTTCTTCATCTTGTTTTTTTAAGAATGTGATGAAGGCGGGAAAGGTCTCTTCAAAGGTCTTTTGGGTATTTGCTGGGTACCAAATGAAATGGCCAATGCCAAGGGAAGGGAACTCTTCTTCAGCGTTCCACGAGATGAGTCCATCGAGCGTGCCGCGGCATTCGTTCTGCCATACTTTGAGTCCAATTTTTTGGAGAGATTCCCGCTCGAGGCTGAGCTCAGCTGTTAGCGTTAGGGTGGGAAGAAGGAGAAGGAGAAGAAGAAATGTTTTCATAAGGGGACTTTCTTTTGATGCCAAGTAGGAGTATCGCAATCAGTCCGATAAAAATCCAGCCCATCAGATAAAAACAGTCGTTCAGGCCCAAGACGGCTGCCTGTCTTGTAGTGAACTCATTGACCACATCCCACGCCTGTGTTCCTTCGATGCCAAGTTGTTTCAGCTTGCCAAAGAAGTCGGGGACAGGAGGACGGTCATAGGAGACTTGAGCTGAGAGGTTGGCATGATGCAGCGCGCTGCGGCGGACCCACAGCGTCGTGAAGATCGAAGTGCCAATACCTCCGAACATCGCCCGGACAAAGTGAAAGATGCCAGTTGCTTGGGGGAGCTTTTCTTGGGAGATTTCCATGAGTGAGAGGGAGAAGAGGGGAACGATCATAAAGAGGATCCCAAAGCTAAAGAGAAAACGGGTAATCGCTATATGGTAAAGATCGATTTGTGTGAGGAATAGGGAGGTGATGAAGCAGGCGATCCCGAAGAGAAGATTGCTTATTGCAAGAAGGGGATAGGGACCCACTTTTTTGGTGAGTTTGCCCATTGCCCAGGATAAGAGTAAGGGAGTGAGCCCTAAGGGTGCAACGGCAATCCCGGCCCAGATAGGAGTGTAGCCCATGTACTCCTGGAGCCAAAGGGGGATGAGAACGATGCCGCCGAAATAGAGAGCATACTGAGTGGCGATGATGATGATAGAAATGGAAAAACTTCGGAGCTTGAAGAGACGCAGGTTGAGTATGGGTTTTGGATGGGTCAGCTCCCAGGCAATGAGGAGGGTGAAGGAGATGATTGAAGCGGCTGCGCAGGCCTGGATGATGGGTGAGCTGAGCCAGTCGAATTGCTCCCCTTTGTCGAGGAGGTATTGAAGGGAGGAGACGCCGATCACAAGGAAAATGACTCCCATCCAATCGGAACTCACCTTTTCTTTGGGAGTCTCGAAGGGCTTTAGATAGAGGTGGATGATGAAGGCAGCGAGAAGACCGATTGGAATGTTGATGAAGAAGATCCAAGACCAGGAAATATCATAGGAGATCCATCCACCGAGCATCGGACCGACGACAGGAGCGACGATGACTACAGTGCTCCAAAAGGCAAGGGCTGTCTCTTTTTTTTCCGGGGGGAAGATCGATAGGGTGAGTGACTGGGAGGTAGGAATAAGAGGGCCTGCCACAAGTCCCTGAAAGAAGCGGGCAACTACAAGCATAGTCATACTATTGGAAATGCCGCAGACCCAGGAGAAGGAGACGAAGCCGATGAGAGAAAGGACAGTGAGCCGCACAAGTCCGAATTTTTTTGTTAGCCATCCTGAAAGGGGAAGGACAATGGCGCTTCCCACAGCAAATGAGGTGATCACATAGATCCCCTCATTGGGGCTGATGGCAAGATCACCCGCAATATAGGGGATCGAAATGTTGGCAATGGAATAGTCGAGGACAATCACAAATGTTGCCAGAGAGAGGGCAATTGCCGATAGAATAAGAGGGAGGCCGGTGAGATGTTTTGGTGGATCTATCATCCCTCTTTTTCGTCCTCACCGAAGGTGAAAATGCTGTTTTCTTTAACGATGATATTGATGATCGATTCGATTCCCGCTTCTTGTTTTTGGAAGATGTCTGTCTTAAAGAGGGGGCCTTTGGGTGGGGGCTTAGGGAGCATTCGACCAGATGTATCACGTGTATCAACACTTACATCCATAGATAGGCCAAGGCGTAATGGGTGTTTTTTTATCTCTTCAGGATCGAGGGAGATACGAACGGGAAGGCGTTGCACAATTTTGATCCAGTTTCCCGTGGCATTTTGTGGGGGGAGAAGAGACATGACACTTCCCGTTCCTGCTCCTATGCCGACAACTCTGCTGTGGAAGATGATGTCCGATCCATACAGATCGGACTTCATCGTCACCGGTTGACCGAGGCGAATATTTTTGAGCTGGATCTCTTTGAAGTTGGCATTGATCCACATCTGGTCGAACGGGATGATGGTCATGAGAGAAAAACCAGGATCTACTGACTGTCCCACTTGGGCCGCTTTCTTTGCCACCATCCCATGAACGGGGGAGCGGATCTCACATCTCTTTAGATTGACATAGGCCTCTTTCACAAAGTCTTTCGCCTTTTCGATAAGAGGATGGGTCTCGAGAGTGGTGTTTTCAGTCATAGCGATAGCCCCTCGCAGAGCGTGCTGTGCACCGAGAAGAGCGGCAAAAGAAGCCACAAAGGTTGCTTCTGCATGCTCAAAATCTTCTTTCGAAACAGCGCCAATCTTCACCAGGTTTTTCCGATGCTTGTAGTCTTTCATCGCTTTGGACATCTCGGCTTGTTTGATCTCCCGATCGGCGCGTAAGGATCCCACATTTTCAAAAAGTCCCACAACATCGCGGACTGTCTCGGCGAGGGTATTTTTTGCTGCTGCGAAGGCCAGTCCCCGATCGATGGTATCGAGGGTAACGAGGATCCTTCCCTCTTCGACGAGATCGGTGTCCTGAACGCTGACAGAGAGGATGTGTCCGGAGATCTGCGGTGTGACGACTACTTGGTTCCCTTGGACATAGGCATCTTTCGTGCTCTCTTCAAGTCGCCAGACGAGAAGCCAAAGAAGGAAAAAAGCAAGGCCGATCAGGATAAAAAAAGCGGTGAGGGTCCAAAAGATGGGTTTTCGATTCTTAGCTTTGTGGGAGGTTTCTTCCGTGTTCATAGAGGTTGTTCCCCATTGCAATATCCTCCGCCAAGAGCTTTAATCAGATCGACTGCGGCGAGCCTCTTTTCGTATTCCTTTTGATTCTGATCTAGCTCTCTGCTAAGTACCTCTTCTTGAGCAGAGATAAGACTGAGGAGATTATCCACAGCAAATGCATATCGCTTTGCTGTCAGCTGTTGCTGTTGTGTTTGGTTGTTGACCACCCGCTGTGTGATTTTAAGAGCCTCATCAGCTGTCTGCAAATTGGCAATCTTATCTGCCACCTCTTTAACCGCTTCAAGGAGGAGTCCATTATAGGTAAAAATAGCCTCGTCGAATTCCGCCTGTTTAGCTCCTAGGTTGGCTTTGATTCTTCCTGCAGTGAAAATCGGAAGATGCAGAGCTGGTCTAACAGTGGCGCCAAATGACCCCCCGCTAAAGAGCTTGTTGAAGAAGACGCTATCGAAGCCGGTCAGAGCGATAAGACTGATATTGGGAAAAAACTCAGCTTTTGCAGCTCCAACAAGGTGCGCTGCCGCTTCTACTCGCCAGAGCTGCGCCATCAGATCGGGGCGACGAGCAAGTAAGTTCGAGGAGAGGCATTTGGGAAGGGGAAAGGCACCAGTATTAGGTGATTGGTGGGGGCAAATTTCGAGGTCGCATTCTGGACCCTCTCCGAGAAGGACGGAAAGAGCATGCTTGGTTATGGTTACTTGGAGCTCGGAGAAGAGGATACTCTGATTGATATAAAGAAGTCTCTCTTCGGCTTGTAGGGGCTGCGTCAGATCGTCGATTGCCTCTTTTTCTCGCGATTGGGTGAGTTCGAAGAGGCGAGTGAGAAGGGAGCGTTCCTTTTTCAAGATAGAAAGTGCTTGCATCTCAGACTGGAGTTTGAAATAGAGGGTTGCAACTGAAGTACTTAAGGCCAGGATCGCACCCTCTTTTTCCGCTTCTTGTGCCTTGGCTAGGCCAAGGGCACCCTCGTAAATATTTCGGTTCTTTCCCCAAAAATCAAATTCATAGGAAAAGTCGAGGTCAATGAGGTATTCAGGGATGCTAGTGGGGATCACAGGGGTGAAAGCGCGAAAAAAATCGTTCTCACTCAAGTACCTCCAATTCACAGCAGCATTGAAGCCTAATGTGGGGAAAAGATGTGACCGTTTGATCTTTGCCTCTTCTTCCACGCGGGTAAAGAGAGCTTCGACTTTCTGCATCGTCGGGTTATTGGCAAGAGCGATGCAGATGAGCTGAGAGAGTTTTGGGTCAGAGAACATCTCCCACCACTCGCATGGAGGGAAGTCTCCTTCTACGAACTCGGGTCCTTCTAGAGCCGCTAGGACGGATTCTTCTATTGACGGGGTGGAGAGGAGCATACAGCAAGCCTCGTCCGTCGGAATTTGGACACAACTTTCCACGAGCAATAGAGAAATAAAGAGGGTGAGAAAGGTATGCCTCATACCCTTTTGCATACCTCAAGAAAAAATTTACATAAAGGAGGATTTTATTAGGGCGCCCCCTAGACAGACTTCACCATCATAGAAGACAATTGACTGGTGGGGGGTGACTGCTCGCTGCGGCCCTTGGAAGTGGACCGTCATCGTCTCTGAATCGATCGACTCGATTGTGCAGGCCTGCTCCTCCTGACGGTAGCGGATTTTTGCTTTGCAGGTGAAGGGGAGTGGAGAGGTGAGATCCTCTTTTATAAAGGTCCATTCTTGGGCGGTTAGCTTTTGGCTCAATAGAGCGGGGTGGTCCTCTCCCTGTTCGATCACGACGACGTTGCGATCCATTTCTTTTTTAACGACAAACCAGGCCCCTCCTGGCCCTCCAATCCCGAGGCCCTTTCTCTGCCCAATTGTGTAGTAGGCAGCGCCATCGTGCTTGCCGATCACTTCCCCTCTGCTATTTTCAAAATTGCCGGGAGTATAGGGAATGTACTGACTGATGAACTCTTTGAAATTCCTTTTGCCGATGAAGCAGATGCCGGTGCTGTCTTTTTTATCGTGGACGGGAAGTCCTTGCTCTTTCGCGATTTTGCGCACCTCACTCTTCTGCAGATGTCCAATTGGGAAAAGCACTTCCTTTAGGATTTCTTCTTTGAGAGTGTAGAGGAAATAGCTCTGGTCTTTCCCAGGATCGGCCCCTTTGAGTAATTGCCCATCTTGGGTTTGGCAATAGTGTCCCATCGCTAAGTAATCGGCTCCCAAGCTCTTCGCCTTTTGAAAAAAAACGTTGAACTTGATCTCACGATTGCAGAGGATATCGGGGTTAGGGGTATATCCTAGTTTGAGTCCTTCGATAAAAGAAGAAAAGACCCCATCCCAGTATTCTTTGGCAAAGTTGACTGAGTAGAAGGGTATACTGAGGAGGTCGCAGACCCTTGCCGCATCTTCATAGTCCTCACTGGAACGACATACCCCGCTAGGGTCCTTCTCCTCCCAGTTCTTCATGAAGAGGCCGATGACCTCAAAGCCTTGCTGTTTAAGAAGATATGCGGATACAGAGGAGTCCACTCCTCCAGACATCCCGACGACTACCTTTTTCATGGGGCATAGTATACCCCATGAAGTTCAGAAGCGCCATCAAATCACTTTTTTTAACTCTCTTTTTTCACTGCTGTGACTTGATCTTTTGCATCAGCAGGGGCCTCCTGATCGATGAAGACCAACTTATTGCCTTCGATGGTGACAAGCCAATTGCCCCCCTTGTCAGGGCTCATAAGAATCTTCTCAGCGATGGGATCCTCGAGCTCATGCTCAATGACGCGGCGAAGGGGACGAGCTCCCATCGTCGGATCAAATCCCTTCGTGCTGAGATAGTCTTTCGCCTTGTTATCGAGAGTGATGAAAATATTCTTTTTCACGATGCGCCCTTGGACTTTCTCAATTTCTAGGTCGATCACTTTAAGGAGTTGTGGTTTATCCAGGGGTCTAAAGACAACCACTCCGTCGATCCGATTGAGGAATTCGGGTCTAAACCCTTTCTTCACGGCCGCATCGATTTTCTCTTGCATGGCCTTATAGTCGAGAACCCCTTCCTCAACACCAAATCCCATCTCGGTCGATCTCCGAATCAGATCAGCTCCGAGGTTAGAGGTCATGATGATGATGGCATTACGGAAGTCGATTCTCCTTCCAAACGAGTCGGTGAGGCGCCCCTCCTCGAGAATCTGCAAGAGGAGATTCATTACATCGGGGTGGGCTTTCTCTACTTCATCGAAGAGGACGACACAGTAGGGGCGCTGACGCACCTGCTCTGTCAATTGTCCTCCCTCCTCATGTCCCACATATCCTGGAGGGGAACCGGTCATTCTGCTGACCGCAAACTTCTCCATGTATTCGGACATGTCGACCTGAATAAGAGCGTCGTCTCCTCCAAACATATGAATCGCAAGCTGCTTGGCGAGTAGAGTTTTTCCCACACCTGTTGGCCCGAGAAATAGGAATGAGCCGATAGGACGATTGGGATCTTTGATATCGGCTCTGCTGCGACGGATTGCTCTGCAGACTATATGGAGAGCCTCATCTTGCCCAATAATGTTTTCTTTTAACTCTTCTTCCATTTTGAGAACACGAGAGGTCTCGTTTTCTGTGAGTCTCGTCACAGGGATACCCGTTTGCTTCCCGATGATATCGGCTATCTCTTCTTCATCGACAATCGATTTCTGTTGTTCTTTGGTGTTTTCCCATTCGTCAATGATCGTCTGCAGCTCTTGGCGCAACTTCTTCTCACCGTCGCGGAGCTTTGCAGCCTTTTCATATTCTTGCTTATCGATCGCGCCCTCTTTGGCTTGCCGCGTCTCTTCGATCTGCTTTTCGTACTTTTTGATCTCTTCGGGCTGAAGCATCGAGTGCATGCGCGCTTTTGCTCCTGCCTCATCGATCAGGTCGATCGCTTTATCGGGAAGGTAGCGTCCCACTAGATAGCGGTCAGACATGTAGACTGCGCTTTTGACAGCGTCATCGGTATAAATACACTTGTGATGCTCTTCGTATTTTGGTTTCAATCCGGTGAGGATGGCTATGGTATCTTCGAGAGTGGGAGGGGATATCAAGATCTTTTGGAAACGGCGTTCAAGAGCTGCATCCTTCTCGATGTGTTTGCGGTATTCATCGATTGTTGTCGCACCGATGACCTGAATCTCTCCCCGTGAGAGGGCTGGTTTTAAAATATTGGATGCATCGATCGCCCCTTCAGCAGCACCTGCCCCAACGATCGTGTGCATCTCATCGATGAAGAGGAGGATATTTCCATTCTTTTTGACCTCATCCATGACCGCTTTGATCCGCTCTTCGAATTGGCCACGGTATTTGGTTCCCGCAATCATGAGGGTGAGATCGAGGGCAATGAGCTTTTTCTTTGATAAATTGTCGGGGACCTCTCCCTGAATAATTGCCTGGGCGAGACCTTCGACGATCGCCGTTTTCCCAACCCCTGCCTCACCGATGAGGACCGGGTTGTTTTTCCTGCGTCGACAGAGAATGAGAATAAGTCTTTCTACCTCTTCCTTCCTTCCGATGACTGGATCGAGCTTCCCTTCACGACAGAGCTCAGTAAGATCATGACCGTAAGCGCGCAGGGCGGGAAGTTTCTCCCCAGCTGCTTGCTTTTCCCCGGGCTTGGCTCCTGGGCCTCCTTGTCCAGAGGTTCCCATTGGAGGAAGTTGCAGGTTAAAGGTTTCGAGTTCTTTGAGGATCTCTTTCCGGATGTCTTTGAGGTTGATATTGAGATTTTCCAGAACCTGTGCAGCGACACCATCCGTTTGCCTTAATAGGGCGAGGAGAAGGTGTTCGGTTCCGACGTAATTGTGATTGAGGGATGCAGCTTCTTCATTGGCAAATTCGAAGACTTTTTTCACTTTGCCTGTGAGGGCTGGGTCACCATATACTTGGATCTCCGGGCCAAAACCGACCAGTCGCTCCACCTCTGCTCTTAAAGTCTCGTAGTCGAGATTGAGATTGCGCAGGACGTTGACAGCGATCCCTTGTCCGAGTTTGAGGAGTCCTAATAGGACGTGTTCTGTTCCTAAATAGTTGTGATTGAGGCGCTGAGCCTCTTTTTTAGCGAGTTTTATTACTTGCTTAGCGCGGTTGGTAAACTTATCGAACATCATTGATCGTATTTCTCCTTAAGCGAGGGGGACATCCCACATCGATATTAGCCTCTAAGACCCATTTTTCGCAAATTGAGCGAAGATTATCAAGTAAAGAATTGGAAGGGATTAAAAAAAATTCCGAAGAATCTCTCAAGTCGTTGACCATGAAAAACCAATCCATTATCATTAATCTCTATGGAAGTTGATATGCAAGCTTTGACATCAAAAGTGCCAGTAGGCACCATCTTTCGCCATTACAAGGGAAAAGAGTACAAAATTCTCCAAGTCGGTCGCCACAGCGAGGATCTTTCTCTTTACGTAGTCTATCAAGGACTCTACATTTGCAAGACCTTTGGCAAAGACCCGATATGGATCCGTCCCTTGGAGATGTTCCTTGAAACTGTGCGGGTTGAAAGTAAAGAAGTTCCCCGTTTTTCCCTTCTCACCCCATCCCCAACCCACTCATGAGTACGCTTGATTGGAATATTCTTGATACTGGAGTGCGTACTGCACAGGAAAACATGCAAATCGATGCAGAGCTACTCGCGTCGCTTGAGGTCCGTGCTGCTCCCATCCTCCATTTTTACGACTGGAAGAGAGATAGTGCCACCTATGGACTCTTGGTCAGACCGAGTGATTATCTCAACCTCGATGCGGTTAAGAGAGCTGGCCTCGATCTTGCAAAGCGTCCTACCGGTGGGGGGATCGTCTTCCATATCTGGGATCTCGCCTTCTCCGTGCTCATTCCCGCTGGCCATCCCCACTTTCATGAGAATACCCTCGATAATTACGCCTTCATCAATGAAGCGGTTTTACGGGCGGTCTCTGATTTCTTAGAAAGCCGCAGCTCTCTCGAGCTGATCCCCCATGATGGGCCAGCGTTTGACTCTTCTTGCGAGCGATTCTGTATGGCCCAGCCCACCAAATACGATGTCGTCCTTCAGGGAAAGAAGATCGCCGGTGCTGCGCAAAGAAAGACCAAAAAGGGATATCTCCACCAAGGGACAATTGCTCTGAAGATGCCTTCCGAAGAGTACCTAAATGCAATCCTTCGCCCAGAGACTAAAGTTCTAGAAGCAATACAGGCGCATACAAATCCTCTCCTAAAGACCGACGAAGATCTCGGTGAGGGAAGGAAAACCTTGCGCGAAAACCTTACGAAACACTTGATAAGAGAGCCTGCCTATGTCACAAAAACTTAAGACCGCCATTACTCCCACACGAGAAGAGAACTACCCAGAGTGGTACCAGCAAGTGGTGCGAGCCTCAGATTTGGCCGAGAACTCTCCCGTCCGCGGCTGCATGGTCATCAAGCCCTGGGGCTACCGCCTATGGGAAAACATCAAGAGTCATCTCGATAAGAAGTTCAAGGAGACGGGACATGAAAATGCCTATTTCCCTCTGCTTATCCCCTTGAGTTATCTTGAGAAAGAAGCGGGGCATGTCGAGGGATTTGCCAAGGAGTGCGCTGTCGTTACCCATCACCGTCTCGAGCAGAACGAAGAGGGTAAACTTGTTCCCGCAGGTCCTTTGGAAGAGCCCCTCATTATTCGCCCTACCTCAGAGACCATCATTGGGGAGACCTTTGCTAGATGGATCACCTCCTATCGAGACCTTCCCCTGAAGATCAACCAGTGGGCTAATGTCGTCCGTTGGGAAATGCGTACGCGGATTTTCTTAAGAACAACGGAATTCCTCTGGCAGGAAGGGCATACTGTTCATGCTACCAGGGAAGAGGCTCTTGAAGAGACCCTCCAGATGCTCCATATCTACGAAGAGTTTGGGCATAAAATTCTCGGTATTCCCTTCATCATTGGAGAGAAGACAGAATCGGAGCGTTTCCCCGGAGCAGTCTCCACCTATACCATCGAAGGGATGATGCAAGATCGCAAAGCTCTTCAAGGTGGAACTTCCCATTTTCTCGGGCAAAACTTTTCAAAAGCCTCCAATATCCGTTTCCGCAATGATGCGGGAGAAGAGGAATATGGATGGACCACCTCTTGGGGAGTGTCTACCCGTCTTATCGGCGCCCTCATCATGACCCATAGTGACGACGACGGTTTGATACTTCCACCGAGAATCGCCTCTTCTCACCTGGTGATATTGCCTATTCTCCATAAGGAAGAGAGCCGAGGTGAGGTCCTCTCCTATTGCGAAAAGCTCCAAAGCGAGCTAAAGGCTCTCGACTACCACGGGCAAGAAATCGATGTCATCCTCGACGATAGAGATTTGCGGGGAGGAGAGAAGACCTGGAACTGGATCAAGAAAGGGATCCCCATTCGATTAGAGATTGGGCCTCGCGACATCGCTGAAGATAAAGTGATGCTCACCAGAAGAGATAAAACCCCAAAGGAGAAAGCCTTTCTCACTCGCGATGAGCTCCTCTCTCAGCTCCCCGGACTTCTCGATGAGATCCAAGAGGGACTCTACCAAAGAGCTCTTGCCACCCGTGATGCGCATACGGTGAAAATCGACACCAAAGAAGAGTTTTATGCCTTCTTCACTCCGAAAAATAAGGAGAGACCTGAGATCCATGGAGGATTTGCTCTCACCCATTGGTCTGGTGACCCCTCAGTAGAAGAAAAAGTGAAGAAAGACTTAGGCGTGACGATTCGATGCATTCCTCTAAGAGGGGAGAAAGAAGAGGGGACTTGCCCATTCACAGGCAAACCTAGCCCCCAGAGGGTGATCTTCGCTAAGTCTTATTGACTTAGAAATTCATGTTCTCAAGATCTCGGCGCATTTGCTGGAGATCTTGCATGACTTTCGCAAGATTGTCATTAGAAGGGCGCTTGACGAGCCTCTCCCAATCGCGGCAAAGTGCGTCGAAGTCTTCTTGGTATTTTTTATTAACATTTGGCATTAGAACACCTCCGTTCCTATATCTTTTTATACTATAATTTTTAATTAATCCCAAGTTAATGGTGTAAATCCGATTTTTATGAATAAACTAAGAATATAAAGGTCTCAGAAAGTTTGGGTTAGCATCAAAAGAGAGAAGGATCTGGGTGTGCTCAGGATCATCTTGGCTTAAGGATAGGCCGAGTGGAGTGAGTCCTTTTTTGTCTGGGCAATTGACAAAGGATAGAAATTCTTGACGTAGAGAGTTTTGTGTCTGAATTTCTCTCTTGTAGGAAGGGTACTTGCAAAACAAGCGCCTTAAGGTATGTCTAAGGATGAAGAACGTCGCTCCTTTTCTGAAATAAGGGTGAGAAAGCGTGCATGCGTAGTGCAGAGCATTCCGCCCCCTCTTATCTTGGTGGAAGGGATCGGCCCCATAATCAGAGATAAGAATGGTTCCAGCAACGGCGCAGCCGCGAATGAGTGCATATTGAAGAGGAGATCGTTCATCATTACAAGTAGCATTGACATCCGCTCCGAGTTTTTCAATAAGAAGTTTCCACATTTCAAAACTAGAGAAAAAAATGGCGTTATGCAAAGCAGTGAATCCTTTTTTGTCCTGTGCATTGACATCAGCGCCGAACTCTTCAACAAGAAGTGCAGCCATCATCCTATGTTCTCTGATGCAAGAATGGTGGAGAGCAGTGCGACCGAGTGGATCTGCGGCATTGATATCAGCCCCTAGCTTTTTCAATAGCCGAGCGACTTCAACATGTCCTTGTATACATGCATGATGGAAGGCGGTATGACCGCGATAGTCGTTCGCATCCACCTTTGCTCCGAGCGTTTCGATCAGAAAACGGACATTGGCCGCTTGTCCCATTTTTGCTACGAGATGCAAAAGAGTTTTCCCTTGATAACGGAAATTGACATCAGCACCCTCTTTAACAAGTTTCATTGCGGCGTTCTTATCTCCATGGATGAAAGCCTTTTTGAGTAGCGCTTGCTTTTCTTTTCTCATGATAGAGTGAAAAGACAAAGAGGTTGGGTTTTTCTCAAGAGTTTGGAACGGGTGGACTTCCCCATCATCGTCTTCTTCCTGACTCGAGGGCTGTCGTAGTTGCATTTTTTTAAATGCAGTTGATGTCGCTTCAATTATGGGCGAGGGACTTTCCTCACTGAGAGAATGCTTCCCGCTTCTGAGATCGGGGGCACTACTCGTTCGTTTGAGAGGAAAAGTCATCTTCTCAAGTGTTGGAGTTCTCGGTGAGGCAATAGGTAGAGACATAGCGCGGCCTTTGTTTTAGCGCTTCTTTTTCTTTCTAGGAGGAGGAAGTGTGGGATATTCGAGAGTTTCTGGGTTGCACAGCTGAGGAGTGAATGTATCTTCTTCATGGCGGGGAACGAGATACTCGTTCTCCTTGTTGCGCAAAGTTGGGGTAGCTCCGTAGCTGAGAAGAAGCTCTAAGAGTTTTTCATGACCATGCCGTGCTGCTATGTGGTGGGGGGTATTCCCATTGCGGTTTTGCCGATTAACAAAAGATAGGAACGCCGTTTTCAAACAGTCCTGTCCTCCAAGTGCTCTCATCGGAAGATTCTGAGCGACCACGACTTTCAGAGCAGCATCCAGAATGTATTTTGCTGAATTACACCGAATTTCTTCAGAGGCGCAGTATCTGAGATAATGAAGAGCGTTATTGTTATTGTTATCGCAGAGAAAGACATCGGCACTAAAATTCAGAACGAGTGCATTGGCAATAGTGATATTCCCTCTTTGGAGAGCATGGATCATAGGGGTTTTCATCGAATGACATGGGTAATTGACATCAGCGCCGAGTTCTTCTATCAGAAATTTACACATCTCAAAAATCCCATCTCTTCCTGCTGCATGGCTAAGGGGTGTATGTCCTTGGTTGTCGGTGCAATCGACGTTTGCTCCGAGAGTCTTCACAAGATAGCGCGCCATCTTTTTGAAATCGTCTCTTGCGGCGCTATGCAGAAGAGTGGTTCCTCTCGCGTTCTTCGCATTGACATCAGCCCCACCTTTAACGAGAATCTCCGCCGCTTTGAGATGTCCTTCCTTACAGGCGTAGTATAAAGCGGTCAATTCTTTGTAGTCCTGCAGATCGACTATAGTTGGTTCATCCCTTTCTAAGAGGAGGTTCTCTACTAATTGGGAATGTCCCTTCTTAGCTGCGTGATGCAGTGGAGTGAAGCCATTGTTGTCTTGAGCATTGATATCTGCTCCAAGATCGATGAGGAGTTGGGCCATTTCTGCATGACCGTTCATGCAGGCAAAATGCAATGCCGTTCTCCCAAAAAGATTGGTGTAATCTCTAGATGCATAGAGTTTATTGACAAGGAAGAGTGCGAGAGCTGTTTCTCCATGCTCACTGGCTCGATGAAGGAGAGTTTTTCTCTCTTCGAAGATATTCTTTCCCTCGTATAAGAAATTGATATCTGCATTCAATTCCAAAACGAGATATTTTGCCGCATTGTATTCCCTCTCCATAACGGCCCATTCTAGAAGGTTTTTCCCATCGATGGTCAGTGTATCGATTTCAGTGGGATCCTTTTTAAGGCGAGCTTTAACAAGATCGAAAGAACCATCTCTCATAAGTCGGTGGAGTGGGTGTTCTGGGATTTCTTCTGTACTTGATGGAGTCCGAAGTCGGGACGTTTGAACACGAGCTGTTGAGGCGCGACCAATGAGGGGCGTAGGGGCTCTTTCACGGCTGGGAGAAGACCGTCTGAGTGCCCTCATTGCTGGGAAGCTACTTGTATCGCGCGGTTTAGGAGAGTGTTGGGTAGGAAGTGCTGGCGAGGTATATCTAAAAGAAAGAGGTGCTGGCGGGGTGAATATAAAAGAAATAGGCAGGGAAAGAGAGGGGACCATAGCTTGCCTCCAAATTCAAAAGGGATTCTAGCGCTGGTGAGATTAAAAGGCCATCTTCAATCGATTTGAAATGAGAGATCTCTAAGATCCATGAATCCTAAAAAAGGAAGGTAAAATAATTAATTTAGCTTTTGTAAAAAACCCCTCACTTTTACTATTGGATTTTTTTGTAAAGGAGACTTTCTTATGAGTAAATTTTTTAAATCACTATTTCTACTACCTGTTAGCATTTTTCTCACATTTAGTTCTGTTGCCACCCTAGAGGCAGAACAACCCCTTGAAAGGGTAGAGAGTCTGAAAACAGCTATGCTTTCTCAAGATGAGTCTGCTTTTTATCTTGCTTGCATGCAGGGGAATGAAGAAGAGGTTAGACGACTGATCGAAAGTAGAGCCGACATCAACGCAGATGCCTTTTTTGGTAAAACAGCTCTTCACTTGGCATGTAAGGGTGGCCATGAGACCATTGTTGCCCTCCTTCTCGAGGATGGCGCACAGCTGAACCCATTAGATACGGAAAATCGAACCCCTTTGCATCTTGCTTGCTCGAAAGGGCATGAAGGAGTGGCTCGTTTACTTTTAGCGAGTGGAGCGGAAGTTGATGTTATCGATGCAAATGGTGATACCCCATTTTCTATGGCATGTAGGAACGGGCGTGCATCCGTCATGGATTTTCTCATTGCGGCAAGAGGGGGTGTGCGCTCTTTGCCCCATGAGGGATTCACTAAGCTTCATTGGATTTGCTGGAAGGGGAGAGAATCAGTTATCGAACCATTCCTAAAAAGAAAAAGGTCTCTCGAATCAGGGGATCAGACGATCGGTACCCCTTTGCATTTTGCTTGCCAAGGAGGACATTCTCGTATTGTATCGATTCTTTTGAAAAAGAAAGCGGACATTCATGCGACGAATCGATTCGGAGAAACTCCTCTCCATTTTGCTAGTGAAAAGGGGCGGGAAGAAGTAGCAGCCCTTTTGATCAAAAAAGGGGCAGAGGTCAATGCGATTTCCGAGGGTAAAATGATGCCTCTGCATGTCGCTAGTCAGAGAGGGCACAAAGAAGTTGTCCGTCTCCTTCTTGCAAAAGGTGCAGAAGTAGATGCCAGAGATTTTTTTGAGCAAACTCCTCTTTTCTTAGCCAGCTGGTATAGCTCTAATGCGGAAGTGATCGAGGTACTTCTCAAAAAAGGAGCGGCGATTGACGAACTGAATACTGCCTCTCACCTCACAGCTCTTTTCGGTGCGTGTCAATGGGACAACGTAGCAGTGGTTAGCACTCTCCTTGATCATGGAGCGAACATAGATCTTCCTTCGAATGAGAATGGTGTTAGAAGAACCCCTCTTCATATGGCTTGCACAGCAGGAAACGAAGCAGTAGTTGCTCTTCTTTTAGAAAGAGGAGCAAACACAGAGGTATACGACTCCGAAGGAAAGACTCCTTTTACGATCGCTTGTGATGAAGGGAATGAAGAAGTGATAAGACTCCTCATCGAGGCTGGAGCCAAAGTGGAAGCTCGCAATGCCGACGGTGATTCCCCTCTTGTACAGGCGTGTGTGCAGAGGAATGCAGCTGTTCTTGATCTTCTCTTAGAAAAAGGATCTGATATTGAAAGTCGAAATCAAGATGATGAGACTCCTCTTCTTTTGTTTTGCCGAAAAGGGGACAAAAAATCCGTGCATTTTCTTATAGAGCATGGAGCGGATGTAGAAAGTCGAAACAAAAACCAAGAAACCCCTCTCTACTTGGCTTGCAGCTTGGGTCTCAAGGAGATTGCCCACTTGCTTATAGAAAGGGGAGCCAATATCGATAGTCGAAATCAAGATGATGATGAGACTCCCCTTTATATAAGTTGCAAAAAAGGGCGCGATGCTCTGGTTCAACTTCTCGTAGAAAATGGAGCAAATTGCAATTTTAAGAATCGATCTGGAACATACCCCCTTCACCTCGCATGTCGGCAAGGGAATAGAACGATTGCTCGCCTCCTTTTAGAAAATGGAGCAGAGGTTGCATCCGTAGATCAATATGGATATACTCCTTATAATTACGCTAAAGTAGGGGGGGACAAGGCTATTCTAGATTTGCTCATAGAATTTGGCGCTAAACCTCCGATGGAGAAACCCGATGAAAAAGAAAAAAAATCCCATGAAGGGTAAGTGGTTGAAAAGAAAAGCTCTTTGGCTTGTCTTTTTTGTTCTCTTCTCCTTCATCCATGTAGAAGGAGAGGAGACACCTTTCCATTTGGTATGTGAGCGGGGGGATGTTGCTGCTGCTCGAGTCCTTATTGAAAATGGGACAGAGATTGATGAACTGTGTGGATCATGGGGAACCTCCCTGCATCTTTCTTGCCAACATGGTCAGGCCGAGGTCGTCTCTCTTCTTTTGAAGAGCGGCGCCACTATTGACCTGGAGGATGGCGAGGATAAGACTCCATTGCACATTATTTCCGAAGAAGGGAATCCAGCGATTGCTCGTATGCTCTTGGATGCAAGGGCAAATGTAGAAGCTTTATCCAATCAGCTTGAAACTCCTCTGCATTTGGCATGTCTGAAGGGACACTTTGATGTGGCTGAGCTATTGCTCCGTTATGGAGCCAAGGTCAATGTGTGCACGATAGCTGGGGAAACCCCTCTCCACTTTGCATGTAAAAGGGGCGATGAGCGCATGGTGGAGCTTTTGCAAATTAGTGGCGCCCCTATCGATCCTGCCGATCGCTCGGGGCAAACTCCTTTTCTCATGGCCTGCTTAGGGGGACATGAAGAAATAATGCTCCAGTTTATCAAGGCGCAGGGAGGGATTAAGGCCCTGCCAATTGACGGGTTCACTTTTTTGCACTGGGCTTGCTTGATGGGAGAAGAAGAGAATGTTCGAAAGGCTTTGACAAGCCGTGCAATTGTCAATGCGGGAAACAAAAAGTTTGGTTCTCCTTTGCATTTTGCTTGCAGGCAAGGGAATTATGCCAATGTCTCGCTTTTATTAAAAAAGGGGGCAATTGCAGATGCATGGGATATCGATAGAGTGACTCCGCTCCACATTGCTTGTAAGGAGGGGCATCTGGAAATTGCTCGACTCCTACTAAAAAAGGGAGCGAGGCTGAATGCTTTGAACTCTCGGAAGCAAAATCCCTTGCACATCGCTTGTATCGAGAAGCAAGTTGATGTTGTCCGATTTCTTCTTGAAGAAGCAGAAAGCGCTGTGATCGATGCTCTAGATATCCGCAGAAACACCCCCCTTCATGAAGCTTGTATGCGGGAAGGGCACGAAGAGATTATTGCCCTTCTTTTAGAAAAGGAAGCAAATATCAAGGTCTTCGATGCCAATTGGGATACTCCTCTTCATGTTGCTTCCAGCAAAGGAAATGAGAAAGCCATTGTGCTTCTTTTGCAAACGGGTGTTGATATCGATATCCAAAATGGCTACGAAGAGACTCCTCTTCATTCAGCATGCAAAAAAGGGCGTAGAGACGTGGTCTCTCTTCTAGTAGAGAATGGTGCGCAGATTGATGCTGAGGATTACTATGGGTATAAATCGATCCATAAAATTTGTGGAGGGAATGGAGATGAAACCCTCGTCCATTTCATTTTGAAAATGGGGGCGGATATCAACGTACTGGATAATTTTGGAAGGACTCCTTTGCAAGTCGCTTGCAGTTGGGGGAATCCAAACATTGTCCGGTTTCTTCTCGAAGAGGGGGCTAAGATTGAAGTGTACAATCAATGTGGGGGCACTGCACTCAGTTTAGCTCGGATGATGGGACATGCCTCTATTGCCGATCTCCTTGAAGAATACGGTGCTTCCCGATAATTTTCATTATCAAGAGATTTTTTTTCTGATCTGAATTCGTAGGAATTTTTCCTTTGGGAATAACCCTTAGAGTCTGTATGATGATATTATTTATCCAAATTTAGGTGGTGTCATGCTTGGATTTTTTCGTAAATACCAGAAATTTTTCTTTATCATTGTGGCGGTCTCTTTTGTCTTTTTTGGGACCTATAGTACTCTTGGAAGGGGACCGAAAGAGACTCCTGACAGAGAGGTTGGAAAGTTGATCGATGGTTCCCCGTTGATGGAAAAGGAACTTGCAGCACTCACACGACTTCTCAAGTATGGAGTTGAAGAAGGGGGGCGGAATTACAACTTCTTAAATGATAGTCTGATCCATCGAGAAATCATCCTTTCTGGGATCGGAGAGGTCGTTGCGATGCGCTATTTTCCCCTTATAGAGGGTGAGCTACAGGAGAGATGGAGACGAGCCAAGCGCTATACCCCCTATAGCCATCCAGAAGCTTCTCATATCAGCGCGCGGGCAGCATGGGACCAGTTCGCACCAAAAATCAATGTTCTGCTCGACGAGCTCAAAGAGGCTCCTGAGGAGTTTTCTAAAGAGCAACTGCCACTTTTATTCCAGCTTTATGCTGCCCAGGCTGAGTTCCCAGCTCCTCTTCTCCATCAGCTACTCTATAATGAGCAAGCACAAAGCGAGCAAGTTAGCCCAGATCCCGCCTTTAACAATGCTGAGATGGGGCTTTTTGGTTTCTATTCAGTCGAAGACTGGTTTGGGGCAAAATATGAAAATCTTCTAGTTAAAGTCATTCTCAATGGATCGATCATCGCTGCTGAGAAAGGATACGAGGTGAGTAGAGAAGAGGCGTGGCAAGACCTTTTCTCCAATGTTTACAACACGCTTAAAGCCTACTCCAAAGAAGAGAATATTTCCGGAGAACAGGCGCAAAACTCCATGTTAGAGCAGATGCGCTACTTTGGATTTACGGAAGATCTCGCAGCTAGTTTATGGCAAAAGGTGATGCTTTTCCGCCGAATGGTGGGGGAAGCCGGAGCTGCAGTTTTTATCGATTCGCTCGCTTTGGATCAGTTCAAAAACTTTTCTAAGCCTTCAGTGAAAGTGTGTCGGTACGAGTTGCCTAAAGCTCTGCAGTTTTCCAATATGCGCTCTCTCTTCAAATTCCAAAGATACTTAGAGATTGTTTCAGAGGTTGATGTTTTGGATCTCCCCACGACTTTTCGCAGTGCCAATGAGATTCAGATGGAGCATCCTGAGCTTGCCTACAAAGTCTTTCAGATCGAGGTGGCTTCTATATCGCGAAATGAACTAGAAGCGGGAATTTCTTTGAAGAAGACTTGGGACTGGGAAATAGATCAAAAGAACTTTGCTCGGTTGCAAGAGGCGTTTTCTTCTCTAAGTAGTGTTAGCGCCCAGTCTGAAGAGGAGAGGGTTGCAGCTCTCGAAGAGTTGAGTGAGCAGAAGCGTTTTGCTGTCGATCAATTTGCGCGAACAGCCATCTTAAACGATCATCTCGAATGGATTGATGAGGCCCTAGCGACTAAAGAGCATAGAGAAGTATCTTTGAAGGTCCGTGCGAAAGGGGGGGCTACTTCTTTCGATGGTGAAGAGTTTATCGGTTGGTTAGAAAGCGATGACCCAGCTCTTGCTCGTTACTCTCCACATGACGAGAATTTCTTCTCGATCCACGTACTCGAAAAGGGGAAGAATTGGGAACTGCTAACTTTTGAACAAGTGAACATGGACCAGACAATGGAAAATGCCCTTGATCAACTCCTCATTGCCGCCTATTCAAGCTTTGATATGACCGCCCCTTTTGAAGAGATGCAGGATGAAGTTGCAGAGCGGGTCTATGCAGATCTTCTAAATGAGATCGATCTGCATGCTGTTGGAGAGATTAGTGAAGAGGGGCTCGCTCCTCACCGCTTTGACCGTCTTCTGCAAGAGATGCACCATTTAGTCCTCACTGATAAGGAAGGGTTTGCTAAAGCGCAAGAGTCTCCATGGGCACTTAAACAATACGAAGAGAATCTCGTCGGCAGAGAAATCGCACTTGATATTGGGGAGTTTTCCACCGTCAGTACTACTGGCTTCTATCAGGTCCTAGAAAAAGGGGAGGTCGGGGCATCGGAAGAAGAAATCGCTGCCGCCAAGGAGCATCTCGCCCGCGACGCGAAGAAATCCCTAGTGGTCAACCTCATGGCGCAACTCGAAGAGGTGATTGAATAATCGATGCAGCAGACACTCGATCAAATCTCTTCGATCTTGCCGAGTGATTTCTTCTCTGTTGAAGTTGACATCCCTTACGTTGGGAAGCGGGAAGCAAAAGATGCTCTGAAAAAGAAGCATCTTTTGCCGAGCTTCAGCGGCCTTTTATATGAGGCTGCATTTGCTAAGGTAGCCGCTGGTTGGAACGAGGATCTTCTGGTCTTCGATGTCACTGTTGAGATCCCCTTTGAAGAGTGTTTCTTTCCGGAGTATCAAAAAGGAGATAGTATTGAGCTTTTCATCGATACGAGGAATCTCAAGTCGGCCGGTTTTCCGACAAGGTTCTGCCATCACTTTGTGATTTGTCCGAGGCCAATAGAGGGAGTTTACGCTAGAGAAGTGACCTCCTTTCGCACCGATGACCGCCATGAACTCTGCGATCCAGAAAGGATTCTGGTGAAAGGGGATTTTTTCCGGAGTCGCTACTTTCTGAAAATAGTTCTTCCATCAGATTGCCTGCATGGGTATGATCCAAGCGCTTTTGAAAGGCTTGGGTTTGCCTATAGGATCAATCGAAAAGGGGAGGCGTCGCAGCATTTTGCACTCTCTTCTCGCTATCACTCTATTCAGCAGCAGCCCAGTCTTTGGAGCACCATCCAATTGAGGAAAACATGAAGAAATATACCGATTCCCATGAATGGATAGACCTGGTTGGAGAAAATGGCCGCGTAGGGATCTCTACCTATGCCCTAAAAGAGCTCGGAGAAGTTGTCTACATTCAACTTCCCAAAGTTGGGGAAACTGTCCAAGCCTATTCTGAGGTCGCCGTATTGGAATCGACAAAGGCCGCAGCGGATATATACAGTCCCATTACAGGGAAAATTATCGAGGTGAACGAAGAACTCTCTTCTGATCCTCTCCTCCTCAATCAAGACCCAGAAGGAAAAGGTTGGTTGTTTACCATTGCGATTGCAGATCGATCGGAGTATGACTCTTTGCTCGATCAGCCGCAATATCTTCAGTTGATCTTGTAGGATACTTATGAATAGACCTCGCAGCTTCTTTAGACGAAAGGGTTTTCTCTTTTTAATCTGTGCCCTAGCTCTTTTCGGTGTTTTATTTACTTCCCGCTATAAAATTTGTGCATTAGGAGCAAAGTTTGTCCTCTCTCGCTCATTTGGATCGCGCCTCACTTATGAAAGGATCCATGCAAAACGGGGAATCATCGATATTCGAGGTCTTCGTATTCGTGAAGATCGCTATCAGCTTATGCTGAATCAGGCAGAGCTTTCCATCGACTTAAATCATCTTTTACGTCATCCGAGCCAAATTGTTGACATGTTTCGGATTCATAGGGAAAAGAACTTCATTGAGAAACTCAGTCCTCTTAAAGGGGGAGGCCTTTCTCTGAGCATCGATAATGGACAGCTTCAACTGGGAAAGCATCGTTACTATTTCATTTTTGAGCCGGGAAGCCGCTCTCAAGATTTGGGTCTTTTGTCAATATCCCAAGATCCAGGGCTGTCTCATCACCCCTTTCTTCTTCTCCGTCTCACGGATAGGGGCGAAGAGCTCATCTTTCAAATGAATACCGAACAAGTTGCAAGTGATCGTTTTTTACATCTTGCTAGCTTCCTCTTTCCCGAGCAATTAGATGGCTTTAAGCGAGCGGATGGGCATATAGAATGCAAGGGGAGTGCGATTTATGACTGGAATGGAGGACTCACTGAGATGGCTCTTCGTTTTGCTCTCGACCATTTCGAGATGCGCCATCCAGAGATGCAGTTTGCAGTGCGCCTCGATCATGCAGAGGGAGACTTTTCCTACCCGGAAGGTGTAGAGAATGCAGGGCTTCCCATATGGAAAAAAATTCTCGGCTCATTTTCACTAGAGAATGGAGAACTCGCATGTGGAGAGAACCTTCTCCTCACACGCTTGAATGGAAATGTGGAGCTAGATCCTAGGGAAGCTCCCAACTTAAGCGTAACGGGAGATCTTGCTGGGGAAGAACACCCCCTCGCTCTTCAGCTTGTCGGAAAAGGGAGTCTCCATGATGACCAGGCTGACTGGTTAGAGCTCGGCCTCAACCTCGATGACCAGTTTGGAACTCAGTGCGAAGCCTTTCTTTCCGTTTCTCGCCCTGAAAAAGATGCCCTCATCTTGCAGCTTGAGGCAAGTCAGCTCCTCCCGGGGCAAGTCGAGATGTTGAAAAAATATCTCGCTCGCTCACTTCCCAGATTGCACGACTGGGAGGTGCAGAAAGGAACGTTCGGAGGAAAACTCGTCGTTCTATTTGAAAATGGTGGACTTTCTTCATTTGAAATTCAGGATGTTCTCGGTGAGGAAGTTGTTCTCAAAAATCATAGTGAAGGGGCTCCTCTCTACTTTGCCCAGCTTGAGGCGCAGGGGCGTCTCAAAGGATGGAATCCAGAAGCCATTGGTGAACTCACTGTCAAGGCTGATCTCCCTCTTTGCCATCTCCTCAGGTGGCCAGCAGCAGCCCTTAGTGATGCCTATGCCGCCTTCCGTCCTTCGGATGGGGCTAGTCTTGCAATGACCATTCACTTTGAGCAAGGAGGAGTGCAGACTCGAGGCTCTGTTGACATGCCTCTACTTGAAGAGTCTTTGCAGTTTGGGTGGAAAGCTCCGCGCGCTTTCCCCGCCTCTTTGAATGAGATCGAAGAGGGATGGGCTAGGTCGGAAAAGCTCTCATACCCTTTCTACGGCCCCTTCGTTCGCCTCATCTCTGAAGATCTAGAACTCTACGGAGATGTCGATCTCCTTGCGACCTACAATGGTAGCGAGGTAGAGTTTGCTCTTCAGGTAGAGCAGTTCTTAGCAAAACATCCTCTTCTCGACTTGCAGGCCAGCGCGATTGGCGAAAAAGAGAAAACCGCTGGGCGGATTCGTGTTCATTATCACCCTCTCACGCATGCAATTGCAGGGGAGATTCCTCTTCGAGGGGGGAAAGCCTATGAGAGGAAATACGGCCTCTACTTCCAAGAGGTCGACGCAGACCTTGTCTTTGCCTATCACAAAGAAAAGGGGACCTTCCAGGGGGTAGTCACGGATGGGAGAGTCACTTACGATGAGCATCCTCTCCTTTCGAAGACAGCCTTTACTTTTTCTATTGATGAGAGGCATAGAGTTCTCCTCACTGAGGGAAATGCTTCTCTCGTTCTTCCGACTGATCGAGAGTTCCAGATCGCAATAAAAGAAGGATCCTTTACCTCAGAAAAGAGCACCCTTTCTTTCCAACTTCTCGACGAAATGGAAGAGTTCGCCTCCTTCACTGGAGAAAAAGAGGAAGACTGGAAAGGGAATCTTTCTATCAGAACACCTTCTCTGAAGGGAGAAGTGGGACTATCCCTTGCTTTTGATCCCATTTCTGGAGAGATTTCGTTAGAGGCAAATGGGAATGAGATTGAGTGGCAGAACAACAAGCTTTCGACGACTTCCCTTGCAATGAAGAAGCTCGGACGACAGTTCACTATTGAGCAACTAAAGTTTGATGAGACCCTTTTCAAGGGGATTTTTGCCGCAGAGGGAAAAGGGTTTGTTTTTTCTGAGCTTTCTCTAGAAAGACCAGACCTTTCAGCAAAAGGAAAAGGGACATTTTGGATCGACCTTCCGAGCAGTTCCCAGTGCTTTGGGATCCGTAGTGACCTCGATCTAAAAGTAGAACTTCAGGATCCTTTAGCCCTTGAAATAGAGACGAAGCATCCTTTGAAACTTGCCTACTCTCCAAGCCTTGGCTTAAGCCTTTCTGGCGTCGAGCTCACATCAGGAAGTAGCACGGTGAAAGTTGAATTCTTCGAGAGGCTCTTTCCCAGCGGCAACCTCGAAGCAAAAGGGTGCCAATTCCAAATAGAAGATACACTTGTAGACCATCTCATCCTTGGAGGGGTATTTCCCCCATTGATGCGGGACTTTCGCTTTTGCCAGAATCTCGAAGGTGAGGGGCATTATTCAAGCATCAATGGCAGGGAACTATTCGATGCGACACTTAAGGGTGGAGCGAGGTGGAAAGAAGAGGGTGATAGGGACCTTGGCTTGCAATTGATAAGAGAGGAGGAGAACTGCTCTGTTACCTTCAAAGAAGAAGGGGAAAGCGAAGGGCTCACAATTGCAGGTATTTGGAGCGATGAAGGATTTACGATCGAAAGGGCTACGGGTGAGCTTGGCAGGCTCTCTGCAGATCTAAAGGTCAACAAAGACAACGCCCTCAAAGGGCGACTCAACCTTGATTTCTCTCTTTTTTCTGAACTTTTTGACTTGCCCGTGAATTCCTATCTCACCCAGTGGCGTGCTGGGAGCGGATATCAGTTTGATGGGGTTTTCCATACATCGGACAAACTCGCCGATTGGCGGTTTCAAGGCAAAGTCCGAGGGGAGGGATTCGATTGCGCAGGATACCAGTTCCGCTCTCTTGAGGCTAAAATTGAAGCCCTACAGGGACAAATTGCGATTGAAAACCTCGATCTCACCGACGATGCTGGAAAAATGTGGATGGGAGATGGCTCTTTGCAGCGTGGTGAAGATGGGGTCTGGAGGTTTCATTTTCCTCTTCTAGAAATCCGGAGCTTTCAGCCCAGCTTTCTCCATCGCCTTGTTGGACAGGAAACAGCGATCACACCTCTTGTCATCAAGTCGGCGACCGTTCAAGAGCTGCGCGGAAGCTTAACCGATCCAAGCACCATTACCGGATATGGCTCTTTGCGATTTGTCAATCGGTCCAAAGATGGTGAAACTCTTCTCCCTAAGAACCTCCCAACAGAGGCACTCACCAGACTTGGTTTAGATGGGACCCTCTTTGTTCCTGCTAGCGGGGAGATGAATTTCCTTTTCCAAGCGGGACGACTTTACATCAATGAAATGCGCAATGTACAGAGTGAGGGTGGGCGCTCTCGATTCCAATTCCCACGGACATCTGCAGTTGGCTATCTCGACTTCCAAGGGAACCTCTTTTTTAACATAGAGGTCCATCAAAACGTTGTCTCCTCCATTCGTGGGCCCCTTTCCCTTTTCGTGAGGGGAACCTGGGACAACCCAGAATTACAGATCAGGTGAAGCCCCTCGATATCCTTTACCCCCCTATCTGCTTGCACTGCAAAGAGGGGATGGAGAAACAGCTTCCCCTTTGTGATTCCTGCCTAAACAACTTCACCCTTCTTTCCGTAGAAGGGCGATGTGATCGATGCTTTGTAGAGATTTCCCAAAGAAAAGGGAGGTGCCTGCTGTGTAGGCAAGAGTCCTCTCCCTTCCAACAGCTCGCTTCTTGCTTTGAAGAGATGGGTCCTGCTAAGAGTCTTCTCGATGCCCTCTTATTCAGGGAACAGACCTACTTGGCAAAAGACTTTGCCGCTTACCTGGCTCTGCAGATCGATCGTCTCCAATGGCCCACCTTCGATTTGATTGTAGGTGTTCCTCCTCTCCTTCCTCCTTCTCCCTTTCAAGTGGGTAAGGAGCTATCCCAGTTTCTTGGATGCCCCTTCATCGAAACACTTAAGCGGAAATGGACCCCCGTACCGCAATTTTCCCTTAAAAAGAACTGTAACATTATTCATCGCTGCGTATTATTGCTAGCAACCGGTATGGGAAGAGGAAAAGAGATCTCTTCTGCTGGCTGGACGCTCGATGAAGGAGCACCCGAAATGATCTACGGAATAACACTATGCATGTCATCAAATACCTCTTGATCGCTCTCTGTCTTTTCACTTCTAGCTGTGTTCGCAAGCAGGATGATCCTGCCATTGTACAAGCGCGGATTCGGTCTATGCAAACGCATACGTTTGTTGGCCATGATGGAAAAAAAGTCATCAAAGAGATCTTGGCGATTCTACAAGATGAAGGGTATATGATCAAAAATGTCAGTAGTGATTTTGGCCTTCTAACAGCAGAGCTCGACACGAATATTGAAAAGTTTTCCTCAAAATTTTGGGCTTACCTCTTCTCAGGTAAAAGAGCCCGCTGGAAAAAACATTCAGTGCTCGAGATGACATCGAATGTGACAGAAGAGGGGAATAAAACGAAAGTTCGCATCAATTTCCTTATGAGGATCTACGATAACTTGGGAAGAGTTGTCGATGTCCATCAGATCATGAATGAAGAGGCCTACCAAGACATCTTCGTCAGAATTCAAAGAGGTCTTCTTTCCTAGCCAAAAGTCTGAAATTCTTGCACCGAAAGTTAACTCCGAAGATCTCTAAACTTCTTGTATAAAAAAAACATTTCTTATACTGTAGCAAAGTTTTTACTTGGAATACCTCTATGATCAAATCTGCAACTGCAATCCTTTTGCTGGCTTCTTTTTTTCTTTGTACAGGAGAGGGCGTTTAGATTTTTGACGATCAGCTTTTTTGATAAAAAAATGTTAACATTTTGTTTCCCCAATTAAAAAAAATTGGAATAAAAAAACCTTATGAGTATTGTTATAAATCGAATCAAAAATAGGAGGAGGACCCTATGATTAAGAAAACAGCGACGATGATTATGCTTTCATCTTCAGCCCTCGTAGCAACTGAAGTGATGCCCGAGGTAAGTGATATCACTTTGGCAAGCTTATGCTCAACATGTTGCCAGCCTTGCTGCGAATGTGAGCCATGCTGCGTCCCTAAACCGAAAAAATGCATCGATTGTGAGTGCTACACCCCACAGTTTTACGATTTGCAATGTGACTTTGGATTCTACTTTGATGTCGAATTTCTCTATTGGTATGCGAAGGAGCAGCACCTACCCTTAGCAGTTGAGTCAACGATTGAGCCGGTACTTAGGGAAGATGGAACTCCGAAGGATTTTCTTCTCCCAAAGAAAGAGATCTTCATGGACTCTCGTTGGGATCCTGGATTTCGCCTCGGCGTAGGGTTCAACTCAGAGTGTGATGGATGGGACTACTACCTCTCTTGGACCTACATGCACAATAAACGAACACGGAGTAGGAGTGTAGCACCGTTCGAAGACGAAAATACACCTAGTGGAACAAATGTTCTTCTCAGCCCTTGGGATACGCTCTATCCTGTATTTGTCGATGGAGACGATCCTCAGATTTCTGGTTATGATCACATTAAGGGTAAGTGGCGTCTGAATTACAATGTGGTCGATTTAGAGCTTGGAAGAAAATACTGGCTCAGCCAGTGCTTCAACTTCCGCCCCTTTGTAGGGCTTCGCGGCGCTTGGTCCCGATTGCGCTTCAGAGTTAAAAACTCTTTCGAGCCAACTGATGAGTCTATCCACAATGCCCTCTCTACAAGTGTTGCATACAAAAATCGTATTTGGGGTGTAGGATTCCTCGGAGGAATCCAACCGACTTGGTACTATTCATCTTGCTTTGCTCTCTATGGGAATGCCAATATTGCCCTTCTCTGGGGACGAGATGATGTGAGCCGAAAAGAGTCAATAGGGATTCTCCCTGGCCCAGGAATGATAGAAGTGATTAATCCAAGCTATTCGACAAGTGCTTGTGTTGATGGGATGCAAGGAGTGCTCGATCTAGCTATTGGTCTTCGTTATGAAGATACCTACTGCTGTGATCGGTATCGATTTACTTTTGACCTCGGGTGGGAACACCATCAATGGTTCAACTATGCCCATAAATTCAAGGTCCTCGCTATACCAGTGGATACCATTGAAATTGGAAACGGGTTTGTCCATCTCGACGATTTCAACACCGATCTCGGCCTAGGAGGTCTTGTCCTTCGTGTGCGATTTGATTTCTAGTCCAAAAAGAGAATTCTTAACGCAAAAATGCCAGGCTCCTTTTGCCTGGCATTTTTTTTGATCAAATCTTCTTGCTAAAATCGTATTGATCCCTTTTTAATAACCATTTAAGGTTTTTGCAAGCACGCCAAGGAACCTATGTCGAAGATTGTTTTGTCACTATTTTTGCTCACTGCAGCGTCTCTTACAGCAAGTGATGGGCTTCGAGCTAAACAGCAAATGAATGACTGTACTGATGCTGCTTGCGACTCTTGCTACGCTCCAATATGCCCAAACTGCAGTGGCTGTAGCCTCGTCCCTTCTTTTAATGACTTGCAATGTAACTGGGGCTTTTCCCTCGATGTGGAGTTTCTCTACTGGTATGCAAAAGAACAGCAGGTGCCGATCGCTGAAAAAGCGAGAGTGCGAAATGTGATCAATGATGACGGTCTCTTTCTCATCTATCTTCTTCCGAAAGATGAGATCACCATGGGCTCAAGGTGGGATCCAGGCGTTCGTGCCGCAATCGGTTACAACTCTTGTTGTGATGGCTGGGATACCTATCTCTTATGGACCTACGTGCATAATAAGAAAAAAAAGCGCGAATCTGTCCGATCCCCCGTTGATGGTAATATTATAGAGAACCATGCCGATGGGACGACACTTTTGATCAGCCCATGGGACTACTATTACCCTAGATTCACCTTTGAAGACGAAGCTCCCATCTACACTAAAGTCTCGGGAGAGTGGCGCCTCGACTACAATGTAGTTGATCTAGAACTCGGGAAAAAATACTGGCTTAGCGAGTGCTTCAATCTCCGCCCCTTTGCAGCCGTTCGAGGCGTTTGGTCGGAGATCATTTTTGATGTGACAAACATCATCGATTTTCAAACTGACCCTGATCTCGGAACGAAGATCACCTTTAACAATTGGATCTGGGGAGTTGGCCTTGTTGGGGGACTTGAACCGACCTGGTACTTCTGCAGGTGCTACGCGATCTATGCAGGCTTTGACGTTGCCCTTCTTTGGGGAGAAGATCGAGTCCGCCGAAAAGAGAGGCTTGGAGGCCTAGATTTCCCTCCAACTCGCACAATTCTCATCCCTTCCTATGAATCGACGAGCCGTATAGATGGAATGCAAGCGGGGATTGATCTCAGCCTCGGCCTTAGGTACGAAGATACCTTCTGTTGTCATCGGTATCGGTTCACCATCGATTTAGGTTGGGAGCACCACGCTCTTCTCAACTACGTGCATAAATTCAAAGTTGCCGGTGTGGAAAACCACATAGATTCGACGAGCATTGAAAGGTTCTTCACAGACTTTGATTGGATGGAAAACGATCTTGCGCTGGGGGGGCTCGTCTTTCGCCTGCGCTTCGATTTTTAGCACTAGAGACTAAGGACTAGGACTCGAGGTTCCGTCTCGCCATTTGAATTTGCCTACGTAATGTCTCATCTTTGGAGATCTGCTCGGTGATCTTTTTCCAAGCATGGAGAAGAGTCGAGTGGGTCTTTCCTCCAAAAGAAGCTGCGAGCTTCATGAGCGAGTCGTTGATCATCTCTTTTGCCAAATACATAGCTACTTGCCTAGGGAAGGCGATATTTTTTGTCCTAGAATTGCCACAAAGATCACTGACCCGCACACCAAACATCGTCGCAACACTCTTGAGAATGAGATCGACAGAGACCCTTTTACTTGGCGCCCTTTGAAAAAGTTCACTGAGTGTCGACTCTACGATTTCTTCAGTGACATCGAGTCCCATCATTCGGCTATAGGCTGTGAGCCGATTCAGAGCACCCTCTAGTTGGCGGACATTATGGAAAATCCTCTCAGCAATGAAAAAAGCCACCTTATGAGAGAGCTTGAGCCCTTTTTGTTCCGCCTTATACTGGAGGATAGCGACCCTTGTCTCTAGGTCGGGGATCCCGACATTGGCGACGAGTCCCCACTCCATCCTCGCTATCATCCTCTCCGAGAGCTTAAGTTGCCCTGGAGGTTTGTCACAGGCGACGACGATCTGCTTGTTCTGGTTGATGAGCGCCTCAAATGTATTGCAAAACTCCTCCTCAAAGTTGAGGCGGCTTTGCAGAAATTGAATATCATCGACGAGGAGCAGATCGAGACCACGATAGAAGCGTTTCATTTTGTAGATCGATTTGCTTCGAAGGTGATCGACCAGATCGTTGATGAAGGCCTCCGTCGTGATGCAGTGGACCTTAAGTCGTTTATGGTGCGCTTTGGCATAGTGTCCAATCGCATGCAAAAGGTGGGTTTTTCCAAGACCTACCCCTCCATGAATGAAAAGGGGGTTGTAGGACTTCCCAGGGTGCATCGCAATACCTAAAGCTGCAGACTTGACGAACTGATTGGCTGGCCCTTCAATGAAATGTTCAAACGTATACTGAGGGTTGAGGATTTGCTTGTACTTTTCCTGTCCCTTAGGCTCTGGAAGAGGGGAGGGCTTTGCCTTGCTCTCAGGTCTTTTCTGAGGGGTTGCAATGACAAAAGAAAGGGCGAGTTGTCCTTTTTCTTTTATGGGAATGAAATTCTGCAGATGCTGCTTGAAGTTTTCAAGGAGATACTCCTGTACAAAAATATTGGGCACTTCAAGAATAAGCTCATTCTCAGTGCTCTCCGAGACTTTAATAGGGGCGATCCAATTATGGAACTCCGTCGCCGTGCAACAGTCTTCGACAAACTGGACGAAATCTTCCCAACACTGTTTTGGTGTTTTTGTCAGCATTTACCTCGGTCCTTTGCGTGTATGGTTTAGATAGAGCCCCGTGGAATTTTTGAAGCGTTTAGGATAGCACCTTTGCCCTATTTTTTTCTCTTCACTTGCGATGTGCGTCTCAAAATGATGAGTCAAAACAGACCCACTATCTCCTTCACAAATAGAGCTGTATTGTATCCAAATGGTATTTATGAACAATCTTTCCACAATGTAATCTCAAGAGGTTTATTGTGGCAGGTTTACCACGGGGCATTAAAACACGCAAGGGCAAATTTTGAAAAATTTTTGCCCCTTATCTAACAAGTTGACACTGAGTTATTGGCTGAAGGATTTCGGCCTATGAAACGGTTCTTTTTGCATTAGGCTCACCATCGATATCGGGCTTTTCATGAGGAATGTTGATGCGCGCTAGAGCATCACTTGCAATCTGCTCCTGTCTAGCAAGCGAGGACAAAAAAGGCGAGTCTTGTTCAAGTTGTAGATTCTTGGTGAATCGTGATTGTGTTATCAGTAAAACTTCTTCATGTTCGCCTATTGTATTCAGCATTTTAGCGACTTTGGCGCAAAGCTGCATAGATCGATGATCACCGCTGATTTTGGCATATGTTATTGATGGTGTAGTTGCTTCCCACCTGCTCCATCACTTTTCTACGTTGTAAATCTTAAATGGTAGCCCAACGAAGAATTAAGAGTCATTAGAATGTCGTCTTTTTGGGGATGGTTCCCGATCAATGTCGGGTTTTTGATGATGTAAGTTGGGAGAGGATCCATTTGTTGTTGCCTCATCCATTTTGTGAGTATCTGCTGAGGGCAGAAATAATAGTGTGTGAGAGATTTCTATGTTTTTTGCGGCTTGGATCAGAGCATCAATTTTGTCAAAGTAATAATTGAAAAAGGCCTTCATGGGACGATCGGAGGGCCTTACAGAGTGAGCTGAATAAATGAGACTTTTAGCATTCACATACTGCTTATTACGTATCAATTGAGGTATTAATTTGAATACATGAGTGAAAGCGTCACTCATGTATTCTTTCTTTTTCCATGCAAGGATGAGCATGGCTCTTAGCGGTCTTATTGCATTGGAGTATTCTTGGTTATCAAAAAGATACTCAAAGGCATGGGTGCTGATTTCATAAAGTTTTTGCGTCTCTTCCTCATTCTCTGGTAGATAAGCTAAGGGAATGAGCATTTTGGCGAGATCTTCAAAATGTTTATGCTCTACTAGGGAATCTGACAAAGACAGTAGGACATCAAAAGCTGGATTTCGCCCATCGGGTTTTTTTTCTTTGAGGGCTTTGTTGACAGCGATCTGGAAATTATTCACCCTTGTTTTGAGAGCTCTTTGCAGAGTCCTAGGAATTGATGATTTCGAAAAATCCTTTTTGTGATTTGTAATACTGGCGGATTCAGTTCTATTACGTACGGTGCAGTAAAGGGCCAAAAAGGGAAGAAATGCCTTTTCATCGCTCTTCTTTTCTACGAGCTTTTCGAAGATCGATAGATTTTGCATGAAAGCGATCTTCAGAGTTTTCTTGTTATTTGATGTAATTGCCATTGCGAAAGCAGACTCTATAGCATCCTCATACTTTGATAGATAGGTCAATGCGAGTGTCATTATGGTATAGATTCTATTCAAGTAGGGTTGTTTTTTGGGAAGATATTTCGAAAGAGATTTAGTGATTTCAAGCGCTTTCCCATAATCTTTCTCTGCTAGATAGGTAATTGCAATCGTGGTATGGCTTTTGTAAGAGATATGAATGTCGTTGGGTAGATCTCTAGCAAGGGCTGCTCGGGCACACTGGGCGGCTTCTTTGTGTTTTCTCTGGAGAAGGAAGGCCTGGATAAGAAAGACTTCGCAAGTATCAGTAATGCGCTTGCAAGGCTTTGCTCTTAGGATGGTTTCAGTGTGATCAATGAATGCATCGATGTCTTCTTTCGCGACTTCTCCTCTGGAAATTTTCTGAAAACGTATCTGAATATCCTGAATAAGTTTATCCTCATCTTCAATACTTAAAGAAGAGGGGATAATCGAGACGGAGCCGTTTGCAATAGCATTTATTGAAATACTCATAATTAACTATTATCATACATTTTTGCGAGATAATTGTCAATGTCAAATTACACATATGCCATTAGTAGGGCAGAGGCTTGATCGGTAATCGAGGGGTCTTCGCATTTGCTCAGCTCCTCAGCTTCCTTAATCGCTTGTCTCTTATACCCTAAAGCGAAGAGGGTCTTGGCTCGATTGAGTTTGGTGGGGAGGTGATCGGGCTCTAATTTGAGCGAGCGCTCGATGAAGTTGAGAGCCATGAGGTTGTTGTCTTTTTGGAGGTGAAGGGCGCCGAGTGTTTGCAGATCGTATGGGTTATCGGGACTGAGAACGACTAGGGCCTCGAAGAAAGTGAGGGCAATGTCGTATTTTCCCTGTTTGAGATAGGAGTATCCAACGAACCTAAGGTCTTCTAATTCATCGGGTCCCCAGTCGAGGACCTCTATCCAGTTGACGTCACTCATCCCTTTTGATACTGGACCCGTCTGGAATTGATGTCAATGAGGAGCTCGTCCATTAGGTGGATGTTTTGGAGCAAGTGCATGAGTGTTTGCTTTTCAGTTTCGAGCTCTTCTTCTACGTTGGGAGGAGCCCCCTCCTCTCTTCTTTTTCCTTTTTCTTCGGCCCCAATTGCTTCAATTCGCCCCATTTTTGTTTCTTGAAGATCTGGAGGACCAAGAGTGGGGATGATCTGCTCTGAGAAGAGGCGCCGTCTGGAAGCGTAGTAGTTGGGGGGAGCGAGAAAACGGGCCCAGACAGTCCCCTGCTTTTCTAGCTCAAAAAGGGCGTCGAATTCGGATGGGTAGGTGGGAAGTGTTGAGGTGATTTTCGTCTGGGAGGGGATGATCCTCGCCTCTTGGATCAGAGTCTGATCAAACAGCTCTTGATCCTCTGCATAGCGTGAGGAGCTCTCTAGTCCTAAATCATCGATTGTTCTAGCCATAATTTCTGTTTACTTTGCCCTTTGAAATGGATCAAGGAATTTCTTTGAAAATTTTCATTCCCACAAATTCCCACTTTTTGTAATCTTTACATACTCTTTGATTTGAGGGACTTGAACCTTCAAAATAGAGTCTTTGGCTTCGGGTAATCGGAATAACTCTTGCCATGTTTCGTTTTCGTTGCTAAATTGTGGGAAACGGTGGGAATAGGTAGGTATGAATCGGTTTTTTTTCAGTGGATCTTCAGAGGCAAAGCTCGATAGCAAAAATCGCTTTGTCCTTCCGCAGAACTTGCGTTTCGGCCTGGTAGAGAATGGATCTCTCTCTTTCAGTCTGGGCCTTGGGCTGGGGGGGTGTTTGGCCATTTACCGAGAGAGCGATATTGCCAAGATTGTCGAAAAGTTCCGAGCGAAGCAGCACGTGGCAAAGTACCAAAGGTTCTTCACTCTTTTCTTCTCTTCTCTCCACCAAATGACCTGTGACAAGGTGGGGCGCGTCCTTTTGCCGGCAATGCTCAAAAAAACGGCTGGGATTAAGAGTGAGATTGTAATCGCTGGAGTGCTTGGAAAAATCGAGATTTGGCCAAAAGAGAAGTACGAGGAGCAGCTCGGCGATATGCTTAAGGATAAAGCGGAAGGTTCTGAGTTAGAGAAAATGACGGAAGAGGCCTTCGCACTGCTCGAAGACCGGGGGGAAGAGTTCGGTGACCTCTTTGAATGATGAAAGACCCCATACTCCGATCATGGTCGATGAAGTGCTAAGAGCATTTGAAGGGATTGTTCTGAAGAGTTTTTATGAGGGGACGCTCGGCGCTGGGGGACATGCAAAAGCGATACTTAAGGCCCATCCAGAGATCGAGCGTTACATTGGGTGTGACCGCGATCCAGAAGCAATAGAGATCGCGCGCGCGGAGCTCGATCCTTGGAAAGAGAAGGTGGAGTTTGTTCATGGGAATTTCTCCGATCTCGATCTTCAGTTGCGTGAGAAAGGGATCGAAACAGTGGATGGTTTTTTTTTGATTTGGGAGTCTCATCAATGCAGTTAGATAGAGAGGAAAAAGGTTTTAGTTTTAGTAAAGAGGGTCCCCTTGATATGAGGATGGATCCATCCGATGATCTGACAGCTCGAGAAATCGTCAACGAGTGGCCAGAGGAAAAACTGGGAGAGGTTTTTCGGGACCTCGGTGAGGAACCGAGATGGAGGAGAGCGGCGAGAGCGATTGCCCTGGGCCGGAAGAAAAAAGGGCTCGAAACGACGAAAGAGCTCGCTGAGCTCATCGCCTCTACATTGGGAAGGGGGAGGAATAAGAAGCTTCACCCCGCTACGCTCATTTTTCAGGGACTTAGGATCTGTGTGAATCGGGAACTCGAGTCTATCCAAGAGGCACTCCCTAAGGCGATTGAAGTAATGAGCTTCGGAGGACGCATCGGCGTGATGAGTTTTCATAGTCTAGAAGATGGGATTGTGAAGAGGATATTGAATAAGGGAGCTTTCGTTCCTGCGAGGAATAAGTATCGGGAGTATGTGGAAAAGCCCATGTTGAAACTCGTCAATAAGAAGCCGCTTATGGCGGAAAAAGAAGAAGTAAGACGAAACCCCCGCTCGAGAAGTGCGCGACTGCGTTTCGCTGAAAAATTGGGAATATGAAATGAATAAAGGACTTTTTATTCGGATTTTTCTTTGTATTGGATTCTTTGGCTTTTGCATCTATACCTATATCGATATGCAAAATGAAATCACTGAATTACGTATCCGAATCCCACAGCTGACTAAAGAGGTTCGCAGAATCGAAGAGGGAAATACCCGTCTTCTTTTTGAGATCGAAGCCTTCGAGAGTCCGGAGAATTTAATGAGACTCGCTGGGTTATCTGAGTATGCCCATTTGAAATTTCCTACTGGTCCTCAAGTACTTACATTGAACGTAGAAAGGGCCTCAAAATCGCTCTCCGAGAAAAGAGGCGATCGCATGAGGACAAAACCAAGCATCACTTTTGCATCAGGTGGCAACCCGTAAACGATTTTCTAAACCTAGGGCGAAGGATCAAAAGCGACTCATTGGAGTCGCTCTATTCCTTCTTCTTCTTTTTTCTCTCCTAATCATTCAATTTTTTCGGATACAGATTGTCCAGCATGAAAAATGGGAGAAGATCGCGTATGCCCAGCACACTGTCGTTGTAAGGGAACCCTTCAGAAGGGGGCTTTTCTACTCCAATACATCTACCAAGTCCTCTCATCCAAGCCATCCACAAGCTCTTGTGATCGATGTTCCAAAGTTCCATCTTTATATCGATCCGAAGAGCATCCCTGAATCCTTTCGAGATGAGATGGCTCGTCAATTCTCCCTTTTTCTGAAAAAAAACGAAAAAGAACGGCATGAGATCCGAAAGCAGTTTGAAATACGATCGCGCAGTCGGAAGGTTGCGAAATGGATCGATACGAGTGTGAAAGATCAGATTGAGAGCTGGTGGCTTGGCTTTGCTAAGCAAAAGAGGTTGGCTCGTAATGCGATCTACTTTGAAAAAGACTACCAGAGATCCTATCCCTTTGGGAAGATGCTGGGCCAGGTCCTTCATACGGTGCGTGAAGATCGGGACCTTGTGACGAGGCAGTGCATCCCTACTGGTGGACTTGAATATGTCCTCAATGATTTTCTGCGGGGAAAATCGGGCAAGCGCCTCTTCTACCGCTCTCCCCGTCATTCGATGGATGTTGGGCAGGTGATCGCCTCCCCTCAAAATGGAGCTGATGTCTACTTGACGATTGACCATTGCCTTCAGACCATTGCCGAAGAGGAAATGGAAAGGCAGGTAAAAAAGGCGGAAGCAATGAGAGGATGGGCGATCATGATGGACCCGCACACAGGTGAAGTGCTCTCGCTTGCGCAGTACCCCTTCTTCTCACCAGAGGATTACCGTGACTATTTTAATGACGAATCGCTCATTTTGGAGACCCAGGTCAAAGCAATCACCGACCCTTATGAGCCTGGCTCTACTATGAAGGCGATCACTATGGCCGTTTGCCTCCTCGCGAATGCTCAACTCGAGAAGGAAGGGAAGCCTCCCCTTTTTGACCCAGAGGAGAAGGTATCGACTCTTCCCTCCCTTTTTCCTGGAAGAACACGCCCTATAAAGGACATCAGGACCCATCAGTACCTAAATATGGAGATGGCTTTGCAGAAGTCATCCAATGTCTATGTGGCGAAGATGATCGAGCGGGTTATCGATGAGATGGGAGAGATGTGGTATCGCAGTGTCCTTCAGAATATTTTTGGTTTTGGACGAAAAACAGGGATCGAGCTTCCTGCCGAGAGTGCAGGGCTTCTTCCGATGCCTGGAAAGATGCATCCCAACGGGACTCTCGAATGGTCTCGTCCCACCCCCTATTCTCTTGCAATGGGGCACAATATTCTGGTAAACAGTTTCCAAATGATTCGGAGTTTTGCCATTATTGCGAATGGGGGCTATGATGTGCAACCGACCCTGATCAAAAGAATTATTCGTCAGAACTCCGATGGGAGTGAACAGATTTTGCTCGACCATGCAGATGATGTGAGAATCAAGGGGAGAAAGCGCCTTCTCGATGAGGGGATTGCCCACAAAATCGTGAAAGGCCTCAAATATGTAACCAAACCAGGTGGCGCCGCAGTCAAAGGGGATATCCACGGATACACAGAAGCGGGGAAGACATCGACATCGGAAAAGATTGTGGACGGAACCTACTCGAAAAGAGATCATATTTCTACCTTCATTGGGTTTGCTCCTGCAGACAATCCTCGCTTTGTCCTGATGGTGGTGATTGACGAGCCAGCATATAAATACATCCCGGGTGTTGGTGGTAACCAATATGGGGGGAACTGCGCAGCACCCGCCTTTGCACGGATTGGGAGGCGGTCTCTCGAGTATCTTGGATTAGAGCCCGATGACCCCTATGGTCATCCTGTAGGCGATCCTCGTCGCGATGCTGAAAAAGCCAGCTGGCTCCCTGAATCGCGGGAGATAAAAGAGCTCTATCAGGAGTGGAACCTATGATGCGACTCAAGCGTTTGATCCATTCTTTTCCGGACCTGATTGTGAAAGGCTCCAAAGAAATTGAGATCACTGGCATTTGCTCCGATTCAAGATTAGTTGCTTCTGGCAACCTTTTTGTGGCTACAAGAGGGCAGCGCTACGATGGGAATCTCTTCATTCCCGATGCGATTGCAGCGGGGGCCAGCGCCATTCTGACCGATATGTTTGATCCCTTTTGCTCAGCGGTGCAGCTCATCCACCCAAACGTTCCCGATGCAACGGCTAAGCTCTGTGCCGAGTATTTCCAGCACCCTTCCAAAAAACTGCCAGTGATTGGGGTGACGGGAACCAATGGAAAGACAACGAGTTGTTACTTGATCAAGGCGCTGCTCGATGGAGCTGGAAAACAGACGGGACTCATTGGAACCGTAGAGTGGATTGTTGGCCACCACCGCTCCCGCCAGCCGCTCACTACTCCCGATGTGATCACCAATCACAAGCTCCTAAAAGAGATGGTAAATGCTGGATGCAAGGCGGCCGTCATGGAGGTGAGTTCTCATGCTCTCGACCAAAACAGGACAGGGGAGATTGACTTTGATATCGCCCTTTTCACAAATTTTAGTCAGGATCATCTCGATTATCATTCTGGGATGGAGGAGTACCGCAAGGCCAAGGAAAGACTCTTCTCTGGCCTTGGTGAAGGGCGCACCGCTATCCTCAATTACGATGATGAAGCCCGTTCCCATTTTATCGCTTCGACCAAAGCGCGGCTGATCACCTATGGGCTGAATGAAGGAGCTGACCTATTAGCAAAAGATCTGACCCTGACAGACCAGGGGATCCAGTTCACCTGTTGTCACAAGAAAGAAGAGGTCCTTTGCCGATCGCCTTTGATCGGGCGATTCAATGTCTATAATCTCCTTGCAGCTCTCTCTGTTGGAGTCGCAATGGATCTTCCGCTCGCCTTGTCTTCTGAGCTTCTCAAAAATTTTCACCAGATCCCTGGAAGAATGGAGCGGGTGGAGAATCGCCAAGGGCTGCATATTTTTGTCGACTATGCCCACACAGAAGATGCCCTTCGCTCTGTATTAAGAACTCTTTGTCCTCTCAAACAAGGGAAGCTCATCACGGTTTTTGGTTGCGGGGGAGACCGGGATGTTGATAAGCGCAAAAAAATGGGCATGGTCGCCTCGCAGTTCTCCGACATATCTATAGTGACTAGCGACAACCCTAGGGGCGAAGACCCCCAAGCGATTATCGACCAAATTTTACAAGGTGTGCTTCCTTCAGCAAAAGTTGAGGTCGCCTTGAATCGAAAAGAGGCGATCCGAATGGCCATTTTTCAAGCTTGTCCAGAGGATATGATCCTGATTGCTGGGAAGGGACACGAGACGCAGCAGGTCTATTCCGATCAGATTTTCCCCTTTGATGATGCCAAAGTAGCGGCTGAGATCTGCAATGAGAAGGAGCGTTCTTGCTTGTAAGACTATTCCTCGGATTTTTTGTCCTTTTCATGCCGATCACCCTCTTTTCAGCTGGGAAGCCGGTCATCATGCTCGATCCAGGACATGGTGGAAAAGACGAAGGGGCGAAGATTCGCAGTCTCATCGAAAAACAGATGACGCTTCGCACTTCCTACCTCGCAAAAAAACACCTAGAAGCTCTTGGCTATCGAGTGATTTTGACAAGGGCCCGCGACCTATATCTTCCTTTAGGGACCAGAGTGACGAGAGCTAACAGGCGTCCCTCCTCCCTTTTTGTGAGCATCCATTTCAATTCCGCAGCAGCGATCGAGGCCAAAGGGATCGAAGTCTATTACTTCGGAAAAAGCGTTCAGAAGCGGAGGGTCGCTTCTCAAAAGATGGGCAAAGCCATCCTAGATGCAATGGTCAAGGAGACAGGTGCTCGCTCTAGGGGAGTGAGAAGAGGCAATTTCCAAGTGATTCGCGAGACCACGATGCCAGCAGTACTCATCGAGGCTGGATTCATCACCAATGCAGAAGAGCGCAAACTCCTCTCCACGCAAACCTATTTAGATAAACTTGCAAAAGGGATTGCATCTGGAGTGCATAAGTATATACAATCAAAATGAATTTGTCCTCGGCGCGATTCGAACGCGCGGCCTGTCGCTTAGGAGGCGACCGCTCTATCCAGCTGAGCTACGAGGACAAAAAGAGAAATATTTTAGACTTATAGAAGGGAGATGTCAATGGCAGAGCAAGAAGCAGACTTCGGACTCATCGGACTAGCCGTTATGGGGCAGAATTTAGTTCTGAATATCAACGACCATGGATGGAAAGTCGCTGTCTTTAACCGTACAGTCGCAAAAGTGGACAAATTCCTTGAAGGACCCGCAAAAAATACCAAAGTGATCGGGACCCACACACTAGAAGAATTTTTTAAGACCCTCAAACGCCCGCGTAAAGTGATGTTCATGGTCAAAGCGGGAAACCCAGTTGATCAGCTGATCGAAGAGTGCCTTCCCTTTCTAGAAAAAGGGGACATCGTCATCGACGGAGGGAATAGCCACTTTCCCGACTCCGAGAGAAGGTGCAAAACCCTCAAGGAAAAGGGTATTCTCTTTATAGGAACGGGGATCTCCGGAGGAGAAGAAGGGGCGCGATTTGGTCCTTCCATCATGCCTGGCGGGAACCCCGACGCCTGGCCTCAGATCAAAGAAATCTTCCAAGCGATTAGCGCCAAAGCGGAGGAAGACGGCCTTCCCTGTTGCGATTGGGTCGGATCAGGAGGAGCGGGCCATTACGTAAAAATGGTGCACAATGGAATTGAATATGGAGATATGCAGCTCATCTGCGAGGCCTTTCACCTCCTCACCAGTGTCCTTGGCTGCAGCTACACCGAGCTCCAAGAAATCTTCAACGAGTGGAATAAGGGTGAGCTCAAAAGCTACCTAATCGAGATCACCAGTAGTATTCTCGGTCATAAACAAGAAGATGGGACCCCGACGATCGACATCATTCTCGATGTAGCAGGGCAAAAGGGGACAGGAAAATGGACTGGGATCAGCGCGCTTGATATTGGCCTTCCAGTCACCCTCATTGGTGAAGCGGTCTTCGCCCGTTGCCTCTCCGCAATCAAAGAAGAGAGAGTCAAAGCCTCCAAGCTCTATGCCGCTCCTAAGATCGATTTCAAGGGCAACAGAGAAGAGTTCATTGAAGAGGTTCGCCAAGCCCTTTACGCCTCTAAACTCATCAGCTACGCCCAAGGGTTTATGTTGATCCGAGCCGCTGCTAAAGAGTTCAATTGGGATCTAAACTACGGATCCATTGCTCTCATGTGGCGCGCCGGCTGCATCATTCGAAGCGGGTTCCTCAACGACATCAAAACCGCCTACGACAAAAATCCCAAACTCGAAAACCTCCTCTTCGATGACTTTTTTAAAAAGGCGATCACCGGAGCTGAAAAGAGCTGGCGCACTGTTGTTTCTATAGCCGTTCAAAATGGCATACCCATCCCGTGCTTTAGCACAGCCCTATCCTTCTTCGATGGCTACCGCACAGAGCGCCTCCCCGCAAACCTACTCCAAGCACAGAGAGACTTCTTTGGTGCTCACACCTACGAGCGGGTCGATAAGCCAAGAGGAGAGTTTTTCCACACCAATTGGACAGGAACAGGAGGGGATGTGACCTCATCTTCTTACAATGTTTGAGCAAGCACCAGTGGTAGAAGAAAAAATCATTCCCGCAAAAGAAAGGGGAGTCACCCTCAATGATTGGCTGCTCAGTCGTCATTCCTTTAGCTTTGGGAAGTTTCACAACCTTTCTCGGATCAACTTTGGCACGCTCCGCGTCCTTAACGATGATCTCATCCAACCCGGAGGGGGCTTCGGCACCCATCCCCATGAGAACATGGAGATCATCACCATCGTTCTCAAAGGGACCCTAGCCCACAAAGACAGCAAGGGAAATGAGGGGATACTCCAGCCAGGGGATTTCCAAAGGATGACTGCAGGAAGTGGGATCCAGCACTCCGAGTATAACCCTTCCAAGACAGAGCCATTGCATCTGCTTCAGCTCTGGATTTTCCCCAAAGCCCGAGATCTTGAGCCCAGTTACGAACAAAAAAAAATCGAGCTCAAAAAGAACGTCCTCACTGAAATCGCTTCCGGGTATGAAAAAGGGGAGGGCCTCTTTTTTCACCAAGAGGCGGCCCTATACCTCGGGGAGTTTTCAAAGAAGAAGACCATTACGCACAAGGTCCATTCCAAAAAAAGTGGGATTTACCTCTTTCTCATCGAAGGAGAAGTCTCTTTAGATGGGAAGACTCTGACCACAGGGGACGCTGCCCAGATTACCGGTATAGACAAAGAGTTCGAAGTGAAGACGCTCGCGCCCTCAAACTTGCTTCTCATCGAGGTGAACGTCGATACTCTCTGATTGGGGGACCTGTTGGTAGTGGATGATGTAAGCCCGCTCTAGGGCCTTCTTGGCATCCGTTAAAGAGATGGGTTTAACTTCTTTATGATCGCTTAGAAGGAACCACTGCTTCCCTACAAGGATATAGGCGATATAATGGCCAGAATTCGCTGATAAACCTTCATGTTCAATAAAGGCATTGACAAAGTAGTTCTTTCTATCTTCGGATTTGCACTGGGATTCAGAGAGTTCAAGAGAAAAAGAAACATCGATCGGGTGGTGGATTTTCTCAGTGCGTTTCGAAGATTTGTTATATGTAAATCGATTGAGGGTGATAAAAAAATCCTCTGGTGAAGAAAGAAGACATTTTTTCGTCTCCACTGTTTTACCTTCATCTGAACTTTCCTCCGATTTTCCAATTTCTCTAGCTATTTTCTCATTTTCTGATTCGAAACCAGAGTAGAAAAACCGTTTGAGAAGCGTCATGAAGGACTCTTTTTTATTGGGCTTCATTCCTAAGGCCACTAGACTATATGGGGCCTCTCTAATTGATTTTTTATCAGACTTTCCCTTTTCTTTTATGATATTCTGCTCTTCGATAGGGATTGTGCATTGCATTGCATCTAGTATTTTGACTAGAAGCTCAGCAGAATCTACGTGCCTGCCCTCGTCTATAGGAGCTTCTGGCATAATAGTGTTATGAAGCCAGAGTCGCAAGCGTTGAGTATTGAGTGAGGAAATGGCTGGAGGAGTGGAGCTATTCATTTCCATTTCAAGGTGTGTAATTGCAGAAAAGAGAGGTGATAGATTTTCAGCTTTTTGTAATCGATTACGGAACGAGCTCTGGCCTTGACAAAGGTAACTTAGGATCTGAAGAACACTATTAATCCAGCAGTTTGCCGAGTCATTGTGTATTCCAATAGGATAAGGCATCCCTTGCATTTGCTTCTGAAGATAGCGGGTAAGTGGGTCGACGGTAGAGGGAGGAGCCTTGATCGGCTTGCGTTTATCATGTTCGGTAGCCATCGCCACTCCTAAGATAAGAGGAACAGCGGGGAGCAAAGCGGCCATTGGGTGGACAATCACTGCAAAATAAATGGAGGCCACAGCGAGAGAGACACCAATGCCGATCAGAAGAGTGCTGAGGACGACAAGGGAATGAGTCTTCCAGTCGGTCTTCGAGAGACTTTCTTCCTTGGAGGGAGGAGCCTGGTGGACCGGAAGGAGTGGGTCGGCGGCTTGAACACTTTGAATAGTCATTGTTTTTCTCTCTGCTTGGATAAAAGAATAACAATTCCTTCAGAAAAAAACTACCCCTTAAGAATTCCTAAAAACCTGTTTTTTCGTTCAAAAGGATTCGAATTTTGTGACCCCTGGCCACCACATATCTGCGACAAAGGAGATAAAAGGCCAGAGAAAACGTTCGTCGAAGGATGTCTGGTTAACTTTTTCAATTGTCCAATAATATCGATCACTCCACCAATTGCCACCAATCACAAAGGTTTTTTTACAGTCGAAGATTTTCTGATCTTCAGGAGTAGAGATCGATAATTCAGAATAACTGCTGTCGATTGTAGCTTTAGCGAATAGTTGGTTTTGATCATCAAAAAAATAGAATAGGGCAGACTGATCACTATCCCAATTCCCTTGAATAAGCCCGATAGGAGTTCCTTTTTCATCGGTGACCTCAAATTCTTTTAAAAAATCGAAAAGGCTTCCGAATGAAACAAGATAGGCGTGATGGATAGAACAAGGGTGACCCATCTTTGAGGTGTACACATATGTTCGAGTCAATGCATAAGGCTTATACACCGTTCCATAAGGGATGAGATTAGAATCGGAAGATTTTTCAATAATGAACTTATTGAAACTCGCTCCTAAACGCTTCGTATCTGAGGTAACCGAGACGGTTCCTTCTGGTGTAAGCACATACTCCTCTTTAGCATAGCTATAGATTGCTAGGAAAAGAGAAAGTAGACAGAAGATAAATCGCATTATGAACCTCTAAGATTTTTGTTCATTCACCATCTGGTTGAAAAAATATCCGCCTATTCTGATGTTAGCCCTTTCCACCACACATCTGCTATGAAGCCGATAAATGGCCAAAGGAATCGCTCATCAAACTGAGTCTTGTCGCTTTTTTCGATGGTCCAAAAATAGACAGGGTCAGAGTCTGAAATCCAATCGTGTGTGAATGTTTTTTTGCATAGGAAGAGATTCTGATCTTCGGGAGTAGAAATTGCTAGAGTAGAATAGTCATTGTCGATGACAGCTTTGGCAAAACATTCCTGCTCGTCATCAAAGAAACTAAATTCAGCTGATTGGTCGGTATAGAAATTTCCCTGAATCACTCCAATTGATTCACCTTTTTCGTCAATGACCTCAAATTCTTTCAACCTGTCAAATAGACTTCCCCATGAAAACATATAGGCATGGTGCAGCGAATGGACTTGCTCATTTTTATTAAATGTATAAGCTCGCGAAGCATAATTCGGCTTTTGAATTTCTCCATAAAGGTTTCTTTTTGAAATTCTATTTCTATAGATTAAGAATTTCTCAAAATTTCTACTTCGATAAGCATTAAGTTTTTGATTATAGAAATCAACATACGTAAAATACGTTGTAAAGGTGTCTTCTGGACAGGTGACAATATAGGTTTCCTTTGCACAGCAAGGGAAGAGAAAGCCAAGAGAGAGAAGGATTAGGAATAGTCGCATAAAGTCCTCAGGAAATTCTTTAGCGAGATTATCGGTCCAATCCTTTTTTTTGACAAGACAATGGGCAATTGCCGAAGCAGACAAAAAGTTCTCAATCGACTATCTTTATTATCTATGGCCAAATATGACATCAAGAAGATCCGCAACTTTTCTATTATCGCCCATATTGACCATGGGAAGTCGACTATTGCCGATCGACTCATTGAGCTCACAAAGACCCTCTCTTCAAGAGAGATGGTCGAACAGGTCCTTGACGATATGGATCTTGAGAGAGAGCGCGGAATCACCATTAAGGCCCATCCAGTCACGATGTGGTACGAAGCCTCAGATGGACAGGTCTATCAAATTAACTTCATCGATACGCCAGGGCATGTCGACTTTTCTTATGAGGTCTCCCGTTCTTTGGCTGCATGTGAGGGGGCCCTTCTCGTTGTCGATGCAGCCCAGGGCGTTCAGGCGCAGAGCCTCGCCAATGTCCATCTTGCCCTAGAACGGAATCTGGAGATTGTTCCTGTGATCAATAAGGTGGATCTTCCTGCGGCTGATCCAGAAGGGGTGAAGCAACAAATCGAGGATGTCCTCGGTCTCGATACCTCCAACAGTGTTCTCGCGTCGGCGAAAACGGGGAAGGGGATTCGAGAGGTCTTAGAAAGAATCCTCCATCAGGTTCCTCATCCGAAAGAATCAGAGGATGATGTCTTACGCGCGCTTGTTTTTGACTCCCATTATGATTCCTACAGGGGAGTGCTGGTTTACGTCCGTGTCATGAGTGGAGAAGTGACAAAGAGGGATCAGCTCTATTTTATGGCTTCTGACAAAGTCTTCGAAGTGCTCGAGGTGGGGATTTTCTCCCCAAGTGAAAAACCAGTGGAGAAACTCAGATCTGGAGAAGTGGGCTATATTGTTGCCAATATCAAGAAAACCACCGATCTGAAAATCGGAGAGACCGTCACTCTCAAGAAAAATCCCGCGAAGGAACCTCTTCCGGGGTTTCGGTTAATTTCGCCGGTTGTCTTTGCCGGGATCTATCCAGTCGATTCTTCTGATTTTGAAGCCTTAAGAGAGGCACTGGCTAAGCTCCAGCTCAATGACTCGGCCCTTCATGTCGAGCAAGAGAGTAGCCTCGCGCTTGGGTTTGGATTTCGGTGTGGGTTCTTGGGTCTTCTCCACCTAGAGATTGTCTTTGAGAGATTGCAGCGGGAGTTCGACCTCGATATCATCACGACAGCTCCAAGCGTTGTATACAAATTCACACTCTCTTCTGGAAAGGAAAAACTGATTGATAATGTCGCTCACTATCCCGATCCAACAGGAGTGGAATACATTGAAGAGCCTTGGGTGAAATGCCATATCATGACTCCTTCTGAGTTCTTAGGTCCTATTATGAGCCTGTCTATGGAAAAGAGGGGAGAGCAGATCAATACTGAGACGATGGATGCCAAGCGCCTTCTGCTCACATACCGCTTCCCATTGAATGAGATCATCACCGATTTCAATGACAAGCTCAAATCTGTGACAAGGGGATATGGTTCCTTTGATTATGAACCCGATAAGTACGTGCTGGCTGATATCATCAAGCTCGAAATCCGGGTGAATGAAGAGCCTGTAGATGCCTTCTCCTGTCTTGTCCATCGCTCAAAGGCTGAAGCCAAGGGAAGGGCAATCTGCAAAAGACTTCTCGAGGTGATCCCCCGTCAGCAGTTCAAAGTGCCCATTCAAGCAGCGATTGGGGGGAAGATCGTCGCCAGAGAGACCATTGGTGCCCTTTCTAAAAATGTGACCGCCAAGTGTTATGGTGGGGACATCTCTCGCAAAAGAAAACTGTGGGAGAAGCAGAAAAAGGGGAAGAAGAAGATGAAAGAGTTTGGCAAGGTGAAGATCCCCCAATCTGCATTCATGGAAGTTCTCAAGTCTGATACTGACAAAAAATAAGAACAAAAAAAAGACCAGTCATTTGGCTGGTCTTTTGTTGTCTCAAGCTCTCTGCAATTAAGAAGTAGGCTGGGGGGACTTTGCTGTTTCTTGCTCAGCTTCTGCCTCTACAGCTTCTGCAGCTGCAGCTTCAGCAGCAGCCTCTGCCTCTTTCTCTGCCGAGAGGGAGAGAAACTGCTTGTTGAGCGATCTAGCTGCAACGATCCAAACGCCAAGGATCCCTATCATGATCACCGCAACATAAGGTGCAATCAGTGCGATTGACCCTGTTACAACGATGAGTCCTTGGTTGATCAATGCTCCACCGGCTTTCCCGAAACGGGCACCGACGACGTCAATCGCAGCCTTACCCTTAACTTTGGATTCAGGGTCTAGAGGGATATAGGCCATCTCCTTAGTCGGATCAAAGAGGGAGTACTTGGTTGATTTACTGAGCACATTTTGCACAGTACCACAAATCACAGCTAACATGAGTGATGTGGTTCCAAGTGCAGAAACAAGACCACCGAGGTGATCTTTAAAGATCACAAAGGCAAAGAAGCCAATCCCAGAGATTAAAAGGACAATAGGAGTAGCGAGGGCTCCTTTTCCCCATCCGAAGCGACGGATGACATTACCTCCGACGAAGAGCATCATGAAGATCGTAAGGATAGAGGTAATTTGAGAGAAGCTTCCCATAAAGGCGGCGTATTCATTAGCAGTGGGGTATTGGAGCTTCAGCTGATTCTTCCAAGTGACTTCCACTAGCTGAATTGCAACACCATATCCAATCACGAGAAGGGCCAAACAAAGAAGGTATTTTGACTTCATGAGGAATGCAAAACTCTCTTTTAGAGGCATCTTTGGTTTTTTCTTCGCCTTCTTAACTTCCGCGGGATTGTAGAATTTCGGATCGGAAAGAATGTTTTTATTGATCCACCAATATACACCGATGACGGCGATACCTGCTACCATGACGAGAATCGTTAAGGAATTAATGGTAGATCCCCAAGCGTCAGCTGTTCCCACGATATCTGTGTGGGATTTAGCAAAATATTTAATGAGCTGCCCAGAAGGAAGCATAGCGAGGTTGGCCCCGATACCAAACATAGCGTAAAAACGCTTTGATTCAGAAATACGGGTGATATCATTCGCAAACCCCCAAAAAAGAAGAGAGAGAGCCATACTTCCCCAGAGTTCCGACATAATATAGAAAAGACCGAAGGTCCAATTGCGGAAAATCGCGATTAGTCCACTAAAACCGGCTGGTAGAGAGGCTTGCAAGCGATCAGCGAGTTCTGTTGGATGGAGAACATCCCTTGCTGGATAGAGTACCAAAGCAAAAAAAGCAAAAAATCCGAGAAATACAGAGATTGTCGTGTAAAAAAGTTTTGGTTTGCTGAGCATATTACTGAGCTTGGCATACCCCAGCATGAATAGGACAGCCACAGGCAGAACTCCCCATACTTTCAAAAAGGGGATCGCTTCAGCCCCAGAACCCGGAGCGGTGACGATTAGTGCATCTTTCACGTCGCGGAGAATCGTGTAGTTAAAGTTAATGAAGAACATCAATAAAAGCATGGGGATGAGTTTCTTGAGCTCGAAACCGTGGATCGGCCAAAGAAGTGAGCGCAGCTTCCCAAATGGGGCGGTTTTAGTTTCCGACATGTCGTTTCCTTTGTCTATGTTTTAAAGTGTGCTAAACTACTCAAAAAGAGGAGATTAAAAAATTTGCTCACCAACTATCAATTTAATGAGACACACGAATATCTTTCTGAATTTACCCTTATATTATAGAGGTTTTCTCTATAATGTACCAACAAAAAGTTCTCCCCATAGGGGAGAACTTCGTGTCGGCGATTAAATTCTTTACTACTCGTTTGTAGGAGCTTGATCAGCAGTGATGCAATCGATGAAGCTATTCCACAGTTCTTGTTCTACCCGGTTATGTCGAATGGATGAGATGAGCTCTCTTTTGACGATAGGGAGGGACTTTTTAGGGCTTAGAATAGAAATCATTTCTTTATCTCCAGCAAGACGTGCGATTTGGAGCATTCTTTCTAGCTGTATTCTAGAGAAAGAGAGATTATCACGACGTTTACGAGATCCTCTTGGAGCGCGACGCTTAGGTGCGACAACAGCGGGACGCTCTTTTCTGATAATGAATGTTTCAATAAGAGTTCCAAGTTGTTTTGGCTCTTTATGTTTCATTTTTCGAAGGGTGAAGTGGTGCATATAGCCGCCAGTTTCCATAGGAAGGAATTTGCAAAGGTCGTTTTCCTTTTTTCCACCTACCTTTTTCACTGCTTTTGAGATGATATCTTCAACTTCTTTAATGTTTCTTGTTTTCTGATCAACTGCCATGGTTATACCTTCCTTATATGGTATTTCATCTTAATGCTTTCATACAGATTTAATGAAAGTCGAATTAAATGCAAATAGTTTTGTTCTTCCTCGTAAAAAGTGAGCCTGAAAATAATGTTTCTCATGTTAGATCTTTATCGTTTTTTTTCACAAGAAATAATTCTCGTATCGGTTTTGTATATTAAAAAGAGCTCTCCTTCCCAGGGGAGAGGCGACAAAGAAAATTGGAAACAAAAGAATCAAAATGGTAGAACATTTATGCAACAGCAACAAAGGAATGGTAAACATGATAGAAAATCAGGCGAACACACTCCATGTGGAATCCAGACTAGATCACTATTTTGGGAATATTACCATTGGTGCCTTCGTTGGGGTACTAGGAGCACCCATTGCTGCAGTCTCCATTGTTACGGGAGCTTTTTTTGGAGGTGTGCTCGTTGGCACAGCTGATCTTGTCAATACAGCCGTGAATAGTCTCTTTGAAACAATTGATGATAATTCTGTAGTGGTTAAGCTAGCAGCAAAATGCATCACACACATTGCGGTGGCAGGTGGAGCAGCGAATTTGGTCGGGCTGTCCATAGGATTAGGTTCCTCGTTTCTTCTTGGTGCGATCATTGCTACAATAGTGGGTATTGCTACCTTTCTTATTCTTGCGGTGACTGTGGGGGTAGCAGGGCTTGCGATAACCTCGCTTAGTCTTTTACTCATGCCATTTGTCGCTTTTGCTGCTCGTAGACATTAACGCGCTTAGATAACTAAGGGCGGGAGAACCATTGAATGGGTTTGCAACAGTTTGGGAGACATTCTATATGACACAAGTCCTGCCTATTTCTCACAGTGATCGTTTTCAGGAATTAAGTGCCGCGAGCAAAAGCTCGAAATTTGGACAAATCCTATTCAAGGGAGTTTCCTATACAGCATTTGGAGCTGTATGTGGTTGTCTGTCTGGATCATTGAGGCCGATAGCCATGTCCACAGCGATTGTCTTTGGGGCTATTCAGGGATTCTCTGCCTATTTAGTGGAGCCGGCAAATAAGCGATTTTTCAAGCTTCTCGAGCTCAATCCCACGATCATGAAAAAGGTTGTCCCTATCCTCGCTACAAATGGCCTAGCGGTGGGAGTAACAAAACTCATTGGCCTTTCGATACCTTTTTCTTCTGCTCTTTTGTTTTATGGAATTGCCATGGCGGTATTCTATGTAGCGAAGGGGATTTTTTTCATGGTGAATCACATGAAGAACAGTCTGCAAGGGAGATTTCGCCCGGAAGAAAGGCCAGCCTATAGCCCAGAAGAAAGTCTAGCCCTCATCGATGAGGAAGGGCTGCAAGTATATTATTCCCCGAGAGATCTCTAATTTCGCAGATTTTTGAGCAACCAATCATTGCTATCAAACATCTTGTGCGAGTATTCTTTGAAAAAGTTTTTTGTATGGAGGATCTATGTCAAGCATGTCCAATGTAAGCAATTCTAGTCAACTATTGGCGCAGTCTCATGAGACTTGGACTGAAAAGGGCAAGGCCGCAGCAGCTGCAGTTACTAATCTTGTGATGAAGGTCGGGAGCTATGTAGCATTTGGTTATTTGGGATCGAGGCTGATTTCATTTCTGTGTCCTTCGATTTCTATTTTGCCTGCTGCAGCAATGACTTTTGGATTTGCCTTAATAGCGTCAGCGATGGCTATTCGTTTTTGTGCTGCAATGCTATTTAGAGTTCTTGATTTAGAGATCTCTCTTTCGGAGTCTTTTATCGAGCTGAGCATTGCCCCAGCTTTTGCAAAAGTCGCTTCAAATTTGGCTGGCTTCTCCATCGATTGGACCTCATCCTATCTGCTCTCTCATGAAATCCTCGTTGCTTCTATCCTTGCTCAAGGGGTTTGGACTCTAGCGGGAAGTGCATTTACTTCTCTAGCTAAACGGCAAAAGGCTGTTGAAGCATAGGAGACCAATTTCTAGGTAGTCTGAAGAAACTGCTCAGCCTCGAATTATTGTGTTTAATCGTTTGGAATTGGTAGCATACTACCGACATGAATTTTTCACTTTGGAGGACACGTGTTAAGTGCAATTCAAGCGACTGGTGAAGCATCAGTAAGCAATCAACAACCGGTGCAGAGTGCTTCGGAGCAATCCAATTCGACTTGGTCTAAGGTTGCCAAGTTCGCGACAAGGGCAATCTTAGCGGCAGGGGTTGTTGTTGCTCTAGGCGGGTATATATATTTTGTAGGTCAAAAAATTCTAATGGCAGTTTCGCCAGACCGTGCAATACTGATTATAGATTCCATGGTGATGGCAATGGCGATGCTAGGTACTTACGCAATGGTAGTTGCTGTAAATGGTGTGGTTGAAGAAGTTTTCCATATTCTCACGGCAGAGGATCTTTGTGATTCACCTTCTGTAATTGGAAGGCTTTGGGGTAATCTTACGCACTCTTCCTAGTTATCTAGGGAGTGTCTATCCATCAGGGAAAGAACCCTTAAGCTAGTTAATGAACCAATGTATACCAACCGCTGAATAGCAGTTGGTATTTTTCCTTTAGGAGGAAGATGTCGCACCTTTCAGTCATTCAAGAGCAACAAGAGTCGAAGTCGAAGATCGCGCATATCCTCGCTGTGGCGGCGGGTAAAGGGGGAGTGGGCAAGTCGACGGTCGCGGTGAACCTCGCATTGGATTTGAAGCGAAGGGGGCTCAAGGTGGGCCTTCTCGATGCCGATGTCTACGGTCCTTCGCTTGAGCAGATGCTGCCCGAAGGGATGGAACCCGTTGAGGATAGCGAAAACCCAGAAAAGCTCCTCCCTGCACTGACGTTTGGCATCCCATTTATCTCTGTGGCCCATTTCAAGAAAGAGGCGTCGATTGTGAGAGCTCCGATCGCCAATGCTTTGATGGAGCAGTTTTTGGAAGGGGTTGAATGGGGCGAGCTCGATGTACTGATCATCGATTTTCCACCGGGGACAGGGGATATCCAACTGACTTTGATGCAGAAGGCTCCCATTTCCGCTGCTGTTATGGTGACAACCCCGCAGAAAGTGGCCACTTTGGATGTGCGCAAAGCGATGCAACTTTTTCAAAATATGCATATTCCAATCATGGGTGTGGTTGAAAATATGAGTCATTATTTGGATCCAAATGATGTGAAAATTTGTTTGTTTGGAGAAGGGGGAGGAAAGGCTCTTGCTAAGGAATTTAAAGTTCCTTTTTTAGGAGAGATCCCCATCGATCCGGCGATCTCAGCATCTGCTGATAAGGGGGAGGCCCTTTTTGAGGCCCATCCAGAGTCAGTGGGAGTAAAAGCCTTTTCTGTTCTTGGAGAGAAAGTGATGGAGGGGATAGCCCAGCTCTCGAAAAATTCGTTAACAGTTCGGCAAAAAGATTCCTTTCACCTTGAGGTTGAAATAGAAGGGGAATGGAAAGCTTTGTCTCTGCATGAAATTCAAAAAAATTGTCCCTGCGCAAGGTGCGCTCAGAGGGAAGAAAAAAAACTTGATCCAGAGGTCTCTCTCCTTGAGTTTTCTCCTGTAGGAAGGTATGCTATAAGAATAGCATTCTCTTCGGGATGCAAGCAGGGAATCTACCCATTTTCTCTGCTGAAAACGTTGGCGTAAGAGTGAAAAAAGGCCTTGTATTTTGCATATTATTGCTTTTGGTGGTGGGATGCTCGAAATCTCCCGGTATTTCTATGTGGAAAGAGGGAGAAAAAATTCGAGTTCTCTCAACCACGGCCATGATCGATGATCTGGTCGCAAAGATCGGGGGAGATTTCGTCGATTCTATTCCTCTGATTACTGGTGAGATTGATCCCCATAGCTATGAGCTAGTTAAAGGGGACGATGAAAAAATCTCCTCTGCACAAATTGTGATCGCAAATGGTCTAAATTTGGAGCATGGGGCAAGTCTTAATTACCAGCTAAAGAAGCATCTCCATAGTCTTTATCTTGCTGAGGAAATCCGAAAGAGGGTTCCAGAGAAGATTTTGGTGACAGAGGGAGAGGTGGACCCTCATGTCTGGATGGATATCTCTCTCTGGGCTGAGGGGATTGAGCCGATTGTGCATATCTTAAGTGTTATCGACCCGGAAAATGCCCCGATTTATGAAGCTAATGGCGCTATTCTCTATCAAAAAATGCTCTTGGAGCATGAGCAATTGAAAGAGAGTATGCAATCGGTTCCGGCAAATCGTAGGTATTTGGTGACGAGTCACGATGCTTTTCATTACTTTGCTAAGGCCTATCTCGCTGAAGGGAAAATTTGGGAAGATCGATGTGTGGCTCCAGAGGGGCTGGCCCCTGAAGGGCAACTGAGTTCGAGGGATATTCAACGGGTGATCGATCATTTATGTGAATATGAGATCTCGGTGGTCTTCCCAGAATCGAATGTGAGTCGAGATGCTCTTAGAAAAATTGTCGCTTCCTGCAAGACGAAGGGCCTTGTTGTGAGGATCTCTTCTACACCTCTTTATGGGGATGCGATGGGATCGCCAGGCTCTGGAGCGGATCACTACTTGGGGATGATTGCACATAATGCGAAAGTGCTTGAGCAGGAGTGGATGCAGTGAAAGACCAGTGTGCAGTCAATGTTGAGAGGCTCACCGTTCATTACGATAATGTTCCCGCTTTATGGGAGGTCAACTTCGATGTTCCTCCAGGCAAATTGGTTGGCATCATCGGTCCCAACGGAGCGGGGAAGAGTACTCTTCTCAAAACGCTTCTCGGTGTTCTCAAACCCATCTCTGGGGAGATCTCTTTTTTTGGTCAGACCCTGAAACAGATGCAAGGGAGAACGGCTTATGTTCCCCAGAGAACATCGGTCGACTGGGATTTCCCGATCTGTGTGCTTGATGTAGTTCTTATGGGCCTATATGGGAAATTGGGAATACTCAAATGGGCCTCGAAAAGTGACCGGAAAGCGGCTGAAAAAGCTCTTGAAAAGATTGGGATGCTTTCGTTTGCGAAGCGGCAAATCAGCGAACTGTCTGGAGGACAGCAGCAGAGGGTTTTTCTCGCTCGGGCTCTTTTGCAGGAGGCCGATATCTATTTTATGGATGAGCCATTTGCAGGGATTGACATCTCGACGGAAAAAGCTCTTGTCGAACTTCTCTTTATCCTCAAAGAGGAAGGGAAAACCCTCTTCATTGTCCACCATGACCTGACAACTGTGCGTAGCTATTTCGATTGGGTCATTTTGATGAATACCTGTCTGATCGCTTCGGGCCCTGTCGAAGAGGTCTTCACAGAAGAGAATCTCGAAAAAACCTACGGGAAGTCGGCCTATATGATTGTCCGTGCTAAGAAGCTGGCCCAAAAGCAGTCAAAAGGGGGGTAAGGTGCTCCAGTACTTCACCGATCCAGTTCTGCGTGCTCCTACTCTGGGGAGTATGCTGATGTGCTTTCTCTCTGGGCTTATCGGCTGTTTGGTTTTTTTGCAGAAGCGCTCTCTTGTTGGAGAGGCTCTCTCTCATGCTGCCTATCCTGGGGTTGTACTCTCGGCCTTTTTTGCTGCTTTTTTGTTGCCCTCTTCCGAAGGGGGTGGAGCGGCTCTTATTCTCTTAGGAGCATTTGTTTTTGGGATGCTTGGCCTTCTTTCGATAGACGCTCTGGAAAAAAAACTTAAGATATCTAGCGATGCTGCTCTTTGTTTTGTTCTTTCGATTTTTTTTGGGGTTGGGGTACTCGTCGCCAGCAGGATGCAGACCATTTTCCCCCTGGGTTTTCGAAAAATACAAATTTTTCTCTTTGGGCAAGCGGCGACGATGCTCGATCATCATGTGATTCTTTATGGTTTTCTCGCATTGCTTGGACTTGCCGTTGTGGTTGTTTTATTTCGCTCTCTTGAGACTCTTTACTTTGACCCTCATTTCGCTAAGGTAGTCGGCGTCAAAACGGGGAAGATCCATCTAGTCACCTATCTTCTCCTTGTCCTCGCGATTGTGATTGGGATGCGCAGTGTGGGTGTGGTCCTCATGTCCGCCATGTTCATCGCCCCTCCTGCTGCTGCGCGCCAGTGGACCAGGCGGCTCGGCCCGTTTTTTGTCGTTTCGAGTCTCTTTGGTCTTGCATCCGGATTTTTGGGCAATGTTCTCTCATATGAGATTCCCGGTTGGATGGGGCAGCCCCGTCTCTCTTTGCCAACGGGGCCGATGATTGTCCTCTCTGCAACTTTCTTCACGCTTTTCAGTCTTTTTTTTGCTCCAGAAAGGGGAATGGTCACACGGATGATCAGAGCAGCGCAGTTTCGCAGGCGTTGTGCCTGGGAGAACATCTTGAAAGCTCTGTGTGAAAATAAACCAATCGGAACAACTGCGCATCATATTCGGCAGATGCAGCGAAAGGGATGGGTCAATGTCACTGATGGAGAGCTCAGCTTGACCGAAGAGGGAAAGGAGCGGGGAGAAAAGCTCGTCCGCCTCCATCGCTTGTGGGAAGCCTATCTGATCTTCATGGGACAAGAGCGGGAGAGGGTCCACTACAGCGCTGAGGAGATGGAGCACATCTTAACCCCTGAAGTAGAAAAAGAGCTCGCAGGACTTCTCGAAAAGGAGTCCACCTCATGAACCCCTACACTGGCAAGACCTTTTTTGAGTTTTTCCCCCTTTTTTTTCATCGTCTTTTCTTGCTTTGTAGTGGCTCACTGCGCTTTAGTGAACTCGCCTCTGACGAGATCCAGGTTTTCACTCTTGGGTTAATTGGAATCGCTGCCTCTCTAGTTGGAACCCTCCTTGTTTTGAAAAAGATGACAATGCTTGCCAATTCCCTCTCCCACACGATTTTGCTGGGGATAGCCATCGCCTATCTTTTTCTTTTCACAACTGCCAGTCGGGGGATCCCGATCAACTTCTCTATCCTTCTAATCGCCTCTCTTGTGACTGGCTTGTTGACCACCGTTTTGACCCAGCTCCTTCACCAGTTCTTTCGTCTGCAAGAGGATGCGAGTATTGGAATTGTCTTCACTAGTCTATTTGCTCTGGGGATCGTGATCGTGACTCTTTTCACACGCAATGCGCATATTGGATTAGAGGTGGTGATGGGCAATGCCGATGCTCTGCATCTCGATGATTGCAAACTCGCTTTTGCTGTTGTGCTCTGCAATTTCGCAGTGGTTACCCTTTTTTTTAAAGAATGGAAGCTGATCAGTTTCGATGCGGAATTGGCAACGAGTCTGGGGTTTCGGCCGAGTCTTTTCAACTATCTTCTCATGCTTGTCGCAAGTGCGACTGCGATCAGTGCTTTTCGCGCTGTTGGTGTTTTGCTTTTTCTCGCCTTCCTGGTTGGTCTTCCATTGACAGCCCGCCTACTCTCCCATAATCTCCGGCCGATGCTCTTCTGGGCCTCGGGGATTGGACTGGGGTGTGCCCTCATCGGTGTGGCTCTATCCCGTCACTTTTTGACCGCTCACCAGATGCCTCTTTCCACAGCGGGGCTTGTCGTCTCCTTGATTGGGATCAGTTTTCTCATCGCTCTTCTCCCTCGCCATTTGACAATAAGCAAAAAAATGGGATAATCTTCTCGTAGTATGCATAAAAAAATCGCAATCCTAGGCAGTACTGGCTCCATTGGGAGAAGCGCTCTTCAAGTGGTTCGCCACCTCCAAAGAGAGCTCAAGGTGGTTACACTGGCCGCCAAATCCAACATCGATCTCCTTGAAGAGCAGGCGAAAGAATTCCATCCTGAGCTCATCGCTGTGTGGGACCATGAGAAGGCACTAGAGCTCCAGAAAAGGATTCCTCATATCCCCGTTCTCGGTGGACAAGAGGGAGTAGTGGCTGCGAGTACGCATGCAAGCGTTGATCTTCTCCTGTCGGCGATTTCCGGTTTTGATGGGGTATTGCCTACTCTAAAAGCCATTGAAGCGAAGAAGGATATAGCGTTAGCGAATAAAGAAGCCCTCGTATCAGCTGGGAAACTTGTCACTCGCCTTGCTGAGGAGCATGGGGTCCAGCTCATTCCGGTTGATAGTGAGCACACCGCTCTCTTTCAGTGTCTCAATGGAGAAAATCGCCAGTCGGTTAGGCGAATGATTCTCACAGCTTCTGGGGGCCCTTTTCTCAAATACACCTCATCCCAGCTTGAGCATGTGGGGCGTGATGAGGCTCTAAAGCATCCCAACTATCGGATGGGGGCAAAGGTCACGATCGACTCTTCTACTCTGATGAATAAAGGATTAGAGATAATCGAGGCACACTTTCTCTATGATATGCCTCTCGATCAGATCGAGGTGATCGTCCATCCAGAGCAGGTGATCCACAGTATGGTGGAGTTTGTCGATGGAGCGATCATGGCGCAGATGGGTGTTCCCGATATGCTTGTCCCGATCCAATATGCTCTTACCTATCCTGAGCGCAAAGAGGGTATTCTAGAGCCATTTGATTTTAGTCAGTATTCAGCTCTTCATTTCGCAAAGGCAGATACGGTGAGATTCCGATGTCTCGAACTCGCCTATGACTCTCTGCGGGTTGGAGGAAGCATGCCCTGCTTCATGAATGCTGCCAACGAGGTACTGGTACAACGTTTCCTAGAGCATCGGATTGGTTGGATAGACATCGGCCAAAAGCTTGAAGCGCTCATGGAAAAACACACAATAATGACCCCAACGAATTACGATGAGCTCGTCAGTGTTGATAGAGAAGCACGGGCAAGAGCTCAAACTGCATAGGACTTAAATCATGGTACAAAGCATCCTCTACATCCTACTCTCCCTGCTCGGAATCGGTTTTCTGATTTTCATTCACGAGCTCGGGCACTATTTCATGGGAAAGCGAGCGGGCGTTACTATTGAGGTTTTTTCCATAGGTCTTGGGAAAGCGATCGCCCAGTGGGAGAGAAATGGGGTGAAGTGGAAGCTCGGCTGGATTCCCATTGGGGGATATGTGCAGTTTGCAGGGACAGCCAAGGAGGGAAACCTAGAGCCACACCAAGTTAAAGGTGGGCTCTTTGCGGCAAAACCTTGGGATCGGATCAAGATTGCAGCTATGGGCCCTATCGTCAACATCCTCTTTGCCCTCCTCGCTTTTTCTTTTCTTTGGGTCATGGGGGGGAGAGAAAAACCCTTTGCCGAGTTCACCGATTATGTTGGCTGGGTACAGCGGGGCTCCGGTCCCTACGAGACGGGAATCCGCCCGGGGGATCGGATCCAGAAGGTCAATGGAAAAACCTTTAACGGGTTCAATGATTTTCTGTATAGAGCCATGCTCGATAAGCGAGAACTCTCCATGACCGGCGATCAAATCGATTATGCCACTGGAAGAGAGAGACCTTTTACTTATATTTTTCCTTCAACGGAAGAGATGAGTGGAACAGAGAAGGCTACCCTCGCCCTCTCTTCGATGAGCGCTGCGCAGTATCTTCTCTATGACAAAATGTCCAGTGGTGCCCCCAATGAGCTCTTCCCAGGCTCTCCTCTCGAAGGGAGTGGCATTGCCTATGGAGATCGAATCATTTGGGTCGATGGGGAGCTCGTATTCTCCAAGCATCAGCTCGTGAGCGTCCTGAACCATGCTACTGTCCTTCTCGGAATTGAAAGAGAGGGGAAAACCTTCTTGACCCAGGTTCCTCGCCTCAATGTGAGTGACCTCCGCCTCAGCCCGGAAGAAAAGGCAGAGATCGATGATTGGCGCACAGCAGAAAAGCTTTCTACAGAGCTCTCATCTCTCACCTTCATTCCCTACAACCTCAATGCTGAAGGTGTTGTGGAGAGCCCGCTTCGCTATATCGATGAAGAGTCTGAGGCAAGAATGGCTTACGAAGGGGGAGACCGGATCCCCATTGAAGAGCCGCTCCTTCCCGGAGATCGGATCATCTCTGTACAAGGGGAGAGGATCGGTTCTTCCTCTGAGTTTCTCAAGAACATACAAACAAAAAAGACCCTAGTCATCGTCAAGAAAGTTGAAGATGCCCCTCCCCCTCTCTGGACGGATGCCGACAAAGGGTTTGCCTCATCTTTTGATGTGAAACATCTGGAAGCCATTGCAGCTAGCATTGGCACGCAGGCTCCCATCACCACATTGGGACAGTTGAAGCTCTTAGCTCCAGTGACACCGGTTCCTTTTCATGAGTTCCCTTACGATGAAAGGTATGGCAAGACCCGTGACAAAATGATCGATGAAAAAGCAAAGGCCGTTGAAGAAACTACAGACCCCAAAAGGAAAGAGGCCGCTGCAAGGGATTTCCAGCTCTACCAAAATCGGCTCATGCTCGGTCTTGTTTTGCAAGATACACAGGTGCGCTACAATCCCAATCCTTTTGTCCAATTTGGAGATGTTTTTAAGGAGACCTATCGCACTCTCTATGCATTATTCACTGGATATCTTAGCCCCAAAGTTATGGCAGGGCCTATTGGGATTATTCAAGTCGTTCATCACAGTTGGGGCATCAGTTTCAAAGAAGCGATCTTTTGGCTGGGGATGATTAGCCTGAATCTCGGTCTTCTCAACCTCCTTCCTATTCCCGTACTCGATGGGGGGCAGATATGCTTTTCAATCTATGAAGGGATCACAAAAAAACCGCTCAAGATGAAAACTATGGAGCGGTTGATTATCCCTTTCTGGGTGTTGATTATCGCATACTTTGTTTACGTGACCTATAACGATCTAGTCAGGATCATCACAAATATTTTTTAGTCGCGCTTCTATTCCAGATCGTAGAGACAGAAAAGAGGGCGACATTTGCGATTGTTTTCAGAGTCACCTGAACGACCTTATAAGGCACGTAGGCTACATAGAATCCTAGATTGCCAACGGCGCTAAAGATAGACCTGAGGAAAGAAGGGCCTCTGTCTTTGGTGGGCACAAGTGCGTTGGAGTGCGCATGCGCTCCTCCTGCTTGGTGAGAGCTGCTGCTTCCCGCTTGTTCTTCGTTCTTCTCATAGTGGAAGAGATAGCCCCTAGCTAAGATTTCTTTCGGTGTGTAGGCTCCATCAACTTCCACGAATCCACGTTCAGTTTCTTGATCGATAAGACGGCCGGCATTCATAGAGAACCAGTTCTTAGCCTCTGCATCCCATCGAAATACAAGAGCATCATTGATCAGGTACCAAGTTCCATCCGGTTTTCTCTCGAGAGCAACGTAGTGCCCAAAGTTTCCTTGGGTCCCTTTATGGATGACGCAACCAGTAAGCTGATAAGTTGCAGAGTCACTATCAGTAGTGTATTTGGAGGGAAGTTCGTACATCAAAGGAATCCCTAGGATCGGTGTTCCAATTTTTCTTGCTCCACCGGCCACTCCAGTTCCGCTCTCGATCCGCTTTGCTTGAATGAAGAGATGCTCAGGAGAGCCTATATACTGAATCTTTTTGTAGTTTCCGTCGTTATGTTCTACAGAGTGGATGAAGAATCTCTCCAATAATTCGTTAAAAATCGGGGTGTCCATCTCATTTAGTTCAAAATCAATGACAGCTGATACCTCTTCAGTCTGTTGCCCAGAAAGTGGGTCATTCATATGATTCACAATGCCTGTTTGGCAAAGGAGAGAAATTCCCAATTCTTCGATTAATGCGTGCAATAGATCGATGGGATCTCTTTGATGGCCAGCATTGTCTGGCATGATTTCATGCATGACTTCACGAATTGTCTCACTCTTTACAGAAGCAGAAGGGTAACGAGCCATTTGCGCCGCTAGGACTCCGCAAAGGGGCTTATGTCGATTCTCGAAGATGAGCTGTGACAATCCCTTTGAGTTGACAATCATCTGCATTGCGGCAATCGCCCAACAGTTTTCGTTTTTGTTGCTGATTCCTTTTGGAGGCTGAGCCCGCATAAGACTAGTGGTGGCACGAGCGATGAGATTCGCTATGTCCTTCACATTATTAAAAGACATAACGACGTGTGGGCGAAGACTTTCTATCGTCGCTACCTGTGTAAGAATCTGATCTGCGTCACCGTTGAGAATCGCTGCCATCAAATTTTGGCGAGCACTCTTAAAGAGACTTCTGTTTTCTACTGCTATCATAATTAGTCTAGTATTAGTTTTTTATAACTATATTATAGCACTGTCTTAATATTTTGTAAATAAATATAGTAAAATATTTACTTCTTCTTTTAAAAGAACCCTCTACCCTTTTTTATGGGGATTTCCTATTCTCTATGGCATAGGAGAAAAACCACTATGAGCTATCGAATATTTTTTTTAATTGCTTGTTTATTAAAGACTTGCTCCTCTTTCTCCCTTGGGTTAGAAGAGAAAATCGGTCAGTTATTTGTCGTGCCTGTGTGTCTGGAGCATGGGCAAGAGCATCTCGAAAAAGTCAAAACCCTCATTAAGGAGAAGCACATCGGAGGTGTGATCTTCATGGGTGGGACCACCTCCCAGCAGAGGAAATTCCTCCAAGAGGTTAAAGATGAAGGAATTCCGTCTATAATCTCCTGCATCGATGGAGAGTGGGGGACGGGGATGCGTATGCGGGATGTCGCTTCTCTTCCTAAGAACCTCACCCTAGGGGCTATCGGTGAGATGCATCTTCTGAAGGAATTTGGAAGAGAGGTGGCTTCCCAGTGCCGGGCACTTGGGGTCCTCGTCAATTTTTCCCCTGTGGTCGATGTGAACAGCAATCCAAAGAACCCCGTGATCCACTGGCGCTCCTTTGGAGACGATCCAGAGGAGGTCTCGAGACGGGCCTTGGCGGTGATGGAGGGGATGATGCAGGGGGGAGTGGTCCCTTGTGCAAAGCACTTCCCCGGTCATGGGGATACAGCGACAGATTCTCATCTTTCTCTTCCTAGGATCGATAAGAGCCTAAAAGAGATGCAGTCTGTTGAACTTCAGCCATTTAAGAAGCTTATTAAGAGGGGAATCCCAATGGTGATGATTGGGCATCTTCTTTTCCCTGCTCTGAGTGAAGAGCCTGCTTCTCTTTCCAAAGAGGTGATCCAAGGGCTTCTGAGAGAAGAGCTGGGTTTTAAGGGGGTCGTCGTCACTGATGCCTTGAATATGCAGGCGGTGAAGAATGATCGAACCTTAGAGGAGATTTGCCTCAAATCACTTCTGGCTGGAGCCGATCTCCTTCTCATTTCAACAACTGACTTTGAAGAGGCGAATTCTCTCATAGAAGTGGAGATCCCCGACGCGATCGAACGGATCAAAAAAGGATGGCTCCTCGGAGAAGTTTCTGAGGGGGAGCTCGATGAGAAGCTCAAAAGAGTCACCCTACTCAAGCAAAAAAGACCCCTTCCCCTATTGCCTCAGAGGAATGACCTGAAGAAAAGACTCTACCGCCAGGCGTTGACGCACTGTGGAGCCCCTTTTCATCCTATTCCTAATGGAGCGAGCATTGCGCTGTTTCAGGCTACAGAGAATCCCGATCTTAAGAGAGCTCTTAGGTTATACGGCTCTGTGGCAGTCTTCTCTCTCGATGAGATTTCCCTTGCCTCTGAGCATGAACATGTGATCGTCAGCGTGAGAAAAAGAGATCTTCCCCTGGAGATCCCAGAACACGCAATCGTTACCCTTTTTGATACGCCCTATTCTTTGGAGATGATACCCAAGAACATATCCGTACTCGTTGGCTATGAAGAGGCGTTTGAAGCGAAAGAGGCTGCGGCCGATGCTCTCTTCGGAAAATTCACCCCTCCCGGAAAACTCCCCATTCAGGTATCTAGAAAATAAGAAGAGGGAGGATTTTACGTGGAGCAATCGGCGAACGCGGAAAAAGCGAACTATGATGTGATTTGGCGGGATACTCCTACTAGGAGAAACAGTAGCCCCGGTAAGGATTTCGCCCCCTTTTTTTTCGATGGGTTCAAAGGAGAAATAAGAGCCGGTCAAACCCTTATTGATTTCGGGTGCGGCACAGCACTTGTTGCAAAAGAGTTCCTCTCTAAAGGTCTCAATATTCGCCTTGTGGACATCTCCCCTTATGCCCTCGATCAAGAGATTCGCAATCTTCTTGCTCTCTTTTCGGCCCAGGTGCAATTTGTGCAAGGTTGTCTCTGGCAGCTTCCCGAGTCGCTGAAATCGGCCTACTGGATCTACTGCTGCGATGTTCTTGAAAATATTCCAGAGGAATCGATCGAGCCTGTTTTAGAGGGTATTGCTGCGCGCATGCGCTTTGGGGGATATTTCAGTATTCGCCTCAAAGAGGATATTGCTTCTTCACGCCGTGCAGTAAAAGAAAAGAGGTGGTGGGAGCACAAGCTCTCTAAGTACTTCACCATTGTCGGAGAGGACGCTACCATCGATGACTCTTACTTCAACTGTCGCGTACGAGCTAAGCTTAATAGGTGTTAAGCTCTTTGTAGAGGGAGTCTGCAACTTGCGGTCTGGCAACACTTCCCGAGAGAATTTCTCTGGCACTCACTGGAGAACCGTAAAAATTGGCATTCTCGCCAGACTTTTCGACAATGACCGTGCCCTCCAAAGAAACTCCAGCAAAGAGACCCTTGGTTCTACTGTAAGAATAGATGAGGGCAGGAGGGAGGCCGATCCCTGCTTCGAACGAGCGGCCCACTGGCCCTGCAGCGACACTGACATTTCCGCCAAGGGTGATACTTCCACCGCTAGCAAAGGCGCTCACTGCATCTCGCGAATTGAGAACAAGGATGAGATCGGTGATCTGCCCTCCGATCTGGAGTCCCCAACCGGCTCCAGCGATTCCAATTGCGGAAGGCGCTGACCATCCATTATTGGTTCTTGCGACGACGATTCCTGAGCCGATTCGGCCGCTGAAGATAAAGCCCGCTTTGATCACATTGATGAATGCCAGCCCTTCCGATCGATCTATGATCTCTGGTGGGATGCTCTGTTCGGGAATGCTCTTGAACTCGCGGAGCATGATCGTGGCTTTATCAATATCATTCACCATCGAGCTCCCAAAAAGGGTACTTCCAGCAAAAAGAAGGATAAACGAGCAAATTTTCTTCATCATGGGGGCCTTTGCGTTGGGTTCTATCTACCCCTCACTTTTTCCAGCGAGAAGAAAAAAAGCAAGAAAAAAGGGTCACCGAGGTGACCCTATTATAGGAAGAGCTTACTTCTTACTCTCTTCATCGAGGATTTCCACTTCGGCTTCCTCGATGTCAGGCTCTGCACCTGCAGATTGTGGTGGAGGGGGAGGAGCTCCAGCTGCCCCTGCTCCAGGAGGTGGTCCACCTGCTCCTTGCATCGCTTCCCCAATCTTCTGCATGTGGGTATTGAGCTCAGTAGATGCTGCTTTGATCGCATCGGAGTCGGTCCCTTCGAGTGCTTTCTTAACAGCATCGACCCGGGATTGAACCTCTGAGGCCACTTGATCCGGGATTTTATCCTTGTGGTCAGTGAGGGCTTTCTCGGCGCGGAAGACAAGAGCATCTGCTTCGTTGCGCACTTCGACGGTTTCTTTTTTCTTTTTATCTTCTTCAGCGTGTATTTCTGCATCTTTGAGCATTTTATCGATCTCTTCTTCTGTGAGGCCCGATTTTGCTTCGATTCGGATTTTTTGCTCTTTGCCGCTCTTTGTGTCTTTAGCAGAGACGTTCAAGATCGCGTTGGCATCGACATCGAAGCAGACCTCAATTTGGGGCATGCCACGAGGAGCTGGTGGGATCTCAGTGAGATCAAACCGTCCGATCTCTTTGTTGTCCCCAGCCATGTTTCGCTCTCCTTGGAGAACGACGATAGTGACGGCGGGCTGGTTATCGCTTGCCGTAGAAAAGACCTGCTTCTTCTGGGTTGGAATCGTGGTATTTCTATCGACGAGGGGAGTCATCACTCCGCCCATTGTCTCAATTCCCAAAGTGAGGGGAATGACATCGAGGAGAAGGACATCTTTTACATCTCCTGAGAGAACTCCTCCTTGGATAGCAGCGCCGACGGCGACCACTTCATCGGGGTTGACCCCTTTATGTGGCTCTTTGCTGAAGATCTCTGAGACCTTTTTCTCGATGGCGGGCATGCGGGTCATCCCTCCGACGAGGATCACCTCGTCGATCTGGTCTGTAGAGAGGCCAGAATCTTGTATCGCCTTTTTGCAAGGAGCATCGGTTCGTTCTACGAGATCGTGTACTAAGCTCTCAAACTTCGCTCTTGAGAGAGTGAGCTGGAGATGCTTAGGTCCGCTTGTATCCATAGTGATGAAGGGCTGATTGATCTCTGTGGTTTGTGTTCCTGAGAGCTCGATTTTCGCTTTTTCAGAGGCATCGCGAAGGCGCTGAAGGGCCATTTTATCTTTGGAGAGGTCGATGGCATTCTCTTTTTTGAACTCCTCTAGAATCCACTCGAGGATGATATTATCGAAATCATCTCCACCGAGGTGGGTATCTCCATTCGTTGCGAGCACTTCAAAAACCCCATCTCCTATTTCTAGGATCGAGATATCGAAGGTTCCTCCACCGAAGTCATAGACGGCGATCTTTTTGTCGCTCTGTTTCTCTAGACCATAGGCTAGAGCGGCAGCTGTTGGCTCAGGGATGATCCGCTTGACGTCGAGACCTGCGATGCGGCCCGCATCTTTGGTCGACTGGCGTTGGGAGTCGTTGAAGTAGGCGGGAACAGTGATCACCGCTTCGGTGATTTCTTCTCCAAGGTAGGCTTCTGCTGTCTCTTTCATTTTAATGAGAACTTGTGCGCCTACCTCTTCGGGTGTGATCTGTTTCCCATCGATTTCAAAAACGGCATCGTCATTTTTCCCAGAGGTTACTTTGTAGGCGACATTTTTTGTCTCGGAGGCAACTTCTGTATGCTTCCGGCCGATGAACCGTTTGGCTGAATAGATCGTTCTCTCTGGGTTGGTGACTGCTTGTCTTTTTGCGGGAACGCCGACGAGCCTTTCGCTGTTATCTTTATAGGCGACGACGGAGGGGGTTGTACGGGTCCCTTCGGCATTGGCGATGACTTTGGGAGTTCCACCCTCCATGATAGCGACACAGGAGTTGGTGGTCCCGAGATCAATCCCAATGATTTTGTTGCTTTTCTTTTTCTGTGTCATGGTTTCTCCTTATTGTTCTTTTCTATATCTTCTGAGGGAGTTTTGGCTACTTTTACACGTGCGGCTCGAAGTATGCGGTCTCCACTTTTGTAACCTTTTAAGAACTCTTGCAAGATCGTTCCCTCTGTGTGTTCATGGGTCTCTTCAACTTCCACTGCCTCATGTCTATGGGGATCAAATGCTTCTCCTTGGGAGTGGAAGGCGACCACATTGTGATTGCCTAAAATCTCTTTAAATTGAGAGAGGATCATATCAAATCCTTTCGCCCAGTTGCGGGTGTCTTCGGACATCTGATCGATGAAACCGAGGGCACTTTCCAGGGTGTCGATGGGAAGAAGGACCTCAGAGAGGACATTTTCAATGGCGAAACGGGTCATCTCGTGTTTCTCTTTCTGGATTCGTTTGCGGGTATTCTCCATTTCGGCTAGAAGGCGAAAGTATTTATCTTGGAAGTCCTCTTCCTCTTGAGGTGCTTCTTCGGTTTTCACTTCTTCGATTTTTTCCTCTTCGTCTGGGATCTCTTTCTCTTCTTCGTTCATTCTTCTTCCTTTTTATCTATGAGCAGGCCCCTTGTACGGTCGATGAAAGAGGGCTGAGGGCTCTCTAGCTCGATTTGTGCGGCTTGGGGCTTGCGGAATGTTATCTTAAACTTGTAAAGGCTGCGGGTGAGTGTCTCGGAGATCGCATCCGATGCTGTTGATAGGAGGCCAAAGAGGTGGCGATAGGGGAGGCGATTTGGTCCGAGAAGGGCAATGGCTCCAGCGATTGTCTGATGGATCCGGTAGGGGATGATAAGGACACTGCAGCCGGTGAGCTTTGTAGAGAGAGGAGCGAGATCATCACCGATCAGGCAACAGAGGCAGTTTTCTTTGCATCCCTTTTCAAGAAGGAGGCGGAGATCCCTCTCATTCTCAAAAAGGGAAAGTCCACTGGCAAGAGAGGCTGCATTGATGAAGTCGGGGTAGTCGAGGAGCTTGGAAAACCCTGTTCTGTGGATATCCTCTGCACTGAAATTGGAGTAGGAGACGATATGCCGGAGCATGATCTCCTTATAGAATCTAGCAGCGATCTTCTCATCTTGCTTTTTGAGTTTTGGTTTTTCAACGCCGGAGAGGCGCCACTGAAGGTACTGGGCAATTTTTTGAAGATTTGCCCCAGAGATTCCCTCTTCAGCATAAAGGACTTCCGTATGAACCATACCAAAATCGGTGATCAAGATACAGATAACACGATTGGCGTCGATGGCGACGATTTTGATATCGAGGACAAAGTCCTGATCAAAACGGGGAGAGGAGACGAAAACGGCGCATTTTGTCTCTTCCGCGAGCACTTCTGCTGCCCTTTGAAGGTAGGCTGCAACCTCTCTTGTTGGGCCTCCGAGTTTTTCTGTGAGGGCCTCAGCATCTTTTTCCTTGATTTGAGGGTTCTCTAAGTGACTTTGTACGTATAACTTGTATGCCTCTTCGGTGGGAATTCTCCCTCCTGAGGAGTGTTGCTGTTTGAGCAGACCCGCTTTCTCGAGTTTGGCGAAGTAGTTGCGAATCGTTGCTGAGGAGAGACTCTGAAACCCCTTTTCGCGCAGGGTGCTCGATCCGATCGGTTTACCCGTTTCGATGTAGAGATCGACGAGACCTAGGAGGACAAGGCGCTCCCTCTCATCTTTAGCGGGGCGTTTTGGAGACATAGCTTTTAGCATAATAAGAATTATACCAGAGGAAGTATCGGTTTGTAAAGAGAAATTAGCAGTCTATATCTTTAATTGCTGAAGCGGTATTTAACCAACTAAGGGTTAAACGTCTACAATGTCGGGGTCGCTGGCGATAAGAGGGAGGATATCGACAATTGTTGGGGACCAATCGAGTCCTCTCGAGTAGACGATCTTCGAGGCGATATGGGTAGCGATGATCGCCTTTTTATGAATATCTGGGATCTCGGTGATGATCCGCTCTTCGTATTTCTTTCTGAGCAAGGGAGGGCAGTAGTTGAGAAGACAACGGATCAACGGATTTTTCGGATCATTCGAGAGAGTGACCCCATCTAAGTAGTCGAGAAGTTGATACATGTAGGTGTTGATCTTCTCCGATACCCACTCGGAGATATCGGTGAGATAGGCCCCTGTCTCGGCATGGGTATTTAGAAGCAATTGTGCCTCGTCTTGGGCCCGTTTTCGGATGATCTCCAAAATCTCGGGCATGAGTTTGGGCTTGAGATTGATGAACTCCTCTTCAGAGAGAACCAGGCTGCAAAGGACCTCAAAGGAGGAGCAGGTCACTCCGCCCTTATTTGCCGAACTATCTTTGATGATGAGGACGCCGTGGTCCTCCAGAGCTCTCCTGGCGTTTGGAGTGAGGTAGAGATTGGCTCCTTCGATGATAGCCTCAGACGTGGGTCTTCCAGTCTCATCTAAAAAGTCGGTGAAATTGTGTTCATTCAGTGTCCGAGGTCTTCCTCCTCCAGGGATGAAGATATCGGTCTTTGCTTGGTGAACATTATGGCGAAAGAGGTGGTTCATCTCATTTCCGCTCAGCCACGCCTTCACTGCTTTATTCCCCTTTTTTCTCCAGCAGAGGGTTTGCTGTGCGTAGGCAGTTTGTTCCCGCTTGGTTGTCAGATCGAGGAGGAAGCCCCCGTCGGAGAGTTTTTCTGGGGGGTAGTTTGAGATCGATTGCACTTCGTGGAACATCTTTGCGAGGATTTTGAGATCGAGCCCTTTAGGATCGTAGATCGTTCCCGAAACATCGGTAAGAGCAAAGAGTTTCGCCGTTTTGGGAAAAAAGCGGTAGAGATTCAGAATCTGGTTCCCGGCGACATCCCCGTCGGGTCCTCCGGAGATCTTGATGGTGAAGATGTCTTTGAAAGGATCGAGTCCCATGAACTTTAAGGTCTCCACCATGTAGACATTCACTCCAAAGGAGGTAACGCCGTACTCTTTGTGATTGATTCCCGCACCTGGTTTACTTGAGATGAAAGAGCGGCCTGGCTTGTAGTCATAGTACTGGGCATAGTTTGCGATCCAAATGATCATCTCGTTGTGCATGTTCTCATCGGGGCCGAGATAAATATACTCGGGGCGTCTCCAGTAGTCGACGATGTGTTTGGCTCGCAATTTTCCATCGGGGTCGCAGTTGAGAATGGTGATGAATGCCTCGACAAATGAACGCTGCGAGCTATAGAGGTATTCGAGCTTTTGCTCTTTGTTATAGGCCTTGAGCATGGTTTTGATTTCATCTTCGGAGAGGCCGGCCTCTTGGAGCTCCTCTCGATAGATGACCCTCTCTGACTCGAGTCGTTCGAAAGGTTCTAAGAAGATTACAGCCTTAGCTCCTCCCTCGGGGATATCCTTGTTCTTTTTATGCTGCGTGAAGCTCAAGTTGTAACACTCTGAAAAGACGTTATTTCTCTCCCAGAGCATCTGCTCCATTTTTTGAGGGAAGACAGTTCTCAGGCCTCCTCTCGATAGATCCTTGAATCGGATATGAAAACCGATATAGAACATTCCCTTCATGAAAAAGATCGCGTAAGGGAGCTCGGGAAATTTTTCTCTCCTGTCGTAAGGGAGAAAATCGAGATATTTGGGGTCAAGGCGGAAAGAAAATGCGGTCTTGTTATTCCGGTAGAAATTTGTTTTGAGGATATGCTCGACGAAATTCATCCCCTGGTAGAGGATGTTTTTTCTTCTCGTGTCGTTGACTTCGTTTCCCGTGTCGAGATCGGCAACGAGTTCCAGGAATTCTTTCTTTACCTTCTCGAACTTCTTTAAGTTGTTTTCTTCCGGATGGAATTTAAAAGCAAAGGCCTCTGTGATCTTGATGGTGAGCTCGGGATGGCGGCAGAGTCCCTCTTCGATGTTGCTGAACGAGTAGAGATTCACATCGGCATGGGAGAGAGTTTGATGGATGAAGTGGGTCAGAGTTTTGATGAGGTTGCCCTCGTTCCCGCTCTGAAGACCGGTTTCGACAAACCTCTTTTCGATGATCTCTTGTCCTTCAAAGTACTTCAAGGTCACGAGTTCTCGCAGGAAATCGGAGATGTCTGCCTCTTCCCAGGCAGCTTTTCCCTTCCTGCCGTGCAAGCCGATGGACATGATTAGGGTCGAGTCCTTGCTATAAGGATCAATGTAAGTGGCCCCAACTCTTCGCATTGTGAGGTTGTGGCGGTGGACTACGCAAGCTAACTTATAGAGGAAGTGGTGCTTGGGGACATTGCTCCATGCAAAGACGATCTGCAAGGATGGAGTATCTTTTTTCGAAGCCCAATCCTCGTTTCTTTTCACCACATACTGACAGTTGTCTCTCGTTTTCGCTCGAAAGAACATGTCGAGGGCCATGATGAGTCTCTCTCGAGGGATTGCTCTTAGGAAGCGGGGACTCATCCCTTGTATCAGCTTCCGAAACTCTTCATCCGTGACTTCGGGGTTCCGCTCTTTGACGAGCTCGCGGATCTCTTTTTTGGTTTTAGGATCTAGGACCTTCTCCGATGCCTCTAGCTCCGGCGCCATCGTGAAGTGGATAACGGCGATCCGAAGGGGGGTCTTCAACTTGGGGAAAGGTGGTGGAGCATTGGAGACGAAGGCGCGGTAGTTCTTGATGCCGTGCATCTGGTATTGCTTGAGGATGCGAACATCGGCATCGTCGCTATCTAGGCAGAGGACAATCGCGGAGTGCTTCTGGTGGATATGGGCGAAGAACTCTTGGAGATGTAAGCCCATGAGGCTATGGGCTGTTAGGAGGATGTCCTCTTCGGAGACCTCTTCGAAAAAGGAGGGAGGCATGTGCTCTTTGAGCCAGACGTAGCACTCTTCGCACTTGTGGCTCTCCTTAAGAACCGCCTCTTCGAGGTGCTCCTTGAACTGCTCCCCAGATCCCAATTTCTTCTTCTTTCCCATATATATAATTAATTGCAAATTTTACTATATATTTCAACTTATAACTAATTAGTAAAAATGTAACTTCTCATAATTTTTGAAAGTTTTTATTTTAGAATGCAAGTAAATCTTGATGAATAATTTACAAATTGTTTAAAATTTATAAAAAAATTCGTTTAATAACAATCAGAGGTTTATAGTGAGTATTTCAGCCGATTTCAGAAGAAACGTGGAAGTTTTTAATGCGCATGACATAGGAACAGCTAATGCACAAGATTGGCGAGAGTTTGCAAAGAAATGGTCTATTCCTATTCGAGAAGGTGATGCCAGTTCGAGCGCTAATCATGAGCAGAATGAAGTTATCGGTTTTTTCATAATGATCTCTTGATTTTTAATTTAATACAAACACCCAATAAGATCAAGTGGGTTTTTTTGTTAAGTTTTGAAGGGTATATAGCATGATTTTATTAGGACAAATCTCTGTACACGACAAAAAATTGATTTGATGAAAAACTCACTGAAGGTGCAGGCATAACCCCTTTGCCAATAACTGCTTAGGTAGGTGCTATTTTTTCAAGAGACGGAGGCTATTGAGGCCGACGATCACTGTCCCTCCTTCGTGGAGGACAACGGCGAGCCATAGAGGGATGAAGCCGAGAAGGGCGGGGGTCGTAGCGAGGAAGATCACGGCAAGGGCTAGGACAAGGTTCTGCTTCACAATATGCATGGTCTGTTTTGATTTGTTGATGACCCAATCGAGAAGGGAGAGGTCGTCTTTGAGGATGACGATGTCTGAGGCGTCGACAGCTGTTGCACTGCCAATTTTCCCCATAGAGACGCCGACGGTTGAGCGGGCGAGGGCGGGGGCGTCATTCACTCCATCACCTACCATGACGAGTCTCTTTGTCTTGGAGAGTGCGGCCACTTTTTCAAGTTTATCTTCTGGGCGGAGATCGGAGTAGACCTCTTCGATTTGAAGGGCTTTAGCTACGATGGCTGCATTTTCGGAGTGGTCACCTGTAAGGAGGACAAGGTCTAGATCTTTGTTTTGCTTGAGGCGAGGAAGAGCCTGGTAAGCTTCAATGCGGATCTCATCTTCAAAGTGGAAAAGGTAGAGGGAATCGCCGATGAGGAGAAAGGTGTTCTGAGTCTTTGTTGGGGGGATCTTCTCTTCCCAGAGGGATTTGGGGAGACGCTCTTCGATGAGGGAGGGGTGGCCGATCGCTACGGGGAGAGTCTCATCTTTGAGACGGATTTCTCCTTTGAGGCCAAGGCCAGGAATGGCTAGGAACTCATCGATTTCATAGGGGAGGATCCCTTTGTCGCCAGCGTATTTGACGATAGCAGTGCTCACGGGGTGGACGGCGTGTTTCTCTAGACCAGAGGCAATGGCGATGACTGTTTCTTCATCGAAGGCATCATTATGGAGGGGATCGACACTTGTGCAGGTGAGGTTGCCGGTGGTGAGGGTGCCCGTTTTATCAAAAGCGATCATGGTGCAGGAGGCGAGGGCATCGAGGATTACTCCCCCTTTGAGTAGGATCCCGTTGCGGGCGCAGCTGGAGATGGCGCTTAAGTAGGCAGTAGGGATAGCGATGATCAGTGCACAAGGGGAGGCGGCAATAAGGAAGGTGAGGGCTCTGTAGACAGACCCCTCTGCCCCTAAAAAGGGCATGGTAAGGAGAAAGGGTAAGGAGAGGGCAAAGAAAAAGGAGAGGGCGATGATGGTCATTGAATACCACTTGCCAAAGCGGTCAAAGAGTCTTTCGAGTTTGGGTTTAGCACTTTGGGCCTCGGTAATGAGGGTGATGATTCTCACTAAGGTGGAGTCTGCCGCTTTGCGGGTGACTTTGAGGGTGAGGCTTCCATCGAGGTTGCGGGCACCTGCTTGCAGAGTATCTCCCGCTTTTTTGGAGAGGGGTTGACTCTCGCCAGTGAGGTGGACGAGGTTGACAAAGGAGCTGCCAGCGATCACTTCTCCATCGAGTGGGATGATCTCTCCCGCTTTTATAAGGATCTTTGTGCCAATAGGGATTTCATGAACGGAGCGCTCAAGCAAGGTTCCATCTTCTTTGAGGACGAGGGCTATTTTCGGAGTGAGGCGCTGGAGAGAGAGGAGAGCTCCCTTGGTTTTTTGGGAGACCATATTCTCCATAGCCCCGGAAAGCTCAAAGAGAACGAGAAGCAGGGCTCCCTCCATTCCACTTCCGATGGCGATCGAGAGGAGAGCTGCTAGTGTCATGAGGACATCGATGTTGATCTCCATGTTGCGAAGGTCATCGATCGCGTTGAGGAGGGCGGGTGTTCCAGCTAAAAAGTAGACACCTGCAAGGATGAGGTGAGAAGCGGGTGGAGAGATAAATAGGAGAGCAAACGAAATCACAAGGAGGATGGCGGAGAGGATCGCGCTCTTTAAGGTGAGGTGTCTTCCTAACCTGCGGGAGTCAGGGGTGAGAAAAGGGCTAATGCTCTCTTCTTTTCCAGAGGCAAAGAATTCGTCAAAAATATAGGGGACATTCATGGGCTGATGAGCTCGGTTAAAAAGTAGGCAGTTGCGCCAGAAAGTAGAGAGAGGGAAAGGTTCCAGACGATGCTTGAAATTTGTCCCCGTTTTTCTAGTTTTGCGGTGGTGTTAGAAGCGACAGCGACGATGAAAATGGTAGTGAGAGGAATGCCTAAAAGAGGCCAAAAATAGGCGAAGAGGCAGGCAAGGCCAGCTGCAACAAAGGCTCCGAGAGCAGCGCCGAGGGCTTGTTTGAGGGGGTGTTCGTAGACTTCTAGGGAGAGACCCAGTTCTTCTTCGAGCATCACTCGGAGGAGACGATTATCATCGGCGATGAGAACATCGACCACATCGTCGAGGAGTTTTCCAGTGAAACCCTTGGCGGCGTACATCTCTTTGAGTTCTTCTTTTTCCTGTTGTCTGTGATGCTCAATCTCCCACCGTTCTTCTTCGATGAGGTTGTGGAGCCTTTCGAGACGTCCCCAGCCTAGGAGTGCGCTTCTTCCCATTTTCCATAAGAAAATAGCAAGACCGAAGGAAATGAAAAGAGTGAGAAGTAGGGAATTTTGGAGGCCAAGGGGTGTCCCGATGGCCCAGATGATGAGGTAGATCACGGCGACTTCTTTTGCGCTGTCGGCGCCAGCAGAGATGTGGCCCGGAAGCTCTGCACCATGTACCTCGGAGGTTGCGATTGCTCCCCGTCTGCGGGCATCTTTGAGATGGGCTGCGGCACTTTTCCCTTTATAGTGTTCCGGAGGTGTTTTATGGGTCACTTTTCCTCCCTCAAAAGAAAATAGGTAAGGAGCGCAGTGAGATCGATCTGATCTTGGCAGGCGATCACCTCGCGCGTCGCATGCATGGAGAGCTGGGCTAAGCCGATGTCGACGGTTTCAATACCGAGCTTTGTTGCAAAAAGAGGGCCGACGGTAGATCCAGCGGGGTTGTCGCTCCTATTTGCGAATTTTTGGAGTTTGAGGTCGAGTTGATCGCAAAGCTGTGCAACGCAGGCTGCGCCAAAGCCGCTGGTGCTATAGCGCTGATTGGCATTGTACTTGACAGTGACACCTCCTCCAAGTAAGGGAGAATGGTTGGGGTCGTATTTTTTTTCGTAGTTGGGGTTGAGGGCGTGGGTGACGTCGACAGAAAGGCAGAGGGATTTGTGGCGAGCAATGGTCTCTTCTTCTTGGCTTAAACCGTAAAAGCTGACGATTCTTCGGTAGATATCTTCAAAGAATGGTGAGGCAGCGCCGATGCGGGTCGAGGAGCCCACTTCTTCGTGGTCCCAAAAGAGGCCAAGAGGAAGGGTATGGGTGGGAGGGTCTTTGTAATGGCCGAAGGCGGCGAGAGCGGCATGGACACTTGTCAAGTTATCAAGCCGGTAGCTGGCGAGCATCTCGTGGTCTTTCCCGAGGTAGCGGGGGGGATCGATGGGAACGAGGAAGAGATCAAAGTCGAGGAGTTTCTCAAAGGTGATCTCACGGCGAAGGAGTTCTTCTAGGTAGGGGGTGTCGAGTTTCTCTTCTTTTAATGAGGCGATGGGGGCGAGGTGGTCTTGTTTGTTGAACACGAGCCCTTTTTTGTAGGCCTCGCGATCGAGGTGGGGAGCGAGCAGGGGAATGAGCAGGGGGGTATCAGATAAGAAGACGAGATGCTTTTCTTTTTCTCCTTTTTTGTTTGTTACGATCACCTGTCCGGCGATGGCGAGGTCTCTGTTGAACCAAGTGGGGAGGATAGGGCCACCATAAACCTCAACACCGACAAGTTGCATGTTACTCTTGTGAAATTCTGGATGGGGTTTGAGCTTGAGGGCAGGGCTATCGGTATGCGATCCGATGATGGACATCTGCGTGGGTTTTTTTTTCGGAAGAATAAAAGAGGCGATGGAGCCCTCAAGCATGACAAAATACTTCTTCTCCTTTTCTAGCTTCCAGGGTTTATCCATCACAAGAGGCGTATAGTCGAGGGAGGCCAGTCTCTCGCTAATTTCAAGGGCAGCGTGATAGGAGGTGGGGGAGTCAGTTAGGAAATCGCAGAAGTCTTCGAGTAAATGGATCATTTGAGTTCTTTCATCCCGTTTAAGTATTTATGGAGAATAAGGGGAAGTTCGACAGAACCGTCTTCCCGTTGGTTATTCTCAAGCAGGGCGACCATGAGCCTTGAGGTGGCAAGACCTGAGCCATTGAGGGTGTGGCAGTACTCAGGCTTGTCTTGCTTACATTTAAAACGGATATGGGAGCGCCTTGCTTGGAAGTCGGTGCAGTGGGAGATCGAGGAAACCTCGTAGTAGCGGTCTTGACCGGGGAGCCAAACCTCGAGATCGATCGTTCTTGCAGCTGCAAAGGACATATCCCCTGTGACGAGTTCACAGACGCGGTAGTGGAGGTCGAGTCCTTTGAGGAGCTCTTCAGCCCCTGCCAGCATCTCTTCGAAGATTGCTTCACTTTGCTCTGGAGTGGTGAAGGCAAACATCTCCACTTTGTTGAACTGGTGCATTCGGATCAGCCCCCTCTCTTGCGCGCCGAGTGCGCCCGCTTCCCTTCGGAAACAGGGGGTGTAGGAAACATACTTTAGGGGAAGTTCTTCCTTGTGGATGATTTCATCGTAATGGAGCCCCATGAGCGCGGCTTCCGAAGTGGGGATGAGATAGAGGTGATAGTCCTCATCGTCGATCTTAAAGAGTTGGTCTTCGAACTTGGGGAGGTTGCCGGATCCGTGGACGATTTCTGGGCGGACGAGCAAAGGGGGAAGCCAAAACTCAAACCCATTTTCCTGGTGGACATCGAGCATGTAATTCAAAAGAGCCCATTCTAGCTTGGCTCCATTGCCTCTATAGGCTGGCCAGTTGCTGCCAGAGGCTTTGGCTGCTCGCTTGAAGTCGAAAAGGGCGAGTTTTTCATTCAGTTCTACGTGGTTTTTATGAGGGAAGGAGAATGTTGGTTTTTCTTTATGCTCGCGCAGTACGACATTGTCGCTTGGATCGGGAGAGGATTTGGCACCATCTCGAGGGAGGTTGGGGAGGCGAGAGAGTAAATCAAAGAGTTCTTTCTCTTTTTCGGTGCGTTCATGATCTAAGGCGGAGATTTGACTGCCGAGTCCGCTGACTTCTTGCATGAGAGAAGTAGTCTCTTCACCGGCTCTTTTTTTCTCACCTATTTGCTTAGAAAGAAGGTTGCGGCTGTTTTTTAGATCTTCTCCTTTTGTCTTGAGCTTGCGAACTTCGTCATCGATTTTTAGGATGGGAGCAAGGTTGACGCTGGGATCTTTCGTTTGGAGTTTTGCGCTTACGGCGTCGGGGTCTTTGCGAAGGAGTTTGATATCGAGCATGGAAACTTTTATATCACTTCAGAAAAATAAAGTCACATCTTGAGAGAGTCAGTTCTCAATAGGTGATGTTGGGTTGATAGCGGGCTAAGAAATCCCTGCGATTAAGAGCCGCGATATTAATAAGATCAGAGTCGCTTAGTTTTTCTGCTTCTTCTTCTGGGATTTTACAATCTAAAATGAGTTGCTCCCGCATTCGCTGTTCTAGAGAGACATTGACATGTTTGAGAGGGGCTAATCGTGCTTGTTTGAAGACGAAGTTTGTATTTTCTTTGGCTTGTTTACAGATCGATTGGACTTCTAGCTCGTAGCGATTCCTCTCGTGCTGGCGTATATATTCTTTGAACGCTAAAAAGACGAGCGGGGTCCCAACAATTGTCAGCAATAGGAGAATAGCGGCGTAAAAGACAAAGGTATAAATAGCGGCCCTTTGAAAGGGGCGCAACTTGTCTGCACTTCGGACCCACTGAACAAAACGCCCAACCCAGTTGTGCTTGCGGGGTGCTAGCGAGACGAGGTAAGGGCCGAGCTCCTTCGGAGCTGCTGTTAGGGAAACAGTACTCATAGACAAGACTTATACCAAATTTCTCTTTCAGGAGCAACGAGATTTTCTTTTGAAAAACTCAAATTGCTATCTCCTTTTCTCTAGGCGCTAGCGAGCTGTTTAGATACAAGATTTGAGTGGAAGCCCATATGCATACATATGGGGGACTATCAAAGCGAAGTAGATAAATAACGTAGCCAGCATAGAGAAAAGGAGATAGCAATTTGAGTTTGAAAAGAATCGCTTTGCAGTGCTAACAAGAAAGCAAGCTATGTTTAGACAAATAATTCGCCTTATTCCCCTACTTTTTACAGTCTTTATTGATAGCTTGGGCTTTGGGCTCGTTTTTCCCATTTTTTCCCCTATGCTGATTGATAATACTGGCGGGATGTTTTCTCCTGATGTTTCACTGGCGATGCGGGGGCTTGTCTTTGGTGTTTTGATCAGCACCTATTGCATAGGACAATTTTTTGGTGGACCTCTTCTCGGAGCTCTGTCCGATCGAATGGGGCGAAAGAAAGTCCTCGTCGGTTCCATGTGGGTGGCTTTTCTTGCCTATATCATGGCCGGCTTCGGGGTGATTTTTCAAAGTTTATTTGTCCTCTTTTTTGCTCGTCTCTTAGGTGGAGTTGCAGCGGGAAGCTATGCCGTAGCGCAATCAGTCATTGCTGATTTAAGTACTGAAAAGAATAAAGCGAAGAACTTCGGTTTACTTGGGATGGCCTGGGGATCGGGATTTGTGATTGGCCCCTATTTGGGAGGGAAGTTAGCCGCTTTTGGGTACACTGCCCCTTTTGCAGGTGCGAGTCTCTTTTGTCTCGTCAATGCCATCCTTCTCATTTTTAAGCTCAAAGAGAGCATTGCTAGGCTTATTCCAACGAAGATCAATTGGTTTTCTGGGATTTATCAGATTCGCAGAGCGTTTTCTCTTCCCCATTTGCGCAGTATTTTTATTGTGATGTTCATCTTTTATTTGGGTTGGGGTTTTTTTACTGAGTTTTCGCCTGTGTTTCTCTCTAGATATTTTGGATTCAATGTGGGACAGATCGCCAACTTTTATGCTTGGGTTGGGCTCTGGGTGGCCTTATGTCAAGGAATTCTTATCCGCCCTCTTCTGAAAATCTTTGCACCTGAAAAGCTCTTGCCAGTCGCCCTGCTTGCACTGGGGCTGATTCTTCCCATCTTTCTTTTTGTTCAAGGGATTGTGAGCCTCTTTTGGATTATCCCTTTTGTCGCATTTTCTCAGGCCCTGATTTTCCCCACCTCTGCGACGATGGTTTCCAATGTCAGTAGCGATGAAGCACAAGGCGAAGTTCTGGGTATTTACAGCTCTGTGCAGTGGGCGGCCATTGCGATTTCCCCCCTCTTTTCTGGCTCCTTGGTGGCGCTCTACCCTCACTTGCCCATTACATTGGGAAGTGGGTGTATGCTCATAGCGAGCGGGGTGTTTGTTTGGCAGTATCGAAGGAAAAAGGGGGCTCTCCCTAAGGTAGAAAAGGAGGAGCTTCTTCAGGAAGAAAAAGGGACTCTTCCGCAGGAAGAATAGGCTTGAACCCCCACCCAAAAATATGGTATCATAGATTCATTATAGGGGTACTTGTGTAAAAGAAGATCCCCCCTAGAATTGACACCGAATAGCGCTGTCGTGCACAGTCTAAGTCCCTCTCTCTTAGTGAAAAAGAGAGGCAATGAAATACTAGAGGTTCAGAGAATGGCAAAAATTAAGACCCCAGTGGCACAAAATCCCTTGATTCTACGGTTCCATAGACTCATGGATGCTTTTGCAAAATCAGATGATGAACGAGATTTTTATCTTGATAAGGTAGAGGGGTTTATCCTTTTTATCGACCTTGATAAGAGTCGACAAGAGCTTGAAGAGCTTGAAGAGGATTTCCTTGTCAATGGCTCTAGATATCTCTTGCTTCCCAAGATGACCTTTTACGAATCAAAAAAGTTCATGGAAGGATTTGTAAATGAAAAAGTTTATGATATCGATACAAAAGAAAAACTCCTTGATATCATCCAGTCCAAAGAGGCGCGTGAGAATTTTCTAGAATTTATTTACGATCATCTCACCGAATTGGAGAAGTGGCAACAATATTACGTTGAGCGCTCAAGGATTCGAATCATCGAATGGCTCCGTAAGCACGACATTATCTTTGTGTTTGAAGAGGACCTCGATCTGACAAAGAATCTCATCGAAAAACTCAAGCAACATTTGTTTGATGCCAGGGTGCCGCGTGAAGTGGCGACTGCTCGAGAGGCTTTGGAAACAAAAGCGAAAATTTACTACTCCAATGAAGCTCTCAATCCCCGTCCGAAGCGGGGTCGTCCTCCGAAACAAGCACCGAAGAAAGAGCTCGAACCACAAATCACGGTCGATATTTATACGACAGTCTCCTCGACTGTTCGTCATTTTCTCTTTCAGCCTGAGATCGTCACCGCCGCTGCTGTTACTTTTTCTTCTCGATACGATACAGAAGCAGAGCTCTTGGCGAGCTTGCGTGGAAGCTCACGCGTTAAGGTGGATGAAAAACTCCAAGCTCTTTCAGAGCGTCTCGAATCACTCCGTCATATCTCTTCTCGTCTTGCAGGGCTCAAAGAACTCGGTCCTGAAGGTGAGGAGAAGATGATCCGGACGACTGTGACGAAAGAAGAAAATCTCGATGGAGAGGATCAGAAGAAGGGGATTTTCGGCGTGGTCAAAGGTCTATTGCCCTCTAGGAGGGAAAAAGGAAAAGAGCCGGCAGAAGCTCAGCCAAAGGTCCGAAAGACAAAGACGGTCACTCCGATCAAACAGAAAAGGGGAGGAAAGAAAACGTGACGATGAGCCTGTCCACCACTTCTGCGGTAAAAGAGCAGTGCCTTAAAACTCTTGAGGCGATGTACAAAACCCGCTTCCTAGATGAGAAAATGGCTAAGCTTGTGCGTCAAAACAAGGGAGGGACCTTCCACCTCTCGAGTGAAGGACACGAGATGATTGGGACCATGTTTGGTCTAGCTCTTGAGGCGGGGCGGGACTGGGCTCTTCCGTATTACCGAGATCGTCCCTTTGCTGTCGGATTTGGCGTTTCCCTCGAGGATATGATTGCTGTTCACTTGGCCAGGGATATCCCTCACCACTCTGGAGGGAGGATGATGCCCGAGCATTTCTCTCATAAGGAAATGCACATTCCATGCCAGTCGAGTGTGGTCGGTTCCCAGTATCTTCAGGCGGTTGGTGTGGCGAAAGGGATCCAGCTCTCTGGTCGGGATGAGATCGTCTATGTATCCGGGGGAGACGGCTCCACATCGCAGGGAGATTTTCATGAAGCTCTCAATTTTGCAGCTGTTCAAAAACTCCCTCTCATCTTTGTCATTCAGGATAATGGATGGGCAATCTCTGTTCCTGTAACCGATCAGACTGCAGGGGGGACCTGCGCAAAAATGGCCCGGGGCTATGAAGGCCTTGAGGTCCACGAGATCGATGGGTGTGACTATGAAGCTGTCTCGATTGCCCTTGCAAAGAGTGTAAAAAGAGGGAGAAACAAAGAGGGACCGACTCTCATTGTTGCGAAGATTCCCCGCCTTGGCCCTCACAGTAGTAGTGATGATCCCAAAAAATACAAAGCTGATGAAGTGCTACTTGAAGAGAGTAAGAAGGATCCAATTCCCCGTTTTGAAAATTGGATCCACGAGATGGGACTTGCTTCTGAGAGTGAACTGGAAGAGCTTCGCCGCGCGGTATTTAGCGAAGTGGAAACGGCCTCTACCATAGCTGAGAGTAAGCCTTACCCGGCAAAAGAATCCCACAATACGAAAGTTTTTCGGGAGGTGCCAGCGAAACAGTGCCCTGAAAAAGAAGAGATGGACACCTCCGAGGCGGTGGTGATTGTCGATGCCCTCAATGAGGCGCTCAAAGAAGAGATGGAGCGGGATCCCGGTGTCTTCGTCTTTGGCCAGGATGTTGCCCATGGAAAAGGGGGCGTTTTCGGTGTCACCAGAGGACTCACTGATCTGTTTGGAGAGAACCGCTGTTTCAATACCCCTCTCGCCGAGTCAACGCTCGTGGGTCTTACGATCGGAACCTCACTTGTCGAGCCTCTCAAACCGGTTGCCGAAGTGCAGTTTGCCGATTACATTTGGACGGGGATCAACCAGCTCTTCAATGAACTCTCATCGTACCATTACCGATCGAATGGGGAATGGAACTGTCCTGCTGTGATCCGTATGCCCTACGGTGGGTACATCCAAGGGGGCCCCTACCACTCCCAAAGTATTGAAGCGTTCCTAGCTCATTGCCCTGGATTAAAAATCGTCATTCCGAGCAATAGCGCCGATGCGAAACGACTTTTGAAAGCCTCGATCCGCGATCCCAATCCGGTGATCTTTCTCGAGCACAAAGGACTCTACCGGCAGCGGGTCTTTGCTGCGCGCAAACTCCCAGGTAAGGAGGAGACACTGCCTCTTGGCAAGGCAAACATCGTCCGAGAAGGGACCGATGTGACTTTTGTCGGGTGGGGGATGATGATCTTCATGGCTGTCGAGGTCGCAGAGAAACTCTCTCGTGAGGGGATCTCTGTAGAGATCATCGACCTGCGGACGATTGTCCCTCTCGATGAAGGGGCAATCGCCAAATCTGTGAAGAAAACAGGCAAACTCCTCATTGCTCACGAAGCCGCCGGCAATTGTGGTTTCGGAGCTGAGATCGCTGCGAGGATATCGGGAAGTCACTTCCCTTATCTAGATGCACCGATCGTACGGGTAACTGGTGCCGACTGTCCCGTGCCCTATAGCAAGATCCTTGAGGATGAGGTTCTCCCCATGCCTATCGATCTAGAGAAAGGTTTGCGCAACCTCGCTGAATTCTAAACGAGTCATCTCGGCAAATTTTCTTGCTCTCTTTCCAATAACTTGGTAAAAAGAATCCCTTATCTCTTGATACAAGGATTCTTGTGGTAAAATTTTGTCCTCTCGCTTCTGGCTCTAAGGGGAACTCCCTTTTTCTTGGAACGAGCCAAACGAAAGTTCTCATCGACGCAGGGCTCTCGGCTCGTAAGGTCAGCCGCCTTCTAGCAGAGATTGATGTCGATATCTCTGAGATTGATGCAATCGTTGTCACACATGAACATACCGATCACATCCGGGGTATTGCGATGCTCGGTTGCAAGATGGGGATCCCTGTCTTCGCCAACGCAGAGACTGCCCGCGCGATTTATGAGACGATCGGTGATGCCCCTAAGTTCAAAATCTTTTCTACAGGAGAAACCTTTGAGTTTGGAGATATCGCATTCAATCCTTTCAGTATCCAGCACGATGCTGCCGATCCCGTAGGCTTTGCGATCGAGGTTGGTTCTGTGAAGATCGGCATTTGCGCTGATCTTGGGTTTGCATCGACGCTCGTTGAGAAAAGCCTCATGGATTGTGATCATCTCTACCTAGAGTCCAATCACCAAGTGGAAATGGTCCACGCTTGTCCTCGTCCCGCAGTTTATAAACAACGGGTACTCGGGAGGCTTGGACATCTCTCTAATATCCAGTGCGCCGACCTGTTAAAAAAGCTGCTCAATTCCAAGCTTAAGGCTGTCCACCTTGCCCATCTCTCTGGAGAGTGCAATCACCCCGAGCTGGCCCAAAAGGTGATCACCGAAATGTTAGAAAAAGAAAATGCGACTGTTAAGGTCTCGATCGCACATCAAGACCAGATCAGTCAATCCATAGAATTTTAATGGGAGGTACGCTTGAGTTTTCTCGTCTATAGCGCAGTCTGTAAATGTTCAGAGTATATTCACCACACGATTTATGCGACTCCAATCAGGTTAGCTGAAGAAGATGTCGATCTTACAGAAGAGGCATCGGCTCTAGCCAAGCAAATGGGGATCACCCGCCCAATCACTGTTTGGAACAAAGCGAGTCATGCCTGCAGTGCGTTTGGAACGAAGATCGCCATTGATCCGAGTACTTCGGATGGGGTTCGCTCCTTTTTTCTAGCTCGAGAGCTCACGCATATCAAATACCGAGACAATTTATGGACAGTGGTTGTCGTTCTCACAACTTCGATTGCCTTTGCGATCCTCCTGATCCCTTCCGTCGGGTTTTTAACCGCAGATGTTCTCGGTTATCTCTTAGGGATTTTTGTTTTCATTTCATATCGCAGCTTTGTCAATATGCGAGCCGAGAAAACCGCGATGAAGTACATCACTCCTGAGCAGAGAGCAGGGGCTGTACGCCATTTCAAATTGCTACGCACAGAAAACCTCTCATGGCGGAATGACCCGGAAGTTTCGATCTTTGATAGGATCTATCGAAAGAGTCTTATCCGCAAGGACGGTGAATCTCGGTTTGCACCCACAGAGCCCACCATTGCATCGCGTATTCGTTGGCTAAAATGAAATTTTATGAAGGGATGAGGAGGGCTTTCTCTTCTCAATCACTCTGAAGTTGGGTTTTAGAAGTCTAATCCCATTTGTTACAATTAAACATCCTTCAACGTGGGATGTTCAAATGCTGTCTTCTCCGTTCTCTGGTTACTGGTCGTTCTTGTAGAAGCATACTATGGCTTCTAAATCTATCTGAAATCAATCCAACTAAAACAGAACGAAAACTCTGACCCGTTATGCGACCTACCACCCCAGCAACTGCAACTACACTGTTCCCAATCATGATATTTCTTAAACTAGTGGAAGAGAGTGCGGAGAAAATATTGGAAGCAATCAGCCCTAAACTTAAATTTTTAAAAAACACTCGAGATGGGGGGCTATTTAAGCGGGCATAAGAACGTAAGATGCGGTCTGCACACCAGGTACTTGTAAAGCCCCAAAGGCCTAATTTCGTTATAGTGAGGGCCGCTTTAGGCATAAAGCAGTAAAGAGTAGCACTCGCAGCTGCTGCAAGGGAGGTATAGGTTTTTGGTCGATTAGAAATTGCATCGACTGTACTGCCTATAAAGAAAATGGCTTCAGTCAAAACAGCACTAAATTTTAATGAACTGAGAGCTGCTCTCTGTGTCATGTGTGCTGCTTCTAACGGGAGCGAATCGCGGTACAGTCCCCCGAAGCACATTCCGATAAAAGGGAAAATAATTAGAGGTAAACTGTTTAGAACTAAAACAGTTGGGACCCTTGGAAGGGTGAGGCTCATGACCTTGGGTCCAAAAATCACTGCATTATAGGTTAAGAGCAATGAGGCTAGTCGGGTACAACGTTTTGCATTTGGCAGGAAACGGGTGCATCCAATATCGAAACCAGCCTTAGCAAATGAAGAGAAAGTGTACGCAACAAGAGCTGTATCTGCTGCAGTAATTGCGCTATAAACTGTCTGATTCAAGGATGCAGATGGTCTAAATGCGATTAAGGCGCCTAGAAGGCAGGAATATGTTTTTGATCTGTATGATACACAACTGGCTACAGTATTGGCAGCGTTGTCTAAGACTTTGACAGAGTTGCCAATAAAGGTAGCAGCTGAATATGTATAATGACTTATTGTATTCAATTTTGTCCCTCCTAAAGGGAATATTACATCAATTAATATTTGATACGCTAGCGCTGAATATCTTACCAAAAATGCACCCTGCCACTCCTGTAAGTGCAACTACACTGTTGCCAATCATGACATTTCTTAAACTAGCAGAAGAGACTACGGAGAAAATGTTGGAGGCAATCAGCCCTAAACTTAGATTTTTAAAAAACAGTCGAGATGGTGGGCGATTTGAGAAGCCGTAAGAACGTACCATTCTGACTCCACACCAGGAACTTGTAAAGGCCCAAAGGCCTAATTCCGTTATAGTGAGGGCTGTTTTAGGCATAAAGCAGTAAAGGGTAGCACTCGCACTTGCCGCAAAGGTAGCATAGGTTTTTGGTCTATTAGAAATTGCATTGACCGTTTTGCTTAGAAGTAAGATGGCCACAATCGTTCCAATGGAGACGGCCTCAGAAGAGGGGAGCATATCCCGAAATCTTAGTGAATTGGGAGGTACTCTCTGTGTCATTCTTTCAGCTTCTAAAGGATGCGACTCGCTGTAATAATGGCCTAAGTATGTGCCCATGAAACATAAAGCAAATGGAGGGAGAAGGGTGAAAACTATAACCGCTGAGGCCCTAGGAAGGGTGAGACTCATGACACTATCGTGTCCAAAAACTGCTAGATTAAGGGTTACGAGCAATGAGGCTAGTCGAGTACAACGTTCTGCATTTGGCAGGTAACCGGTGCAACCTAAATCAAAGCCAGTCTTAGCAATTGAAGAATAAGTGTACGTAACAAGAGCCGTAACGGCTGCCGCAGTTGCACTATAAACTGTCTGATTCAAGGATGCAGATGGTCTAAATGCGATTAAAGCGCCTAGAAGGCAGGCGTATGTTTTTGGTCTGTATGATACACAACTGGCTACAGTATGGGCAGCGTTGTCTAAGACTTTGACAGAGTTGCCAATAAAGGTAGCGGCTGAATTTACGTAATAATTTACTGTATTCAATTTCATTCCTTCTAAAGGAAGTATTATATCAATTTATTGGATAAATAGTCAAGAGGTTTGATTTTTTTATTATTCTATATTTGACGAATGATCTTAATGATCAAAGGATAATCTTCATCTCGTCGAAGGCCATTTCTACCCTGCAGTCAATATTGCAATCGGTGAGAATGTCCTGAGTGAGTTGGAGTTTGTCGAGGAGTTCCTCGTCTGTGTGTTTCGGGTCATGGTGGGTGATGATCCACTCTTTAGTTTCCGCATACTTGCAGAGGAGCGTTGCATTGGAGATCGAGGAATGGCCCCAGCCTACACGTTTTTGGTACTCGAGCGGGGTGAACTGGGCTTCGTGGATTAGAGTGTCGCAAGTGGAGAAGAAATCGATGATGCTCTGGTGGGAGACGATGAGAGGGTTGTCCTTGCTAAGAGCATTGGGGTTGCCATGGTAACCGAGGAACATCTCATTGTCGGTTGCATAGCCGTATGTCTTTCCAGCGACGTGGATCTTGAAGCAGAGTGTTGCTCCGGGATGAAAGGCGTAGTGGGAGTCGATGGTGATGTCGCCAATAGAGACGGGGTGGCCATCGCGAAGGTCATTGAAACTGAGCTTGGCCCTCATGTCTTCAAGGCGAACGGGGAAGTAGGCATAGGCGAGCATCTCGGTGAAGAGCTCTCTAGTTGATTTTTCAAAACCAACGGGTGACCAGATGACCACCTGGACATCGGGATCGTAAATCGGATTGAAAAAGGGGAAGCCAGTGACATGATCCCAGTGAGTGTGGCTTAAGAAGATGTGGATGGTTTTGAATTGGGAGGTATCGATCTCTTCCCCTAAAGGGCGGATCCCCGTTCCCGCATCGATGATCACCATCTCTTCCCCATGACGTATCTCGAGGCAAACAGTGCTTCCACCAAAACGGGTGTAGGAAGGGCCAGAAACGGGGTTGGAGCCCCGTGTTCCCCAGAATTTGAGGTAGGAGTCGGTTCGGTGCTTTTTAGGGGTGTAGGCACCACCCTTGTCGGTTTCCGGGGGTTTTTCTGGTCCGAAGGGCTCAGGGAGGAGGGTTCCCTCGAAAAACCTGTTGAAGAGGATATAAAGAAATGGGATCTCGAAAGGTTTTGGAAGAAAGAAGTCGACTCCTTCTCTCACCGCTGCATGGAAATTTTGGATCATCGAGTTAGTCGAAGAGAGGATCACACCGAGCCCTTCCCATTTTGGGTTGGAGCGGATCTTTTTGAGGAGTTCGATTCCGTGCATCTCTGGGAGAAGGAGGTCAAGATAGACGAGTGTCGGCTCGAACTCTCCCATTTTCTCGAGAACCTCATTCCCTGAGTGAGCCTCTTCAAAGATGTAGTGCTCATTTCCTGGAGCACTTCGCACTTTTTCCAAAAGCTCTTTATCAGAATCTGCAAGGAGGATTTTTTGCACCTTAGATTTCCTCTTCTACAACTTGCTTCGCTTTTTCTCCTCTTTGTTTATGAGAAGAGACAAGGACCTTTCTCGGCTTGGCTCCTTCTTGAGGAGTGATGATACCATTTTGCTGAAGCTCATCCATGAGCGAAGCTGCCCTTGCATAACCGATTTTCAGCTTCCTCTGCAAAAAGGTGGTCGATGCGGTGCCTGTCAGGGTGACGATAGAAAGGGCTTCATCATAAAGGCTATCTTTTCCCGTATCGCCTCCAATATCGAGGAGACCGAGGTCCTCTTTTGGCATCGTATCAAATGAAGGAATTAAGTAGTTAGGTGGGGCCTGATCACAAATGTAGGAGATCACTCTGGTGAGTTCTTCGTCACTGATGTAGGATCCCTGAGCCCGGATGAGATGGGATGATCCTGGAGGAAGGAAGAGCATATCCCCATTGCCAAGGAGACTCTCCGCTCCCGTCTCGTCGAGGATGATCTGGGAGTTGATTCGCGAGGCCACTTTAAAGGAGATCCTTGTGGGGAAGTTCGCTTTAATGAGGCCTGTGATCACCTCGCGTGAGGGTCTCTGCGTTGCAAGAATGAGGTGGATCCCAACAGCCCGCGCCATTTGTGCAATCCTGGCGATGGGAGTCTCGAGATCGGAGCTCGATGCCATCATCAGATCGGCAAACTCGTCGATGATCGCGACAAACATGGGCATCTTCTCCGGTATGGGGATGTCCAGCGTCGCTTCGAACTCGAGATCAGGTCTGCGTGCATTGAATGAGGAGATATTCCGAAGGGAGAGGCACCTTAGGATCTCATAGCGGAGCTGCATCTCCTTAACAAGCCAATTGAGCGCAGCATAGGCGCCATGGGCCTCTGTGATCACTGGAGCGATCATATGGGGAAGTCTTGAATAGCCCGAGAGTTCTACTTTTTTCGGGTCGACCATCAGGAGTTTGATCTCGTCGGGTTTTGCATTCATCACGATCGACATCACAATGGTATTGATGCAGACCGATTTTCCCGATCCGGTCGCACCGGCGATGATGCAATGGGGCATCTTGGCGAGATCGCTCATCACGATCTCCCCGCTGACGGTTTTCCCGAGGAGGATGGGGATCTGTGCTTTCTGAGAGCCCTTTTGATATCTTTGGAGGAGCTCCTTGAAACTCACCTCTTGCGGGATAGGGGAGGGGATCTCGATACCTACTGCAGCCTTGCCTGGAATGGGAGCAATGATTCGAATCGATTTTGCTTGGAGGTTGAGCGCGATGTCATTCTCAAGAGCCTTGATCTTTTGTACCTTCACGCCGACAGAGGGGTGGACCTCAAAAGAAGTGATCGTGGGACCGGAGTGGATTTCTCCTACTTTGGCCTCAATACCAAAACTCATGAGGGTTTCCTCGAGGAGCTGTGCGCGGTAGTGGAGGTCTTTTTTCAGGCTCGTCTGATCGACTTTATGAGGAGTTCGAAGGAGCGTTGCTGGGGGGATCTTAAAAGTTCGGTAGTTCCCATTCACGACCCGTTGGGCATTAAGGGCTACGTTTCGCATCGATGGAATGAGTGGTTTTTTCGTAGACTCAGGGGCTTTTTTTCTGGGTGCTGGAGGCTTTCTCATCCGCTGCGGTGGAAAAATAGGCTGGGGCATGCGCTGAGCAAGGGTTTCTTCAATCTCCTCTGAAGGGAGCATCGGTTCGAGGTTCCTGACAAGAGGAAGACGGTCCCTTTTCTTTTTATCTAGGGTTTCCTTCGAGGCTTTGAGGGTATCTCCTAGTTTTAGAAGGATCCGTCTGAGAAAATTCCATAGGGTGAGCGCCCTTGTCTCGGTGAAGAGCAGAGCAGAGACGAGACTGATGATGGAGAAGGTGATCCCGATCCCCACATTGCTCAAGAGATGGAAGAGGTTCATTGTGGGAAGGTCGCGGTAGAGATAGTAAAGGGGTACCCCTCCGAGGTTGTGCCGAACATGCATCTGGGGGTAGGGGAGCTCGAGGATGATCGTCTCCACGGGGACTTTTTCTGCGAGCAGAGCAGGAAAGGGGGCTTTGGTCTCTGCGATTAAATTAAGAAGAACACAAACAGAGATGAGGAAGATCGAGAAGTAGAAGTTTTTGGCTTTGAAGTGTTCGAGTCTTCCCCTGCTGAGGAGATTAACGCCGAGATAACCGGCATAGAACATGAGGAGGTAGCTACCAAGACCGAGAAGATAGGTAAGAGCATAGGCGATTACGTACCCGACGAGTCCAAGCCAGTTTTCTTTGGGGGCTGCTTCGGAGAAACTCATCAGCGAGAGGAGCATCACAAGGGAAACACCCAAGAGGAAAAGACCCTTTGCCTCCGGGTGGTTCTGAGTGAATGGTTTTTTATTTTTTTTCATAGTTTCACAAATAGAAAGAGGTTTGCGAGGATGCCCAAACCGAGGCAGTACCATGCAAAGAGTTTAAGGTTTCCTTTTTCCAGCCAGCTAATTGCAAATCGGATGACCAGCATCCCGACGAGGAAGGCTACAGCAAATCCGACTAGACAGTTATGGTTCATTATGTGTTGCAATTCTTTTCCTCTCCAGAGTTTTTGCATCTCTAGGAGATTCCCGCCGATGATTGTAGGAATCGCCAGCAGAAAAGAGAAGCGAACGGCATCTTTTGAGTTCCAGCCGAGGACCTGCGCTGCGGAAATTGTCGAAGCGCTCCGAGAGATTCCCGGGATGAGCGCTGCAGCTTGCATCGTCCCAATCAATAAAACATCGCGAAGAAGACCTTTTCTCTTTTTCACCCGCACCTTTTGGCCGAGCAGGAGGATACCGCCGGTCAGCATTAAAAAAAAGCCGAGAAACTGTGGCTCAGAAACGAGTTTTCGTAAAGGAGCTAAGAGAAAATAGCAGGGGATCAAGGGGAGCAGAGCAATGAAGAGGTATGAGAGCTTGCCTCGGTCCTTAGCAAATAGGCGGAGGATTTCAGTTTTGAAGAACCAGGTCAGTGCTGCTAGAGTACCCAGGTGGCAGGCGAGGTCGAACATGACGGGGACCTTTCCCATCCCAAAGATAAGCTTTGCGAGCTCAAGATGGGCTGAAGAGCTGATCGGGAAAAACTCAGTCAACCCTTGGACAATACCGAGAATGATTGCAGCCAGCAGAGACATTTTCCTTGAATCACCCCTTTCCCTTCAGTCATACCAGATTTTTTCTTAAGAGGGTGTTTAAAAATGCTTTCTCTGTCAAAAGCGAAAGTTTTTTCATAGGAGAATGCTCTGGAGAGCGAAGCAAACTCAATTTGAGTTTGCGGACGCTCGAAGAGCGTCTCATAGGAGAAAAGATCGCTTTTCGTTGGCAGTGAAATGATTTATTAAACATCCTCTAAGAGTACGTGGGAAAAATGGGGCGACCGACGGGTCTTGAACCCGCGACCTCTGGAATCACAATCCAGCGCTCTAACCAACTGAGCTACGGTCGCCATAGGAGATATACACATTCCAATTTCTTGAACTGGAAAGAGTATAGGACGCAATTTTATCCTGGTTGCTCCTAATGCGTCAATGAAAAATGGGGGGATTTTCTTTGTATTCTCTGTAGGCAAGGGCTGCTGCTATGGGAGTGGTGATCAAGACAATCAGTAGGGAAAAGTGGATCTCTGAGGAAAAAATTTGATAGTGGAGGATCTCTGGTGGATTGGCGATGAGGGAGAGGAGCCAAGAGGTGTACCGCTCATTGATGACTCCTACGAAAGGGATAAGCAAACTAAAGGGGAGGAGGAGAAGAGAGAGGGAGAGAAGGGGAGGGAGGAAGAGATTATACGGGATACTTAGGAGAGGGAATTTGTGAAAGGTGAAGAGGACAAGGGGGAGGGTGACTAAAGAAACGGAGAGGTTGAGAGCCAGTCCCGACCGGAGAAGGGTGGTGAAGAGAGTGCCATGTTGATCGAGTAGCGGGAGTTTGCGTAAAGCGGGAAGACCTCTTCTGGGGAGGAGAGGTTCGAGTACTTTTGCGCAGGGATGGTAAAAGAGGAGGATGGCGAGTGTGGCTAGGAAGCTAAGCTGAAAACCCACTTGAGTGGCGACAAGGGGGTCAGTGAGAAGTTCGATGAGAAGCGCTGCGCCAAGGAGGTTCAGCCCACCCACTTGCCTGCGATAGAGACGGCCCAATAGAAAAAAGGAGATCATCACGTAGGCGCGCATGATCGAGGGGGAGAAGCCGAGGTAAAGGAAATATCCTGTGAGCAGAAAGAGGAGAAGGGCATAGGCAGTGCGAGGGGCAAAAAGTCGCCTTAAAAAGAGAGCAAAAAGGCCAGCTAGAAGGGCAAAGTGATAACCTGAAATAGCCAAGATGTGGCCAAGGCCGATTTTTCTAAATTCCATCGCTTGGAGGCGATCGTCGATATCTCCGGTTGCCATCGAGGTGAAGAAGTGGGCGACCGGTTTATCTTTGAACTGCTTGTGGATTTTGGTGCGCATTGCCTGTTTTTTTGCGTGGCGCCACCTTGCCCACGAGAAGGAGTCCTTCACTTCTTCCCAGGGGATCTTCTTATCCGGCTTGAAGCGGGATCGATCGGAAAGAGTTCCCTCGACGATCCACTCTGATCCAGTTTTTGGAAGGGTTTTGCAGAGGATGGTACAGGGAATATTCCGGTAGTGGCCACGGATGCTTTCAAAGAGCTTCAACTTTCCACGCAGTGCTAATGATTTGTGGAAGGGGGAGTGGGCAGGGGCAATCGAGGTGAGAACGAAATGTCCTTTGCCCTGGATCGGTTCATCGGGGAGATCAGAGTAGGGATAGCGAATGAGGGTGAGACTTAGCCCCGCTATGAGAAAGAACCAGGGGATGGGATTTTTTTTTGTGATGAGCGAGAGGGCAAAGAGCGGGATGAGATAGCATGGGTGGGGACGGAGCACAAGGCCGCATCCTATGAAGAAAAAACATCCCCAGAAGAAGAGAGGAGAGCGCTTCATTCGGTTTGTTTCGGAAGTCCCTTTTCGACCGATCGGTAGATGAGGCGAACACCCCGCTGGCCTGTCATGAAGCAGTAGAACCACTCGACGAGGACGCCAAAGCGGTTGCGGAACCCAATCAAGTAGAGGATGTGGATGAAACACCAAGCCAGCCAGGCAATGAACCCGGTCAGCTTGATTTTGCCCATGAAGGCAATTGCCTTGAGGGTCCCAATGGTCGCCATATTCCCTTTATCGAAGTAACGGAAGGGCTTTCGTTTTTCTTTGGGTTGCTTTTTCTTAATGAGCCCTGCCACGTAGTGCGCCTGCTGGATGGCAGTCGGAGCGATTCCAGGCAAGGGTTTGTCGTCTTTCCCTTTAGCGTGAGCGGCATCGCCGATCACAAAAATGTTCGGATCACCCGGGATAGAGAGATCGGGCTCGACGAGCACTCTTCCCGCTCTGTCGAGGGGGACATCGAGGGTTTTTAATAGGGGAGAGGCTTGGTTACCTGCAGCCCAGATCACGTTGCGGCTTGGGATGTAGATGTCTTCGATGTGGACGCCATCTTTTTTGATATCGGTGACCATTTTCCCCGTGATCACTTGGACTCCCATCTTTTCGAGAGATTTCTTAGCGTGGTTAGCAAGGCTTTCTGGGTATGCGTTGAGGATATTGGGAAGACCTTCGACGAGATAGATTTTTGAGCGGGCGGGATTGATTCTCCGGAAGTTGCGGAACATGGTCTTGTGGGCGACCTCGGCGATCGCACCGGCCATCTCCACTCCGGTTGGGCCGCCGCCAATCACGACAAAGTTGAGGTATTTCTCCGCTTCTGAAATCCGATCGATCCGTTCTGCTTTTTCAAAAGAGATGAGCACCTCTTCTCGGATCTTTAGAGCATCTTGTATCGTTTTGAGGCCCGGGGCGAACTCCTCCCACTCATCTTTCCCGAAATAGGAGTGGCGCGCTCCTGTAGATACCACGAGATAGTCGAAAGGAATTTCGTCGCCGTTACCTAGGACGATTCTCTTTTCTTCTTTATCGATGCTCACCACATCGCCCATAATGACCGAGGTGTTTTTCTGGCGGCGCAGAACTTCCCGAATCGGTGTGGCGATCTCACCTGGTGAGAGTGCTGCAGTTGCGACTTGATAGAGGAGAGGCTGAAAGAGGTGGTGATTGGTTTTGTCGACAAGAAGAACTTCCATCCGCGCTCTTCGCAAGGATTTTGCGACATTGAGGCCTCCAAAGCCTCCACCGATGATGACAACTTTTGTATAAGGCATAGGTGAACGATTTCCCTTTGATTAAACGCTGCTTTTATCCTAAACTTGCCCGATGTTAGATTTTTTTGCTACAGGCAATGTCGACAGGTATTCAAGAGCCCTGCATGCAAAAAAAAAGAAACTAAGAGTAGTGTGGATGCACTACTCACACTCATAGGAGTTATGCGTTGAGCTCTGAAGGAAACAATCTCAGGAAAGAAGTCCGGATTCATGGCGTTGCAGTCAGTGAAGGGATTTCAATTGGAGAGCCCCACTTTCTCCAAGCGCTCGATGATGAGACTCCCGACTTTCCTATCTCTTTGCACGAAGTGGATGCGGAGATTGCCCGGTACCGCAAAGCCGTCTTTTCAAGCAAAGAGGACCTCAATCGCCTCCGCCAGGATCTCTCGATAGAGGGTTCGGACGAAGCGGCGTGCTTCATCGAAACCCATATCCAGATGCTCGATGATCCGATGATCACGACTCATATGGAGGGTAAGATCCGGCAGATGCTTCGGAATACCGAGTCTGTCTTCCGCTCTGTGATCAATGACTACGAAACGCGGTTTTCTGAACGGACTGATTCCTTTTTCCAAGAGAGACTCATCGATGTGATGGATGTCTCCAAAAGGATCCTCGGCCATCTCAAAGAGAGACAGGATGCGCAACTCTCGGAGATACCCAATGGCTCCGTAGTTTTTTCTGAAGAGGTGACACCCTCATACATGGCTGCCTGTCATGCTCCTCAAGTAAGTGCCTTTGTCACGAAGAAGGGGGGAGGGAACTCTCATGCAGCACTCATCGCCCGTTCGAAAGGGATCCCCTACGTGGTGGGAGTCGATGTCTCCCAAATTGAGAAGTATGAGAGTGATTCGATCATTGTCGATGGGTATCAGGGTCTTATCATCATCAGCCCCTCAGAGGAGACGGTTGCAGAGTATGAAAAGAAGCAAGAAGAGCTTGCAACCCGTTATCAACTCTTTCTAAAAGAAGACCACTTACGTGTAGAGACGATTGATGGGTTCTCCATACGCCTTTGTGTCAATGTCGGTAATCTGAATGACCTCGACCTCTTTCCCTATGAGCATTCCGGTGTGGGTCTCTTTCGAAGTGAGTATCTCTTCCTGCAGAGTGAAGAGCTATTTCCTTCTGAAGAATTTCAAGAACAGGTCTATCGAGATCTCATCAAAAAGGTGAAAAATAAGCCCGTAGTGATTCGGGTATTTGATCTCGGGGGTGATAAACATCCAAGTCTTATCTTCGATCGGAAGCGAGAACCCAATCCCGTCATGGGGTTCCGCGGTATCCGTTTTCTTCTGCGCAATCAGCAGCTGTTTAAAATGCAACTCCGTGCGATCCATAAAGCGGCTCTAGGTGCAGATGTCCGGCTACTCCTCCCTCTCATTTCCAATATGCAGGAGCTCTCCCAAGCTAAGGAGATCATTGAAGAGGTTCGCACGGACCTTAAAAAGGAGATGCTCGATGTCCCTCGTCTCCCTTTGGGATCAATGATCGAAGTTCCATCAGCCGTGATGCTCTGCGATGCACTAGCTGAGTCGTGTGATTTTCTCTCAATGGGGACCAATGACCTTGCTCAGTACACTCTCGGTGTCGATCGAGGGAACCCCGCTATGAATGAGCTCTATTATCCCGCCCATCCAAGTGTTCTCAGGATGATCAAAATGGTGAGTGTCGAGGCCAAAAGACAGGAGAAGCCCCTCTCACTTTGTGGAGAGATCGCTTCAAATACGCTCTTTATCCCTCTCCTTTTAGGGTTGGGGCTTAGAGAGCTCTCGATGGCGCCGCGCTATATTCCCTTCGTCAAGCAGACAATACGGAAATGGACCATTGTTGAGGCATATCAGCTGGCAGAAGAGGCGCTCAAGCTGTCCGATCCCGAGCAAGTCTCTGCTCTGATGATGAGTGTTAAGAAGTAAGGCAAGAAAGCAAGCTTAGAATGGAAGCATGCCGCCAAGGTCTGATTCATCTCCGAGCTGGGAAGTGGCTTCTTCGTAGGCAGCTCGTATGAGATCTTCAAGCCCTTCGGTATCTTCTGGATCGACACACTCTGGTTTGATTTTGAGATCTTTGATGTTCCGCTCTCCATCAAGAATGATGGTGACAAGTCCGTTGCCGCTTTTGCCGGTAACTTCCTTACTCTTCATCTCTTCGCGCACCTGCTCCATCTGCTGTTGCATCATGCGCGCCTGTTTTTTCATTTTAGAAAATCCACTACCCATATCACTGACTCCCTTTTGTGGTCCCTTCGAGCTCCACTGCAGCAAATCGGATCAACGTATCATAGTGACTCGGATGGATCGATGGGGAACTTGGTTCATTTTTTTGTTCTGTTTTGATCTCGGTGGCTGAATCTTCTTTAGTGGATACCTTTGGCATCTCTAAAGTAGTCTCAGGCGCTGGCTCAGAGAACACTTCTTCTTTTTTCTTCTCTTGAGGCGGGATGATCTTCTTTGGATCTTCGAGCTGAATGGGCGAAATTTTTATTTCTGCAGTGACAGGTTCACTGGTGAGCCTTTGTTCGAGATCAATGAGTCTTAGGGCGAGATCTTCAAGAGGGATCCGTTGTTTTGCTGTAACGAGCTGAAAAAGGAGCATCTCGAGATGGACTAGCTTGAAGGGCATTTTACCCATTTGCTTTTGCCATTCGAGCAGGGTATTTAGAAGACTCAAACAATGCTCTTTGGTGTAACTGCCAGCCCACTTTTGATAGGGACCTTGGGGCGCCTTCCCGAGGTGAGTGAGGAGGTAGGTGCGGAAATGCTCGAGAAAGGCATCTAGGGTTGAGGAGAGATCTTTGCCCGATTGGTAGAGATCTCTTGCGAGCTGTGCTGCCGATTCTAAGTTGCCGGATTGAATTGCCTCGTCGAGCTCAAAGAGATGCTCTGTTGAAATGAGACCAAAGACTTCCCTTGTGAGGGCGAGGGTGATTGGGGTTTTCCCGAAACAAATCAGCTGATCGAAGAGAGATTCGGCATCGCGAAGGGACCCTTCTGACAGTGTACAGACTTGCTCTAGGGCCTCTCTCTCTACTTCTACTTCTAAGTTGGAGGCGATTCTTATCAGTTTGGCAATGAGATCCTCTTCTGGGATCCTTCCTAGATGGAATCGCTGACACCGACTGATGATAGTAGCTGGTATCTTGTGGGGCTCCGTGGTGGCGAAGAAGAACTTTACACTCTTGGGAGGCTCTTCGAGCGTTTTGAGAAGGGCATTGAAGGCCTCTTTCGTGAGCATGTGCACTTCATCGATGATGTAGATTTTATATTGTCCCTTATTTGGGGCATAGAAGACCGTTTCATTGAGCTGACGGATATCGTCGATCCCTCTGTTGGAGGCGCCATCGATCTCGATCATATCGAGACTTCTCCCTTCAGAGATCTCTAGGCAACTGGTGCAACCGTTGCAAGGCTCAGCATCTTGGCTCAAAGACTCGCAGTTGAGAGCTTTTGCAAGGAGACGAGCGAGAGTGGTTTTTCCGCAGCCGCGCATGCCAGAAAATAGGTAGGCCTGCCCGATCCTCTCCGAAAGAAGGGCGTTCTTCAGTGTTTCGACAACCGCTTTGTGCCCGGCCACTTCAGAGAAACGCTTCGGGCGAAATTTCCGAGGAATGATTTGATATTTTTGCATCTTAAGCTCCATTATAAAGAAAAAGGAATAAATTCTGAAGAGGGCATTTGCAGGGTGAAAAATGAGTACTCTTTTTTTTCTGATTCTGGTAGAACAGAAGCCCCTTAAACAGCACTATCGAAGTAGGGGGCATGACGGACAGATCTAAAGAAGACAAACAAAAAATTCATTGGAAGGACTGGCTAGGTGAAGGACATTTTGGCAAGCGGCTTGCGGTTGCCATTTTCTTCTTTTTAGCTTTGGCTGCATTTCTCCATTTCCGTGAAGTCAAGATGGATGTCCTCGAGATAGGAACTGTCGCTGAACGTTACATCATCGCTCAGGTCGATTTTGAGTTTCCCGATGAAGAGGCAACTCTCATCATCAAACAGCAATCGGTCCGCGACGTTGGGCCGATCTATCGGATCAACCCCAAGCAGCTCCATCAAATCCGTTTTGATTTTGAGAACTACCTCCTCACACGACAAGAGTGGCGCCAGCGCCTTAGCCAGACCACCTTTGATGAGCTCTACCGAGGAGCCGATCTTCTTGAAGAGGCCCTTATGCAGGGGCACTTCACCGACTCCCGAACATTGCAGAAGATGCATGACTTCGATATTCCAACCAAAAACTACTACATCTTCTCTCCGGTGAATATTCAAGAGCCGACAGTTCTCCCAAAAGTCTTTTGGAAGATCATACGCGATCAGGTCTTCGTGAAAGGGAACTTTGACGCGGAGACAACCAACTTCATCCTCGAATCATTTGAGAAACAGTCGTGGACATTGCAACAAGACTCGACAGCCGAGCGTTCACTCCGCCAGGTTGTCCAGGAAAAGGTTCCCACGCAGTACACACAAGTGAGCGCAGGCGAGCACATCATCGATCCAGGTGAGAAGGTTACAGGAAGACAACTCTCCATGCTCCAGTCGATGAAAGAAGCGATTGCCAAGGAAAGAAACCTCCTCGCCATTCGCACGATCGTCGGTAGCCTCCTCCTCTCTTTCCTTTTCACCTCTCTTAGCATTCTCTATTTCCGGATCAACCACCCCAAGATCCTCAATTCGCTCCAGAAGATGACACTTCTGGTTACAATCGTTTTCCTCACGCTCCTCTTTTCAAAATTCGCTGAGTATCTACTCGTCAATAAGGCGACCTACCTGATCGATATATTTCGCTATCCGATCATCGTCCCCTTTGCTTCGATCCTGATCTTTGTCCTTGTTGGAGGGGAGGTAGCCCTGTTTGGTTCGGCCTTTCTTTCTATTGTCATTGGAGTGAGCTTGGCCATCGATCACGACCGCTTTATGATCATCAACTTGATCGCATCCTGGGTGACGATTTTCTTTGCACGGAACATGCACAAAAGAAAAGAGGTCTTCTCCGTCTTGGCAAAAGTTTGGCTCCTTTGCGTCCCCGTCGTCATTGCTTTCAACTTAGCGCAAAACGTCTTCATCTCCAGCCATCTCTTCGAGGATTTGGCGAGCTCTCTTATTTTTGTCACAGTGATCGCCGTTCTAGTGATCGGTCTTCTGCCCCTTCTTGAATCGATGTTCCATGTGATGACTGACATGACCTTGATGGAGTACATGGATCCCAATAACGAGCTCCTCCGCCGGCTCAGTGTCGAAACACCTGGCACTTACCAGCACTGTCTCGTTGTCGGGAACTTATCTGAGACCGCAGCAAGAGCAATCGATGCTAACGGTCTCTTTTGTCGGGTGGCAACCCTCTACCATGACATCGGTAAGCTCTTCAACCCCCACTACTTTACCGAGAACCAGCTTGGCGGCTTCAATATCCATCAGCTTTTGACCCCACTCGAGTCGACTCAGGTGATCATCGCCCACGTTCCGGAAGGGGAGGCCCTTGCAAAGAAACACCACCTGCCTCAGAGTTTCATCGACATCATCAAGGAGCACCACGGAACAACCCTTGTCTATTATTTTTACCACAAACAGCTCGAGCAGATGGGCGGAGATGAGACCAAAGTGGATGAGAAGCTCTTCCGCTACCCTGGTCCCAAGCCCCATTCAAAAGAGTCTGCGATCATCATGCTCGCAGACACAGTAGAAGCGGCCTCTCGCTCCCTCGATGAGATCACTGAAGAGGCCCTTACGCAAATGGTCGATAAACTCGTTAAAGAGAAGGCCGATGACGGGCAGCTCGACGAGTGTCAGCTCACCTTTGAAGAGCTTGGCGTTGTTAAGAAGACCCTCGTTAAAACCCTTGCGATCACTGGTCACCTCCGTGTGAAGTACCCCGAGAAAAAGAAGAAAACTGATGGGTGAAAAAGATAGAGAGAATAAGCAGCTCTTCACAGCTGCGTTTTTCTAAGCCGTCTTCAGAATAGAGCTAAGCGCGGGTATACAACAAGTTTTCAGCTTTATCGCGTCCTTTTTTCTTAGGACAGAGGTGATTCCCAGGCCTGTCTCGCTGCAAAAAGCTCAAACGAGATGCAAGGGCCCCTTTTTACTCTGAGCTTTTCTATGGCTTTTCCCATCGATATTGATTTGCCCGGGCTTCCTCTTGCTATGCTCTTTTCCCCAAGACAAAAACGCTTCCAAAAAGGAGTCAGGGTCTAGTCTTGTAATCACAGGGCGCATTGTGTCTGCACTGGGTATGCCTGCCATACCGGTGGAGGTTGTCACATAAATAAATGCTGGCGTAACTCCTGGTCCTGTATCCCCAGTATCGCCTTTCATACCTGTTGGTCCAGTAGGCGCTGTCGCACCAGTCATCCCTTTCATTCCAGTGGCTCCAGTTGCCCCGGTCGTGCCAGTAGCGCCGGTATCTGCAGTGTCACCTTTATCACCAATTGTGACAACATCGCCGGTTTTAAAAGTGAGGGAATCTAAAAGACTTTTGATTGTGGGGATCTCTTTGCCCTTCCCTTCAGCATCTTTAAATCCAAGCACGAATCCATTTTCCACAGCAATAGTTGCTATTACATGAAGATTTCCCACTTGAGTCGTAGCCTTCATAAAATGCTTCAAGGAACTTTTCAGGGC
>JAAKFS010000020.1 GCA_011064965.1 Chlamydiota bacterium
TGTAGTAAAAATCACGGAAAAATTTTTAGATGAGATAAATTCGAATAAGGAGGTTAGGCCTTTTTTAAGGGAATATCCTTTTGAGCCTCCCAGAGCGAACGTTTCTATTTCTTTTTGGAAGAATGGTAAGCCGGATATTGCGGACGGTTCTGTAGTCTTAGCTTTTCAAGTAAAAAATCAGATATGTTATTTTTGCCAAGAGGAAGGCAATCCAATCCATACTCTTCTAGCCGAAGAACCCTATGAGGAAGTACTTAAAATTGTGATGGGTGGGCCTAAGAAGGGGGATTCTGAACAGGATCCCATTTAGAGCAGTTGTTATATAGGCTTGTGGTTTGATCGATCTTTGATTTAGACAAATACCTGAGTTTCATGAAAAAGTTTGTTAAAGTAATTTTCCTTGTATTTGTTCTGATTTCCACGAATATTTTTGCAAAAAGTAATGAATCAGAAAGTTATGTACAAATTGCTCAGAAGTTAATGAATAACTTTGCAGATGAAATCGAAAAAGAACATGGATTGAGTTGTATTGGTACAGGAGGAAGAATGCCTTATGATATTGAAGAATTCTCTCTCAAACTTCTGTCACACAATCGCACTTCAGTTAAAGAAGCGCGCGAACTTCTAGTAAGGATTACAGAAAAATTTTTAGAAGAGATAAATTCTAATAAGAAGGTTCGTCCATTCTTGAGGGAATATCCGTTTGAACCATTTAGAGCTGAAGTATCCATTGCTTTTTGGGAAAATGGAATTCCAGGTAAAGAAGATGGTAGTCTTATTCATGCCTTTCAAGTAAAAAATCAAATCTTTTATTACTGTGGGGAAGAGGGTAAACCAATCCATACTCTTCTAGCTGAAGAACCCTATGAGGAAGCGCTTAAAATTGTGATGGATGGGCCGAAGAAGGGGGAATCTGAACAGGATCCTATTTAGAGTGGTTCTTATTTAGACTGCGTCTCCCGAACTTCATATTGTCTAGGATAAGAGTCTTATTTGCAGTTTTTCAGCCTAGGGCTCCTCTACCGTAGGTTTGGCTTCATGCGGTCAAACTGATCCAGTTTGTGGCTGATTTCCCTTGGTTGTTCATCGGATCTTCTCTCTCAAAAACATAAAGCCTGGATTGACAGAAAAATAAAAAAATTTACAATGGTTAGGTTGAATTTTAATATTTGTATTCTGGAGAACAGATGAAGTTGGGTCATTTTTTTATTCTCTTATCCTTGACCATTGGTCTTGGTAGAAGTACAGAGGTTCAAGGGCAGAATTCCCAAGAGAGTTGTGAGATTCAAGTAGCGGGTATGATTCTTTCGAATTTTTCAGCTAGATGTACAAATTGTAGTGAAGTGTATGTGAATTATGTTCCCTCAGAATGTGATAGATGCAATAACTCAGATTTTGATATCGAATATACCGATTATTGGGATCGGAAAAATTTTTAGTACATTAAACAGCTCTAAAGAAGAGTTTGTCTAATGTGTTTCATATTTGCTTATAATGGATTTGTGTTTTCCTTTGTGAAGGAAGAAGTAATTATATCCCTCATCTTCTTCAGAGATTGTATCTACATGAACAAAATTACCATTTCTTAGGGAAAAACAAGAATACCCAAGTTCAATTAAAAATAAATTTACATCGTTAGCAGAGTAATGAAATTTTCTACACCAAGGCTCATAAAGTTCAATATATATAATAGGTAAGAAATGCGAAATGGATTGTCTTGCACCTCGAAGAACAAATAATTCAGATCCCTCCACATCACACTTGAGAAAGTCGATTGAATTTACCCCAATTGAGGGAAGCACTTGGTCTATAACTTTAAGGATGACCTTTTTCTTGTCCGTATTACGATAGTCTAAAAGATTTTTTTCTGATGCAAGAGCAGATCCTCCTCGAAAATAGAAATATTCAGAAATTCTCTCAGTCTCAGAAAACCCATGATTAAAAAGATGTGCATTTTTAATGTTATTCAGCCTAATGTTTTCTTCAAGCACAAGGAACGTATCCAATATAGGCTCAAATGAATATATTTGAGACTTCGGAAATCTCAAAGCAAAGTTAAGGGAAAACCATCCAATATGTGCGCCGATGTCTAGGATGCAATCACCATTTTTTATTAGTTTATATATTATTGATTCTTCTTTTTCATAATACCCAAAGTTAAGGATTTCAAAAGGAGCCGAACGACAAGCACCATCGGTTATTATTTTAATCTCAGGTTTTTCGATAGTAAAGGTGATTTTCTTTCTTCCGATTTCGATCTTATCAATAGGTGTGTTCTCTAATCTGTCGGAAAACCCAAATAACAACTTATTATATTCGTGCATCTCTGACATGTATTCAGTCCATTCGATAGATTTATTCTTGAAGAATTCTTTAACAGAAAGCATTTTTTCAAAGAGATTCGGCACATAGTATGCGCCATTCGAATTATGTTTGATTCTTTTCCTGTCGCTTGAGTATTCATAATAAATGAGAATACCACAACCTATGGTGATTATAATTGAGATGCCAATATTTACTAGGGAGGGAACTTCTTTATTTATAATAAAATTAGCGAAATCAAAAAAAATGGAGAGAGAGTAACTAAGAGCAGCAATGATTAACGGTTCAGCAAAAAGAAATGCTCTAAAAAAATAAAGAAGAGCGACTCCGTATAATAGACCAGTAATTGCAGAATAAATAAATTCACTTAACAGGACTGGATTATTAAGGATGTTTATGAAAATATGAAAATTAGATGGAGCAAAGAAAATGTTGATAATTAAGAATATAATAAACCCGATTAAGCATTGATAAAATGCAACCCGTAGCGGAGGATCATGCTGTATTAGCACACTATTTACGAGTACTATGGCTGCAAGAGCAAATGAAGCAGTAAATCCTTCTAGCAAACCCGGAAGAGCATTAAGAGGGCCGATTGTTATTGACTCGAGAAAAAATATTGCTGCAATGCCTATAGAAGTTATCAAAATCCCAAGCCACTGTATTTTTGTAAATTTTTCTTTTATGAAACAAGATATTAGAATCGCGTACGCCAACGCATCAGCACCGAATAAAGAAGAATTATCAACCGAGGTTGTGTAAACCCTTGATAATGCATAAAGTTCATATCCCAAAATTGCTATTACACTTCTGGAGATGATTAAGCCAATTCTTTCATGAGAACTGAGATGCGGAACGTCGCCTCTCGTTTTTCTAATATGACTGCTCAAATCTTCAATTTTGAAAAATTTAATCCCTTTAAATAGTCCTATCAGAAAAAGGAAAACTGTTCCTGAAAGGAATTGGATTAAAAAGTTTGCCTGATTTGGGATTTCATTAATGGAATTTTGAAATGCTACAGATCCCAGAGCAATTAGACCCCATCCTGACAAAGTGTAAATTATGCCATCGACTCTATTTTCCGGTTGAACCAGGATTTTGTGATTCTTTGCATAGTTTATAAAATCCTTGAAAGAACCTTTGAACGATCTAAATATTTTTATATTCATGGTTTATTAATCCCTTGCAACTGGCATCAAAGATATCCCGAAGTATTTTATGATATGTTTGACTTTTTTATAGTCATGATCCTTCCGAATCTTTGTGATAATAGATATCATTTTCTTCTTTTTTAGGTAGTAAATAGATCGGTCATATAAATCATATTTCTTCACCTGTGATAATCTTTGTCTTGTTTCTTTAAGTTCATTATTGTTGTAAAGGGAATGTGTTCTTATACTCCATGCTCCTCTCTCATCTTTGTACATTTTTCACCCACCAGCCGCTGATATTTTTCAGAGGGCTGTCTATTGAAAAATTGCTAGAGAGAGCCCTCATCGTGCAAACTGTTTGGTTTAAACAACTAATTGTAGGCGTCAATGGACGCTCTATCACAGAGCATTCTATCAATATTGCACCCTTTTTCAACACTTTTTTCAAAACGCTCCCGGATAAAAGAGTCAAATCCAGAATCTTGTGTAAATCCGCTTCTTGAGGTACTGTTTGCATCGTCTAAGCCCTCTCCTTATTCTAAGCGTTCAAAATTTAAATAGCATAGTCATTCCCAGGCTTCTGAAATCTCCTGGAAAGCATGGGTAACGATTCTAGTCTATGCGGCCCTGTTGAGGAATATTCATATCTCCTTGGCTCGGCTGCGAATCTCCTGATTAAGCCTCAGAGATATACTTGGAAGAACTTCAAAGAAAAAATATGGAACTTTGGTGTTGATCTGGAAACGGTAAGAAGAAGGGATAAAAGTGGATTTGAGCTTCAAGCGCGAAGATGGATCGTAGAAGGAACTTTTGCATGGTAGGGAAAAAGCAGTAACTTGAGCTAGAACTGCGGATTGATAGATAGGGGCAGTCTTTTGATGCTATTCTTGGGAATGGTTGCGCTGATATTGAGGAGAATAATTTGCTTAGTTTAATTCAGAAAAAGTCTCTAATAGATAAAGAATCGCAAATTGAGCATAAGAAATACTCATATTCTTCCTTTGTACCCATGAAATAGTCTTTTGCTATGAAGGAGGTACATTTAGTAATTTGTTCGCAAATTCTGCATTTTCCGTTTTCCATAATAATGATCCCCAGAGTATTTCTGTATGAATTGATCAATTAATTGCGCTTGATCATTTTCGTTAATCGGAAAAAATCCTTTTTCTGTTTGAAGCTCGATTGCTTGCAGGATACCCAAGGAAAGAAGGGATCTAGTTAGCTCAAATTCCTCAATATCGACTTCTGTAGCTTCATGGCTAAAATTTATAGGAAAACCACAATTTAACACTTTGACCCCATTGCTGCATTCAAAATCATCATGACAGGAGGAAATTTTGTTAGATTTGCTTCTCAGTTTAGCAATTTCAAATTCTCTATCGGATGATGATAAGCTGATTAATGTAGTGCCGGGCTTTAAGCTCTCTATTTTCTCTCGAGGTAGAATTGTTTTTCCCACACATCCAATAATTAAGTCGAATCTGGAGAGGTTTTTCAAAGCTTCTTCATAGGGTATTTTCGACTTTTTCGGGTCAATATCCACTAAAGATACATTGAATTTTCCCTCTAATGCATTGGCGAGAGCATTTCCTATTGCCCCATTTCCAACGATTAGAATATTTTCAGAACGGATAGAACCAAATAAAAGTCTTTTGTATATTGCTTGAATAGCAGTTTTTACAACAATTTTTGATTCAAACTTAAGTTTTGCCTTACAACGAGCTACATTCATCACACACATATTCAGTTTTAAATTTTTGTTTTTCTGAAAGCCGGATGTGGTTTGTTCTATGGCTGTGATCTTATAGTCATGACTCAATGAGTGGTGATTTAAATAATGAATTATCTCACCGCCATCGTCTAAAACTATAATGAGTTGATTCTTTAAAAGATTTTCATTGAAAATTATTCGATCAATAAAAGATTTGGTGTTCTGAGTATAAGATGAATCGAAGGATGCATTTTTATGGAAAGTTAAACTTGAGGGACACACATATACACCAAGCTGTCTTAGTTGATAATATGTCTGAAGGTCAGTCGAATAACATTTTCCAATTAAGAATACCTTGTCAGGTTGGAGTCCCCTGTCAAAGAAAGACTCTAACATTGAAAGTGTTGTTGGGAGGATGTGTTGGGCTCCAATGATGACAACATTCTCAAAGGTAGTAATCTGCCTAAATTCAAAAACAGACTCGACTAAGTCGAGTCTAATTTTTGCCCTGCTTCCCTGGATATTAAGCATGTCAAGAGTAAGCATTTATATACCCTATTTGCTGCATGCTGCAGCTTGTTATGCATATAAGATACCCCAGCAAGAATTAAACATCAATAAATAATTAAGTTTTTTCATTGTTCTCCGGGGTTTAGTTCAATCATAAGAGTAGGGAAAAAATATTCTTGCTGCGTGGTTGAAAAAACTGCTAAAAGATGAATTGTTCCCTTTGTAAATGAGGTATTTACAACTTGATATATAAAGAAAGTCTAAATAATAAGGAACATTTCGTCTGTTTCATTGATGAAACTTTCTAGTAAAAAATTAAAAAACATAGAGGTAAGCAAGGAAGGCGGAAGCAAATGCTTTGCTGTTTCGGCCCGCGAGAGTGAACCAGGTGCCCATTATCAATCCAGAGTTGCTGCTAAAATTATACTCAATCTGTGGAGCAAAGCTGATCTGTGTTGAGGATGGGAGTCCCACTTTTGCTGGAGTTCTTTCTTTAGTCAATCCGGGGTTCCCTCGAAAATGGGAGCTTTTTCTTTGGTGAAAGAAAGCAGTATCATAAGCAAAAACCCAGCGTTGATTGAAGGAGTATTCTCCCGAGAAGAAGGCAGCCATTGACTGCCCTGGGCGGAGTTTTCCTTTTGTTTTATAGCCCCCTCCGTAGGTATTGAAACCTTTAAGTTTTGCTTTTGTAGGGAAAAAATAGCCAAAACTACAGTGCAAGACAAAAAAATTGCACGGAAGATAAAAAAGTTTTTGGAGTGATAGATTAGGCCCAAAAAAATAGGCGCCCTGTCCGGTAGAGTCTATCCCCTTTTTGGAGGGACTCAATTTGCGATATTTTCCTGTAGGGAAGATGGTTTGAAAAAGGAGTCGTAGGTCTGGAACCCATGAGTCTTTTTGATCATCCGCTATTTGGTATCCGAGGTGAACAATAGTATCCTGGAGATAGGTTGAGCTTTTTCCGTCTTTAAAGCTGGTGATGAAAGAGGCGATCGTTTCGAGACCGGTGTTTTCTGTAAAAGCAAATTGGAAATCAACTAAGGGATTGATAGCCCAGATGCTCTTCTTGCTTTTGAGCTTCCAGCTTGAGTCATATTCGCCATAGGTATTGAAAATTGAAATTGAGGGCTCGATAGCTGGGTGCCCTGGCTTCATATTGATAGGGGTTGGTGCTAAAAGTGATCCTGTCATCCAAGGGATGTAAGGAACTTCTACTCCTGGATGGATCATGATGTTCTTTTGGATGCTAAAGAGAAGGGAAGGAAGGAGTAGTGAGAGGGTGAGGATGGACTTCATGGATTTGGTAAATGTTATTTGATGTCTTAGTTTTTTTCCAAATGAATATCGCATGCCCTTGATATTGAATTTTTGTGGGAAATGCCGTATGCTGTTGGCGAAATTTCTAGAGGAGGTAACTCATGGCTGCTGTAACAGGATTTTCTTCTGTGAAGAGGGAAACAACTCCAATTTTACAGGGAGATGATGCAGAGAGAAAAGCCTACCGACAAATATTTAATGCTGATTCTATTTGTGATGGCCGATTGGATGCGATCGTGCAGACGGCAGAACCCATGGATGTGGTTGTTAGTGCGATCTATGGCGATACGGCGAGCTATATTGATGCATATAGGGTCGATATTGAAGACCATCTGGATCGTTCGGTTGAGCTTTTTTTCTTAACTTCCATTTGTTGCTATAAGACTCCCTTTCATTTTGAATGGGTATCAGCAAATGATCAATATGGGAAGGGAAGGATGGCTACGCTCAAGACTTGCGATAAGGAAAAAGTTGCGTTCAATACCCAAGCTGCACATTCGAGCGTTCTTCCGTGTTTGATGGCTTATCCAAGAGCGGAATGGGAAGCATATAAGGAAAATGGAGGAGAAAAACCGGAAGGGTTTATTTGGCTGAAGCATTCTCCTTATTATACGAAAAATAACGGTACGATCGAGCTCGAGAGAACGATCAATCAGGCGGATTGTCGAAGAGATGGGACTCATCTCGATAAAATGCTGAGAGAGAGAGCGATCAGAATCGTCAATAATGTAGCTCAAGGGAAATATGGGCCTAGAGAGGCGACACGGAAATTTCAAGAGGTTTACATTCGGTCTCTGGAAAAGGCCATCGCGAAGTTGGAAGATGATGACTTAAGGGTATCTGTCCTTGAGATCTATCTGGAGCGTCTTCTGGATATTGATCTTGTAGATGATCTTTCATTCGACCAGATGGTCGGTGTGCGAATTGAACATTTAGAAGAAGATCGACTTCGAAGCATTGTCTATGAGAGGAGATTTGATTTTATTCGCGGATGCCAGTCGATTGAGAGTCAGATTGCCAGGGACATTCTCGATGGTCAAAATGAGATGCTGAAGAAAAATCGAAAGAGTCTTCCAAGAGTGGACTACCGCATTCGATATATTCTTTTGGAAGAGATGGACGATACAATGAGAACAAGGCTGGAGAAGTTATTTTGTACTTCTCTCGCTCAATTGCAGGCGGGATTTGATCTCAATGAGAGCAGACTTAGAAGTTATGAGGGGACTGCGAGGATCACCTCTTTTCGGGAAAAACATGGAGAGGCTATAGATGCTCTTGCAGAGAAGTTGCGAAGGCAGTTTGAAACAATAGAACGAACGGAGTTGGTATTTCGCGCAAAATTATTCAAAGATCTTCGGACAAAATTCCTAAGTGTAACGCAGGCGATATTTGCGAAAAGGTTTAAGAAAAATTTTCCAGGTGAGCCGATGAGTCAGCCGATGGTTTCACGGATTGAGCATGCTGCAAGGGGCGCTACAGGCAAGACCTATGCGACTCCCTTAAATCAGAGGCGTAAATGGCTGAGTATTGAAAAATCTCTAAAAATTGCTCAGGCATTTGGAGTTGATCCAGGCCATTTTTTACCTGGCACGATTGCTTCAAGCTATTAGTCTTTTTCTGCCAAAGCAGAGTCTTGCGATCTCTTTAAAGCGGACCTATTTATCTAAACAATTTTAGGTAGTATCAATAAGGAAATTCGTCTTGAATTTTTAATGAAATTTCCTTATCCTTCCGCTGACATTTATAGGAGATACTTAGATGACAAGAACATCTGGATTTTCGCCTGTACATCGAAAGATGACCGCTCTTTTACCCTGGGAAGAAGGGGAAAAAACAGCAAAGGAGAGGCGGAAGGAAGAATGGCATAAACAAATATATATTGCCGATTCCGTTTCGGATAAGAAATGGGAAAGCATTGTTCGCCGACAAGGGAAGCTGAATAAAAAAGAAAGCAAACTTTACAGCGCCGATTTCAAAGTTTACCTCAAAGATCGAAGAGAGGCAGTGATCGATCATGTCGATCGTTCTGTTGAGCTTTTTTTCTTAACGGCGATTTGCTGCTATGAGACTGATTTTCATTATGAGTGGATCGCAGCAAATGATCAGTATGGAAAGGGGCGGCGAGCAAAGGCTGAAAAGTTCGATGGAGAGGGGCTTGAGCACAATACGCAAGGGGCCCATTCGAGTGTGCTTCCCTGTCTTATGGCTTATCCAAGAGAAGAATGGAAAGACTATAAGAGGAATCGTGGTGATTTGCCGGAAGGGTTTGTCTATCTGAAACATTCTCATTTCTATACGAAGAATAATGGGACGATGGAACTCGAAAGAACGATCAATAAGGCTGATAGTCGTAGAGATGGGACTCATATCGATAGGATGCTTCGTGAAAGAGCCATTAAGATCGTCAATGCTGTTGCCACAGGAAAGTATGGACCTAGAAAGGCTACGAAAAGATTTAAAAAGGTCTATCTTCAGTCTCTTAACGAGGCGCATGGAAAATTGAAAGGTGGGGACGGAAGGAAAGCAGTCCTTAAACTTTATCAAGAACGTCTCGAGGAGATCGATTTAGAAGATGATCAAACATTTGATGAGATGCTTGGTGTGCAAGTTAAACACAAGGACGAAGGTCTTCTTCGAAAAATCGTCTATCAATCTCGATTTACTCTCATTCGAGAGAGCCAGGAAATTGAAAGTCAAATTGCCCTTATGATCCTTAAGGCTCAAAATAAAATGTGCAACAGGAATACGAAGAGCTTAAGTAAAGTGGACGATTGCCTCCGGTATGTTCTCCTAAAGAACATGGATGGTGTAATGAAAAAGCGAATGGAAAAGCTATTTTGCACCTCTCTTGAGCAGTTACAGACGGGATTCGATATTAATAAACAAAGACTTAGGAAGTTCGAGAAAACGAATAGAATCAAGACTTTTCGAAAAAATCATAAAAAAGAGGTAAAAAATTTGGCGGGAAAAATTCAAAAGAAATTTCTGCTGATACAGAAAAAAGAGTTTGTCTATCGCGCCTATTTGTTCAAGGGGCTTCGCCAGAAATTTTTTAAGACCCAGACGGCTTTCTCTAGAAAGTTCAATGAAATGCATTCTAAAAAGACTGACTTGCGGATGAGTCAGCCGAAGGTTTCCTGTTTTGAACAGGTCACCAGAGACTCTTCAGGCAAGACCTATTCGACTCCTATCAAGAAGAGGAGGACGTGGATCAAAATCAAAGATGCTCGGCTGATGGCGGAGGTGCTTGGAGTTCAACCAGCGCATTTCTTGCCGGGGACGGTTGCCTCTATCTATTAGCGGATTTCTGCTTGCGGGGATTTTTGTGGGAGAGTATGATGACTTTTCCTCTATTGCGGAAGTGGCGAAATTGGTAGACGCGCTATCTTGAGGGGGTAGTGAGGGAGACCTCATGGGGGTTCGAGTCCCCCCTTTCGCATTTGATCTTTTCTAAAACTAGGTTTGAAATTTTTTGATGAAGCGCTTCTGAAAGGGAGCGCTTTTTTAATGCAGCAAAACTTCGGGCTTCTGTGAGGGTTATGAGGGTCTCCCATTCGGATTCGTCGAAGGGGTGGGAGCGAGAGGGAGCGTGGAGCTGGCAGTAAGGCTCACAGAGGAAGAGGTGTGTTGGTTTTTGGTTGCAGACAGCGCAGTGAGGGGAGAGGGAGAGGAGGCCGTCGTGCTTGAGGAGCTTGAGGTGGAAGCTAGATGAGAGGATATTGGGGTTGAAGTTGGGGAGCTCTTTGAGGTAGGCGAGGATTAGAGCATAGAGGGCGGGGGTGCTTTTGCCTGGGAGCTGGGTCAGGAGGAGGGCTTTGGCCATTGTGGCGGCGGTCTCGATGAGGGAGAGGTCGGAGCGGAGGTTGTGGTGGGTGGCAAGGGGCGTTCCATCTTTGAAGGTGTAGAGCTCGCTGCGGCCGATATGGAAGTGGTATTCGCCTTGGGTGAAAGGTGAGGAGAGAGTGAGGAGATGGGATTTTTTCCGGGTGATCCCTTTGATGATCAGGCTGATGAGTCCGCGGGTTGGCGTAAAGAGGGTGATGATTTTTTGACGGTCTTTGTAGTCTAGAGTGCGTAAGACTAGGCCTTCAGCTTTTTCTGTGGTCATTGTTCTAAATCGATCTCTTCTGCTATTCTTGGTTGCCTCTGCACCGATAGCTCAATTGGATAGAGTATCCGGCTTCGAACCGGATGGTTACAGGTTCGAGTCCTGTTCGGTGCAAATGTCTTCTATTTTATCTCATACTCAAGAGAGTTTTGTCGAGAGAATTTTCTCCCTTTTGGGGAAAGGGAAGGTTCATGCTCGTTTACTGTATTCTCATTGGATGAAGATGGGGAGTTTGGAGGGGCTCGAGGTGGAGCCTCAGGCGAGGCCGCTTCTAGAAGAGATGATTCGGCTGACGGATTTTTCTGTTCCTGGGCATCGGGTGGCGTTTGAGGATGATGGGACGGTGAAGTTTTTGGTGGAGCTAGATTCTCTTGAGTGCGAGTCCGTTTTGATTCCGATGAAGGCGAAGAGTACGCTCTGCATCTCTTCGCAGGTGGGATGCAAGATGGGATGCACGTTTTGTGAGACGGGGAGGATGGGGCTTTTGCGGTCATTATCTGTTCGAGAAATTGTCTCTCAGGTCTTTATTGCTAAGAGGGTGATGAAGAAGAGGGTGGACAATATCGTCTTTATGGGGATGGGAGAGCCTTTTGATAACTTTGAAGCGGTGATGGGGGCGCTCGATGTTCTGACAGAGGATGCGGGGCTGGGATTTGGTCCTTCTCGCATTACGGTCTCGACAAGTGGCCTTGTCGATCAAATCGATGCGTTCACTGAAAGGGCCGATCCCGCTTTGCATTTGGCGGTTTCTGTCAATGCTCCCAATGATGCGATTCGGAGGAAGATCATGCCAGTGAACCGGCAGTGGGATATGGCGGCTCTTAAGAGAGCGATGGCTCGGTATTGCGAGAATCCGAGAAGGGAGATTTTGATTGAGTATGTTCTTATGAAGGGAATCAATGACTCTTTGGAGTGCGCCGATGAGCTGGCGCATTATTTACGCGGGCTCAGAGTGAAGGTGAATCTGATCCCATATAATCCGCAGAGTCGAGACCGCTTTGCCCCTCCAGATGAGGCGGTGGTCGATGCCTTTCTGGAGAGGATGCGGGCTAGGGGTTACTTGACTCTAGCGAGGAGAACCAAGGGGCAGAAAATTATGGCCGCATGTGGTCAGCTCGGGAACTTGCAGCTGAGGAGGAAGATTTTTTTGGATAGATCTTCTCAAAGCCATCCGGGATGTGCTTAGCAGAGAAGATGGTCTCTCGGATCTGTTGTGCCATATCTGCGACGTTGCCGGGAGAGTGGGGGATAAAGACGGTGTTGACGTTGGAAGAGCTTCCAAGTTCCCGGAGCATGTCGAAGTACTGGATGAGCAGGATCATGTCCATCACTTTTTCTGTATCGATTTCTGGCATGTGGGTTTGCATATTCACTAGAGACTCGCTTAAGCCTTCGATGATGGCCTTCCTTTGTCCGGAAATTCCCTTACCGTGAAGGATATTCGCTTCTGCTTCCGCCTCGGCCTGTTTGACTCGGACGATTTTTTCTGCTTCTCCCTTCTCTTGAGCGGCGATGCGGAGTCTTTGGGCGGTGTTGATCTCGTTCATCGCATCTTTGACGTTTTTATTGGGCTGGATGTCTGTGACAAGGGTCTTGATGATCTCATACCCGAAAGTGGACATGGTCTCTTGCAGCTCTTTTCGGACTCCATGCGCGATGTCATCTTTTTTTGAGAAGACGTCATCTAGAATGATAGCTGGGACCTTAGCACGGACAACATCAAAGACAAATGCTTGGATTTGATGTTCTTGGGACTCGAGTTTGTAGAAGGCCTCGAAAATTGCAGTGGGCATCACCCGGTACTGGACAGCCACTTCGATTTTTACAAAGACGTTGTCTTCTGTCTTTGTCTCAACGTTGACATCGAGCTGTTGAATTTTTAGGTTCACTCTGCCCACTTTTTTTTCAAAGATTGGAATCCGAAAATTGAGCCCAGGCCGTGCGATGCGTGAAAATTTTCCGAACCTTTCGATAAGAATAGCTGTTTGCTGATGAACGATGAATACGGCGCTGGAAAGTAGAATGAATAGAATGCCTAGTAATACTAATGATAGTGTCATGATAAATCTCCTTTATAGTGATTGAATTTACCAAAAAAAAAAGAGGATGTCAAGGGAAAATCTGGATTTGCTCTTTCTTTGGTCCACTAGTGATTAGGGGTTCCAATTCTTGAGGAATAATTAACGGGAATCTTTTCCTGAGCTAGACAGCAGCTCATTGGGTGTTTATCCTCCAAGACTGTTGGGAGGTCGCTCTTTTTGCTTCATTGAGGTTTTGGAGCCAGTTTTCATTTAGACATCCATCTCTGAGCTTTCTATTAAACGCGAATGCCGAATCAACCCCGGTTTAAGGTGTCCACCTCAGCTCAACAAATTTTTCCCAGAGTGTATCAGCTTCCCAAGAATTGTGTAATTGACCCAAAACGTCTTTACTTCTCCTTGTTTACTATCTGCATAGCTTAACGAAGTGAATTTGGAGTGCTCTAAGGGCCTGATTTCTAAGGGTAAGCGAGTCCTATTAAATTTGGGAGAGCTGCATATTCAAGCGATCTTTCCTCTTTTTTTACTTAGTTAAAATTTTATGTTTGTTGTTCTATAAAGCGGTATTTTTTGTTTTAGTTGATTTAATATTCAGGAAATTAGAAAACGTTGATTTCGATTTGAATGAAAACCAACAGCTGGAGGAAAACAGTGAAATTTTCTACTTCAATTTTATCTGCTGCTCTATTGACTATTCAATTTGCCTATTCTCTAGAGCAACCAAATTTCGAATGGTGCGAAGATCGAAACACAAGAATCTATATAGGCCCAGATATATTTTGGGACCATTTTGATGTGGAATATTCCTATAAAGGTGAGCAATTCCATATTAAATCGAATACATTTTATGGAGGATTAAGAATTGGTTATGATTGGTTAAAACCGGAGACATTATATTTTGGGGGTGATGGGGGGCTTGCCATTGGAAGATCAGAAGTCCAGCAGCGCTCACGAACGATTAACTCTTACCATTCTCAAAAATTCAAGAATTCTCCTCTAATTGCCAATCTTGAGCAACGATTTGGCTATACTTTTCAAAGTCCAATTGCCTGTATGTTCACTCTTGCACCATTTATTGGTGCAGGTTGGTATTACTTTCGCCCTCAGTTTAATGAGGGTAATCGTTCGACAAATTGGTTTTACGCTGCTGTTGGATTGAGAGGAAATCAACAATTTCTCGAAAATTTTGATATTGGTTTTCATGTGAAAGGCATGTTCAGATTTGCCATAATGCGTAATAGAAGAATGAGACCTATTACGTTTTTGGATAATTTCTGGGGATATGAGTTCAGCCTTCCTTTTACCTGGCATGTTGATTGTGCTCAGAAATGGGATATCCAGTTGCAACCTTACCTGTTGAAACTTGATGTGAATTGTGCAGGTCAATTTATTGGGACACGGATACAGGTGGGATACGTCTTTTGATTTGAATAAGCGGAAAGAATTCTTTAGAAAGGTTTCCTTAAGAAGGAACTGATTCATGGATATAATCAATATGAAAGAGAAGGAAAGCCTCTTAAGTTATGAGATTCGCATGAAAAATTTGATGGGAAAAAGGCAAAAGCGATACAGTGGAAGCCGAACCTCTTCAACCAAGGAATGAACCATGAGAATTTTTGGAATTTTGTTAGCTGTTGCATTTGCAACACATTTTACACCAGTTGAAGCAGGTGTGTTGCATAACCCCATTTAATCTCGCAGCTTAACGAGCAAGCTCATCTCCGCCCACTGGGTCTAAGCTGATTTTCTTTGATCCATCATTTCAT
>JAAKFS010000021.1 GCA_011064965.1 Chlamydiota bacterium
GAAACGGTCTTTGTCGAGTTCTAGGAGATTTTCTATTGGATTATAAGAATTACCCCTTTGATCATTCATCTGATGGACGATCCCTTTCTCAAATTGGCCGGGACTTGGACTTAGAGTAAGGGGAAGTGTTAGAAGGCGAACGATTTTTCCCTTCTCTTTAGTGAGTCTGGGAGAATAGCTATATTGCAAAATGATCCCATTGGGCTCTGGGACAAAGAGATTCAGTGCGTTAGTGTAAACGGAGACAGCCTTCACATGTTGGTAGGGATCCCAATGAAGATTGGGATTTTTTACCTCGCGGCTGATGTAGTGTCTACGGAAAAAAAGAGGCTCGGCTCCTTTGACAGCAGTATCCTCTTGAGAAAAGACGAGATCACCTGTGATCGCATTGACACAGTCCCAGATAAATGCTGAAGGATCACCTTGAAGGGAAGAAAGCTCGCTAGGCGTTGAAGCTTGGTTGCCGCTGAGGGTTGAGAAGATTAGTAGGAGCAGAGTGATGAGTATTCGCATGGCGCCTTCCTAAGTGAAGAATTACCATAGGAGAAGGGGGGATTTTTCTGGAAGGGAAATATTACTCCTGTATGGGGTAAAAATTTTTGATACCCGGAGTTTGAGACGAGTTTCTTGGCTGTTAGAGCAGAAGTTAAAAGCAAAAATGCATTAATCGAGATTAATGATTATCGATCTATGACAAATCCTTCCTGTTTTTCTCAAGGTTGGAAATTTCTTGTCTCCTTAGCGCCGATTATGCCATGGTGAGGAAAAAGGATAGGTTACAATATGACCAGATTTACGCAGCTTAAAGCCTTTGAAACCCTCTCTTCTTTAGCAAAAAATCCCATTGACTTAACAAAAAAGGGAGTCCTCTCTCCCAAACGGATCGATCAAATGATTGCAGAGGGGCTTGGCCTTAAGCTCTTTTATGCTACTGAGCGGGTTGATGACGCAGTTCTCGAAGCCCTTTTCTCCCTTGCTGAAGAGACTAAAGCAGTAGAAAAAAATCTTGCGATGCAGTCCGGAGAAATCGTCAATCAGATTGAGGGAGTGGAGAGTGAGAATAGACCTGCTCTTCATACTGCAATGCGCGACTTCTTCGAAAATCAAGAGGAAGCACCAAAAGCAAAAGAGGCAACCGATCTCGCCTATAAAGAATGCGATAAGCTCAAGAAATTTTTAGGTGGGCTTGAGGGGCGTTTCACCGATCTGGTTCAGGTGGGGATAGGGGGTTCCGATTTGGGACCTCGCGCTATTTACTTAGGACTCAAAGCCTATCAAAAGCCTGGAAGACGAGTCCACTTCATCTCAAATGTCGATCCTGATGATGCTGCGGAGATTCTCCATGGAGTTGACCTCTCCAAGACACTTTTCGTTATTGTCTCGAAATCGGGAAGCACTCTCGAGACTCTAACAAACGAGGCTTTTGTCATTGAGCGGCTTAAAAAGGCTGGGCTCAATCCCCAAAATCATTTAGTCGCGGTGACTGGGAAAGATAGCCCTATGGATGATCCGAGTCGCTACTTAGAATCCTTTTATATCTGGGATTATGTCGGTGGGCGCTACGCTGCAACTTCAATGGTTGGTGGAGTCACACTTGCGTTTGCGTTTGGAATGGACCGCTTTCTCGATTTTTTGAGGGGAGCGAGTGCGATGGATAAGCTCGCACAAGAAAAAGACCCAAAGGTGAATCTCCCTTTGCTCTCAGCTCTGTTGGGGATCTGGAATCGGAACTTTTTGAATCGGCCCACTTGCGCCATTATTCCCTATTCTCAGCCTCTTTCCCGCTTTCCAGCCCATTTGCAGCAGCTCGACATGGAATCAAATGGAAAGCATATCGATAAACAGGGAACCCACGTCGACTTTGAAACGGGCCCAGTGATCTGGGGAGAGCCGGGGACCAATGGGCAACACTCATTCTACCAGCTCATCCATCAGGGATCGTCTGTCGTGCCACTTGAGTTCATCGGCTTTAAAAATAGCCAGTACGGAGAAGATCTTCTTTTTAGGGGAACATCTTGCCAAGAAAAGCTCCTCTCCAATTTGATCGCTCAGGCGATAGGGCTTGCTACTGGTCAGGAAAATAAAAACCCCAACAAAGTTTTTGAAGGGAATCGCTCCAGTCGTATTCTTCTAGGGCAGAAGCTCGATCCTTTCACTTTGGGGTCGATCCTCTCTTTTTATGAGCATAAGGTCGATTTCCAAGGATTCATCTGGAATATCAATTCATTTGATCAGGAGGGTGTTCAACTTGGCAAAGTTCTCGCTCTAAAAATGATCGATCAGTTTGCAGCCAAAAGAGAAGAAAAAGGGATCGAGGAAAAGGAATTCCCTCTTGGTGCCGCCTACTTTAAGCATTTTTCGTAACCAGTCCCGCTTCGATTTCAATCACCTGTTTATCTGGAAAGATTGCCGAATTGACAGTCGGCGAAGTGAGAAAAGTCTGTCCCACACTCCCTAACATCTCTTCGAGTCTCTTTTGTCTGAATGGATCGAGGTGGGCGCCAAAGTCATCGATACAGAGGAGGGGTGATAGCGAAGTGTGTCCTTTCAAGTGTTCCCACTCGGAAAGACGTAAAGAAGCAATGATCGAATGCTTCTGTCCTTCACTAGCATAAGCCTTAGCAGACTGACCACCTACTGAGAAACGAATGTCATCGCGGTGGGGACCCGCAAGTGTTGTTCCAATATGGAGTTCTTTTTTTCTATTTTTTTGCAGATGATCCAGTAGCGAATCACTAGAGGAGAAGGGGAGAGAAGATTGGTAAGCAATTCGGAAGTGATCAGCCCCTTCAGAAAGAGCGAGGCCTTTTTCATGAAAGGGCTTTTGCATCTCGGAAATGAATTGTCTTCTTTTTTCCATCAAATAATGGCCGCTCACCGCCATTGCCATTTCCCATGGGTCTATCGCTTCTTCACTTCTCTTCTTCAATAGCTCATTGCGTTGGCGCATCGCTTTGTGGTAACGAGCAAGATGATGGAGATAGAGGGGATCGACTTGAGCGAGATGGAGATTGAAGAATCTACGACGAATGGCTGGTGCTCCTCCAACGAGTGCAATGTCCTCTGGAGCATAGAGAACAAAGGGAATGAGACCGAGAAGAGGAGAAAAATGGCTATATTGAGTCGCATTGTGCTGAACTCTCTTATTTTCCCCATCGAAAGAGACTTTGAGGATTTGCGAGACCTCTTCCCGCTCGAATGTGGTCTCTAGATAGAAAAAAGCCTCTCCATGCTGAATGAGTTGTGAGAGCTGCGACGTTCGAAATGAGCGGCCTGTACTCAGCACAGAGATCGCATCGATGAGATTGGTCTTTCCCTGGCCGTTTCTGCCCGTGATCCAATTCACACCTGGGGAAAAGGGGATTGTCAACTGCGTGTAGTTCCGGAAATGATGAAGATAGAGCTTTTTAAGCATCAATCATCAATATGCATCGGCATGATCACGAATTCCGCCTCAGAGGAGTCAGTGATCAGACACGGAGTGTAGGAATCAGTGAGATCAAAGTTGACCGTTTCGTCCTTGCTATTGCGCAGAATATCGAGAAAGCTTTGGGGGTGAAAGGCGATCTCGAGATTGGGTCCTGTATAATTGACTGGCATGTTGACCTTGCCTTCTCCGAGTTCACCATTCATCGCAGAAATCTGAAGAGCTCCATCAGAAAAGACAAAACGAGCAGAGACCTCATTCTCTGAAGTAAAAAGTGAGACCTGTCGAAGAAGGGTGATGAGCTCATCACGGTGAAGGACAACGCGAGATGTAGGCTCCTGAGGGATGACCCGACTCACATCGGGGTACTGTCCAGAAATGAGCTTGGTGATGAATAGTGTCGAATCCACTTCAAGGCCGAGTTTTTCATCCATCAGAATGAGGCTCACGGCCTCTCCATCTCCATCAAGGATCTTGACAATCTCTTCCACAGCTTTAATAGGCAGAATAAATGAACCTTCAGAGGAAGCCTCTTCAGCAATTGCCACGCGGTTGCGAGCGAGAAGTTTTCCATCTGTGCCAGTGAAGGTCGCATGAGTGCTTGCCCGATTCATTAAAACACCGTTGAGCACTTCTCGTGAATCATCTCTAGCTGCAGCAAAAGAGGTGCGCGTGAGCATCTCTTTTAGGACGCCGGGTTCGAATTGAGTAGAGAACCCTTCGGAAAGATCGGGGAATGCAGGAAATTGGCTTTTGTGTGTTCCTTGAATCCGGAAATTAGAGTCTCCCGAATTGATCATCGCCACTTCAGGTGAGGAAGTTCTTATGTCCACCTGCGGAGAGGTTAACTCACGAATGAGCTGAAAGAGACGACGTGCAGGCAAGGTGATCGCTCCCTCTTCTTCGACAATTGCCTTAGTATTGACTTTCATGCTCACAGTCAAGTCCGTTGCAGCGATCACAAGTTGATCTTCCTTAGCCTCGAGAAGTATGTTGGCTAAAATAGGGATAGAGGGCTTTGTTGGGACAATGCTTTGAATTTTCCCAATAAGCTGTGTAAGATCTGTGCGATTAACTTGTAGTTTCATAAGGATCCCTCTGCTTTCTTAAAATGACTCTACCATAACTAGCTATCTGTGAAAAAGCAAGTGCTACGTCGCTATTGTTGGTGTTGTTTCATTGCCCGTTCTATTTCTCTCTTGGTCTCTCTCTCTTTAATGGCAGAGCGCTTATCGTAGGACCTTTTTCCTTTTGCAGTGGCAATCTTAATTTTGATGAATCCATTTTTGAGATAGATGCCAAGAGGAATGATGGTCATCCCTTTGTCTTGACTCGCTTTGATCAGTTTGTCAATTTCCCTTTTGTGGAGAAGGAGCCTCCGGTCGCGCCTCTCTTCATGTCCAAACATCGCAGCTTGGGGATAAGGGGCAATTGAGGCATTTTTTAGAATAGGATCCCCGCCATGCACTAGAACATAGGCATCTTGCAAGCTTCCATTATGGGCTCGCAGAGATTTGGCTTCTGAGCCCATGAGAACAAGACCTGCTTCGAAGGTCTCTAGAATTTCATAATCATGAAAAGCTTTCCGATTGGATACGAGATCTTTGCTTCCTTTTTTTTTGGGTGCCATAGACCTATATTATACTAGGAACAGAATAAAGTCTGACCTAAAGAGGTGAGACAAAAACAGGGACATCCCTCATTGTCACCAATCGAGGTGATTCCAGCTTCATGCAACCAAGATTCTAGCATAGAAGTGAAAAACTTTGTCTCCTCTTCAGAATATTCGGGAAGTTCATATTTCCATGTGCGTCCTGTTCTCTTCAGAAGAATTTCTTGGTTTTCACGCAATGGGATGAGAATTCCCTTGAGGAACTCGCTCAAAGAGATCCATCCAGAACTCTCAATCCGCACAAGGCTCTTTTCTGCTTCCCTAATGACCCGTTCATTCAATAGGTACTCCGGAAGACCTTGATGTTTCATGCAACTGATTGGGTTTCGATAGAGAAAAAGAGCTCTTTCCGATAGATCCATATTGAGCCAATGGGCAGCATCACTATTGCAACAAAGAGTCTCTCCATCGTATTCGGCAAAATGGAGATCACAGAGTCTTTCTATTAAGACTTCAAGATTATCTCGGGAAAGATCGGGACACTTTTTTTGCAATTTTACAACAATTGTCTCATTGAGTTGGACTGGTCCCTCCTGAGCGAGAGCAACTAGTACACTCATCGCCTCGATAAAGGCAAAATCACTTTCTCGGATCTTTTCAATAGCGTCATCATCAATGATGGGTGAAGGGTCTGTTTTTCGGACATGGAGGAGATATTCCTGCCACTCGTAAAAAGGAGTGATCACCCCTTTGAATCGATCTCCCTCTTTAATATACGAAACGCACGCAACAAAACTGAATTCCAAAAAGAGCATGTGCTCCTCAAATTGCTCTGGAGATAAAGCAAACTTTTTCATCATATCAGCCGCTTCAATCTCATAATCTGGCGATTGGTAGACCTCATTCATGATCCCGGCTTGGATGGGGTCTGTAAGGTTCAAATCCATTAGATATCGTTGAAAAATCTGAGGGGTCTGTAAGTATTTTTCGACGATCGAGTCGAAGATATTATTGGAGGTGCGCGAGATCGAGTACCAAGTAGGGAGTACATGGATGGGGACTTTGCGAAGAAGTCCCTGTAGATATTCCATCCCAGGTTTGAAGTCATCTTCAAACTTAAGAATTTGAAACTCGTAATACTTCCTCATCTCTTTATCGACGAGAACATGTGTAGCATTCAGGGTAAAAAGCTCTGTCTTGGAGAGTTTTTCCAGTATGGGGAGAATCTCTTCGTTAGAGAGATTTAAATTTCTCTCAAGCAAAGAGATAGGCGTTTTCAGAGAACTATAGAGGATCTCTTCGAGAACTTCGATCTCTAAAGGCATGAATTGCGACATCAGAACTCGATTGCGAACGTCCTTAGCATATTCATACTCAATTAATTCGATCTTATTTCTTCGGAATGTTGCGAGATCTGACATGTAATTTTCCTTTTAGTATTTATGCTCTTCGCTAATTAATATAAAAGTTTAAGGAGTTTTTGACAATCGAATATGGAAAATATCTGGGTGATTTCCTATACTTCCACAAAAATACGTACAGAGGGCTTCTTGTGAAAAAATACGATCACAGGCGAATTGAACAGAAATGGCAAGGGATTTGGGAATCAAGGCAAATCTTTAAGACAGAGGTAGATCACAGCAAACCAAAATACTACATCCTCGATATGTTTCCCTATCCATCAGGTGCGGGACTCCACGTCGGTCATGTGACCGGCTACACAGCCACTGATATCCTCGCTAGGTATAAGAGACAAAAGGGGTTCAATGTCCTTCATCCTATGGGATGGGATAGCTTTGGCCTTCCAGCCGAACAGTATGCCATTCGGACGGGAACGCACCCTGAAGTGACAACCAAAAAGAACATCGCAACATACCGTAGACAGCTAAAATCTTTGGGCCTTAGTTATGACTGGAGTAGGGAAATGTCAACCAGTGATCCAAAATATTACAAGTGGACTCAATGGATCTTCACTAAGCTCTATGAGAAGGGGCTCGCTTATGAGGCTGAGCTTCTTGTCAATTACTGCCCCGCCCTCGGAACTGTGCTCGCCAATGAAGAAGTGGAAAACGGTCTTTCCAAAGAGGGGGGCTACCCGATAGAGAGGCGCCCTTTGCGGCAATGGGTCCTCAAAATCACCGCATATGCAGAAAAATTGCTCAATGATCTTGATTTGCTCGATTGGCCTGATTATCTCAAAACGCTGCAGAGAAACTGGATAGGAAGAAGTGAAGGAGTGAAAATCCATTTTCCTCTTCAAAAAAGCAGCGAAACCCTCTCGGTTTACACCACCAGGCATGATACTCTTTTTGGGGTGACTTTTATGGTGATTTCTCCTGAGCACCCCCTTCTAGAATCACTGACCAAGGATGCAGAGCGTGCAAAAGTCGCAGCTTATCAGAAACAAGCGGCATCAAAGAGCGATTTGCAGCGCACAGAGCTTGCAAAAGAGAAAACTGGTGTCTGGACTGGTTCCTCTGCGATCAATCCAGCTACGGGCGAAGAAATCCCTATTTGGGTGGCTGACTATGTCCTTATGGGATATGGAACAGGGGCTGTCATGGGCGTTCCCGGCCATGATGAAAGAGACTTCGAGTTTGCCCAGAAGTTCGGCCTCGAGATCCAAGCAGTGATCGACCCCGATCTAGAGGTTCATGCAGACTTGATCCCTGAAGGACAAACCGCAGAGAATTATCGCCTCGATGTTCTCGCAGGGAAAAAGTGCTGTGCAGGCGTCTCTTCTGGCACAATCATCAATAGTAGCAGCTCAGATGTGACGATTGATGACCTAGGGATCACTGAGGCAAAGGAGGCAATTGCTGACTGGCTCGAAGAGTGTGGAAAAGGGGAGAGAACAATCAACTACAAACTCCGAGACTGGCTCTTCTCTCGCCAGCGCTATTGGGGAGAGCCCTTCCCAATTCTCCACTTCGAAGATGGAACGAAGCGTGCTCTCGACATCAATGAGCTTCCCCTTTGTCCACCTGAACTGATCGATTTTAAACCGACAGAATCGGGGGAAAGCCCTCTTGCTAGAGTCCCTGACTGGGTCAACATCATTGACCCAGCAACCGGGAAGAAAGCAACACGTGAGACCAACACCATGCCTCAGTGGGCGGGATCATGCTGGTACTACCTGCGCTTTTGTGATCCACATAATGACAAGGAAGCTTGGAATAAAGAGAAAGAGAAGTACTGGCTCCCTGTCGATATGTATGTCGGAGGCGTTGAACACGCGGTTCTTCACCTCCTCTATGCCCGGTTTTGGCACAAGGTCCTCTACGATTGCGATCTAGTCTCCACCCCAGAGCCCTTTCAAACTCTCCGCAATCAGGGACTCGTCACCTCTGAATCTTTTAAGATTCCTCATGGGGGATATGTAGCCTCAGAAGAGGTTGAGCAAAGAGAAGATGGCCCCTATCAGATGGGAACAGGCCAGAAACTTCTCCATCAGATTGAAAAGATGTCAAAATCCAAACTCAACGGGATCACCCCAGATGATATGATCGAAGAATATGGGGCTGATTCTCTCCGGCTGTATGAGATGTTCATGGCCCCTTTCGAAAAAGAAAAGCTTTGGAACAATGACGCGGTGAATGGTTGCAAGCGTTTCCTCAATCGGTTTTATGAGATGGTCTTCTCTGAAAAAGTCACCGAAGAAGAAAATGAAGAAGCTCTTAAGCTTGGCTATAGACTTGTCCATGGGGTGGAGAAAGACATTAAAAACCTCCAGTTCAACACTGCAATTGCCAAGATGATGGAGTTCCTCAATCACTTCATTCCCTTGCCCCAGTACCCGAAGAAAGTCCTCAAAATGGTGATCCAAGCACTCTATCCCTTCGCTCCTCATATTGCTGAGGAGGCCTGGGAACACATGGGAGAGACAGAGAGTCTTACCTACCTCCCATTTCCTAAGGTTGATACCACCTACCTTGTCGATGAGAACACGACCTATGTCGTCCAGGTGAATGGGAAACTCCGAGCAAGCTGGAACCTCCCCAAAGACCAGAGTAAAGATGAGCTTCTAACCCTTGCTCAAGCAGAGCCAAAAATCACTAAGTTCATTGATGGAGAGATCAAAAAAGTGGTGTTTGTTCCTAATAAGCTCCTCAACATAGTGGTAGAGAAGTGATTCTTTCATTTCTCTATAATCTCACTCTTCTTCTCGGCGTCCTATGCTCCCTTCCAAAGTGGCTTTGGAAGGGGAAATCAAAGAAATGTCTTCTCCAGCGGCTCGGCCTTTCTCTCCCCAAGGTAAAACAAGGGGAGCGCACCATTTGGATCCACATGGTCTCAATGGGAGAGACCAGAGCCATGATCCCAATCGTCGAGCGCCTCAAACAACACTACCCAGACGCAGAACTCTTTTTCTCCTCCACAACAGAAACCGGACATCAAGAGGCGCAAAAAAGTCTCCCTGGTGGAGCTGATTATTTCTTCCTTCCCATCGATTTTTCTTGGACAGCTCGAAGACTGGTGAAGCGCCTTCGCCCTTGTCTTCTCATCCTCTCAGAGGGAGACCTCTGGTTCCACACGATGCGCGCTGTACGAAAGAGGGGAGGGGAGGTAGTCGTTCTCAGTGGGAAAATCTCCGAGGTTTCGGCAAGGCGCTTCTCACGATTTCCCTTTCTAGCAAAAAAGCTTTTCAAAGAAATCGATCTCTTTTGCACCCAAAATGAGGAATATGCCTTCAGAATCCAAAGCCTCCTCTCTGATAGAGAAAGACTTTCCGTAACAGGAAATCTCAAACTCGCAACACCCTCCATTCATCTCTCTCAATCCGAAACAGCGAGTTGGCTAAAGACCCTTGGAATAGAAAAGGGAGATAAAGTCCTGACAGTGGGGTCCACCCACCCCAATGAAGAAGAGGAGATCATCGAGCAGCTAAGAGAATTTTCTGATTATAAAATTCTTCTTGTTCCTCGCCATCCAGAGAGATTTCCTATCGTCAAGAAGCTTCTGAATCGCCTAAACCAAAAAAATGTGATACTTGTCGATCGGATGGGCATTCTTCCCGTCTGCTATCAGCTCAGTGAGCTTGCCATTGTCGGGGGGAGTTTCCTGCCAGGGATCGGGGGACACAATGTCTTCGAGCCGATCCAAGCAAAGATTCCAGTCCTCTTCGGTCCCCACATGCAGTCGCAAAAAGAGCTGAAAACCCTTGTCTTAGATGCTAAAGCTGGAAAAGAGACCTCCCTGCAAACCCTTGGGCAGACTGTGAAAGAAGTTCTTCAAAACCGAGAAGTTCTATCTGAGAATGCCGCTCAATTGGCGAGCATTGGGGAAGAAAGTCTAAACAAGACATGGAAAGCCTTAGAAAAACACCTTCCTTGAGTTATATTTTCCTCTCCAGTATATTTGAGGCTTCGCTTTTGTCGCGGGGTGGAGCAGCGGTTAGCTCGTTGGGCTCATAACCCAAAGGTCAGAGGTTCGAATCCTCTCCCCGCTATTTTTGTGGCGGTATAGCTCAGCTGGTTAGAGCAGCGGAATCATAATCCGCATGTCGTTGGTTCGAGTCCGACTACCGCTAATGGTGGTAGAGCAAGCCAACAGTTTGGCCCCGCGTTCGGGACTCGAAATGAAGCGCCCTTACGCGGCGCAAACCGGCCCAAAGTCCGACTACCGCTAGGCTATTTCTCCCTATAAGCTAGCCCTTTTACCTCCCTAATTTCCTGTCCAAAATTTTGTTAAATGTGAAGTATGTCAGAATTTTGTCAGGATTTCATCTTAAATTTGGATTTGTGATATATTTCCCCTTTAAAACATCAAGGGGTGCCAATTTTGGCTGAGATTATACCCCCATAACTTGATCCGGATAAAAGCCAGTTATGATCTTACAAAAAATTGCTAATACAATTCGGCTTCTCACAATAGATGCAGTAGAAAAAGCAGGCTCAGGACATCCTGGCCTCCCAATGGGATGCGCTGAAATCGGAGCATATTTATTTGGAGAGTTTCTTAATTTTGATGCAGACTTCCCTAAGTGGCCTGAGCGAGATCGTTTGATCCTTTCAGCTGGGCATGGCTCTCTTTGGCTTTATAGTTGTTTGCATTTAGCCGGGTTTCCCATTTCGATTGAAGACATCAAACGATATAGACAAATTGATTCAAATACGCCCAGTCATCCGGATGTAACGAAAACAAAAGGCGTTGAAGCCACAACTGGATTAGATGGGCAAGGAATTGGGTTTGCTGTTGGACAAGCTCTCGCTTTAAAAAAAATAGGCTTAAACTCAAAGGTCATTATTCTAGCTGGAGATGGCGATCTTATGGAAGGAGTGTCCTATGAAGCTTGTTCCTTAGCTGGACACTTAAATCTCAACAATTTGATTCTGATATACGACAGCAATCAGACTACTCTTGATGGATATGTCAATGAAACCTTCTCCGAGGATGTTTTTCTTCGATTTCAATCGCAAAATTGGGAAGTTTTGGAAATCAATGGGCACGATATAGATGAAATTCGTAAAGCCATTGCCCCTTTGAGAATATCGCAAGAAAAGCCTGTCCTCATTATTGCAAACACGCAAATCGGCTATGGATCTCCGAACAAGGCAAAAACTCCACTAGCTCATGGAAGTCCACTAGGGACTGGAGAAACACTGTTAACAAAAAAAGCATTAGGACTTTCCGAAACACCCTTTTATGTAGACCCAGATATCTATACATTTTTTCGAAGTCGCCAATCCAAAGGTTCTGCACCAGTTTCAGTAGAAATTCCTCAGAATTTAGAAGAGATTCTACAAGGACTCAATATTCCCTCTCCCATTGCTGGTAGATGGGCTTCTCATAGAGTTCTTCAAACATTAAAAGGACATGTCCCTGCACTCATCGGAGGCTCTGCTGATCTATCATCTTCCGATGGTACTTATCTAGATGATGAGGATTTTGTAAGGCGCAATCAGTTTGGACCAAGAAATATAAAGTACGGTATTAGAGAATTTGCCATGGCATCTATGGCTTCTGGGATGGCTCAAACGGATTCTATCATCCCTTTTATTGGAACTTTTCTCTCTTTTGTGGATTACATGAGAAGCGCCATCAGAATGGCTGCTCTCATGAAGCTACGAGTAATTTATCAATTAACTCATGATTCAATTTTTATAGGGCACGATGGCCCTACTCATCAACCTATAGAACAATTAGCCTCCCTTCGCGCAATTCCAGGGTTGTTGGTCGTACGACCCGCTGACGCCCACGAAGTAAAGATGGCATGGATCGTGGCTCTCCACTATCAAGGCCCCACTGCGATTATTTTATCAAGACAACCTCTTTCCACCCTTTCTGTCCATTCTTTTTCAGAGGGATTAAGCAAAGGAGCTTATATCATAAAAAAAGAGTCCAGCCTATCTGTTGAATGCCTGATTATTGCTACAGGATCAGAAGTGTGCCTTGCTCTGGAGGTAGCAGAAGAATTGGGAGAACACACTCGAGTGATCTCGATGCCTTCATGGGAACTATTTGAACAACAACCTGTATCCTACAAGCAATCCCTCTTACAGGGAAAAATTAAGGTCAGCATTGAAGCAGGAATTGATCAAGGATGGCACAAATATATCGGATCTGAAGGATTGGCAATTGCATTAGATTCCTTCGGAGAATCAGGATCTCCAAATGATTTGGCTGAACGTTTTGGATACACGAAAGCTGCGATTATTCAGAAGATTAAATTACATACACTATCGTCAGAGGCAGCACATCAAAAATTTCCCTGAAAATGTATCGGTTGATTTTCTGAATTAGGAGAAGAGTCTGAAGAAAGCAGGGCGGGATCATCCATATCTATTGAAAGCTCTCGGTGTAAAGTCTTTTTCGTAAAATCTCTCTACAGAAAAGAGTAACTTTTTCTCTAATCCTGACATTATCCCTGACATTTTAAAATACGAGAACTTGAAAAGCAATTCATATCATCTTAGGAAGTGTTATTTCGAAGCGAAATACAGCGGATTACTCATCCGCAGCTTGCGCTAATTCTCGCTTTTCGTATCATGCTTTTTTATTCTCAATTATGCTGAGGTGATAACATTGGGACATATTCGTTTAAGAAAGGATAAAAAATGCAGAGCTGGGATTTAGATGTGTTACGTAGACCCGATTTTTTCAGCTTGCCGATGGTTGTAGTGCAATGGGCAAATCCTCGATGCGCCAGTCGATTGATTCCAGCAGTTGTTTTGAATGACTCAAAGGAAAAGTTCTCGAGATAGACTTTGGAGAGGAATAGGCCTGCATCTTATCCAAAAAATCACAGTTCCTTACTTTCCACAATTCCTGCCAAATAATTTGTTGAAAAAAGCATTAAAAAATATCTGTCATAGCAAGAGATTCCCTATAGATAGGCTTCCTCCTCAATAGAAAATAAAATTTCTAGAATCATTGTTCCCAAGGATCCGAAAGGCAAAAAAATAAATCATATATCCTTCAAAGTGAACTGGATAAGAAATTCCCTTCCATGAGAATTGTAACTATGTTACAATATGGATATCTGGAGCAGGAATTTGAAACGACAGCGGCCGCCCAAAATAGAAAACCTTCTCGATGTTATAAAGAGGCTTGTTGAAGAGGGGTTTTTTAGGTTTAGCAAGCATGCGATCACAAGGAGAAAGGAGAGGTCCATTTCCCCACAGGATGCTATACATATTCTAAAAAATGGCTTTCACGAAAAGAGAAAGACGATTTTTGATGAGCCTAATCAAACTTGGAAATATGCGATTCGAGGGAAAACAAAGGATAATCAAGAGGTGAGAGTAATAGTGGCAATTGTAGAAGAAATTATCATTATTACTATAATTAAACTGGATTAAGAAAATTATGAAGAAAACAAAAAAAGAAACATTTATCTATGAAGCATTTGGATTCCCAATAAAACTCATTAATGTCCCAATGAGAAAAGTAATTGGGGAATGGGTGATTGATGTAGATTTTGAAGCTCTAGAAAAAGCCATATTACGTCTTCTTATTCATAAACCTGTTCCTCTCAGTGGAGCAGAAATACGATTTATCCGAAAATTTCTTCAAATGACAACTACAGAATTTGGAAAGCTTTTTGGTATCAGCCATGTTGCAATTTTGAAATGGGAAAGTGGAAAAGTAAGTTTTCCAATTTCTGCAGATATTTATGTTCGATTATATCTTCTAGATCAGCTTCACGTTAAAGACAAAGAGTTTCGGGCTACATTTATCCAAACGAGCCCTCATCTATTGGCACAACGTAAAAGAGAAAAAACTTTCACTCTTTCACTCAATATTGATGTAGATTTGGAATCAGCTTAGAAAAGACTTTTCTTTATTAACATTGCCATTCTGATCATTTGCCTTCCTCTTCTGAAAGTTTCAAGTACTTGTAGTAAGTAGTATGGGCGTTGTAAAGAGAGATGATGAATCCCTCTTTTCCATAGAGAAAGCCCCTCTTAAAAAAATAGCTCTTGATGAAGGTGAACCACCCTTTAAAAAGGGCTTCCAACAGTGAAGAAGGCTCTCCT
>JAAKFS010000022.1 GCA_011064965.1 Chlamydiota bacterium
GTGAGCATGATGCAAGGCTCAATGCATTGGAGCGTCACATGGGAGTGATCGCCGAAGCAACAGAAGTTTCTCTCTCACAAGATGCAGGAGAAGCCTCAATTTCAGATCGGAAGGAGTTATTCGATTTGGAGTAGTTGCTTACAACCTGGTTTGAAAAAAATCCATTATGGTATGGTCCCAGAAATTCCGATCAGTGTCTAAACTTATAACCTCCCCCAAGATAATGGAGGTAAAAATGGCACGAATTCGCAAGACGTATTCACCTGAGTTCAAATTGAAGCCATTAGAGACTTCCCTCTTGAGTCCAAAGGTTGACATCTTCCCAACTAATAGCCACAAAGAATGGCAAAAACTGCTGTGCTTATCAGATCAGATATGGGATAGAGTTGATTCTTGGGTTTGCCGAGGATCAGGGAGAACGGAAAAAAATTGCATGACTTGACTCTTTGATTTTTGTAGACATTGTAGCACCTTCTAAAGAAGGTGTACAAAGTTTCAAAAACCGTTTACCAAGTCAAGTAAATTCTTCAAACGATTGCCCTGTGACGATGGTCAAGTGGTGAATAAAACCTTTGCAATCGAATCTCTAGCAGAAGTAGGATTGTATCTATGAAATTCATTTTGCTGATTCTTTTTCTTCCTACCGTTCTCTGGTGTGGACCCGTCAAACTTGGGGTGGATCGATTTTTCGAGCAGCGCTTTTCCGTTCTTGTCAAAAAGCAGCGAGTGGGCCTCATCACAAACCACACAGGGATCGACAGCCAGCTGAGACCTACAGCAGAGCTCCTGAAAGAAAAATGCCAACTCGTGGCCCTCTTCTCTCCAGAGCATGGGATAGAAGGCTCTGCCAGAGCAAGTGAAAAGATTTCCCACAGCATAGATAAGAATGGACTGCGGATCTATAGCCTTCACGGGGAGACGAGGCGCCCTACGCCTGAGATGCTTAAAGGAATTGATGTTCTCGTCTACGACATCCAAGAGATTGGATGCCGTTCTTATACCTATATCTCGACCCTCTTCTATGCAATGGAAGAGGCGGCGAAACAAAAAATTCCGGTCATTGTTCTCGACCGACCCAATCCCATGGGAGGGCTCATTGTCGATGGCCCCATGCTCAAAGAGAAATGGCGCTCATTTCTCGGCTATGTCAATGTTCCCTACTGCCACGGGATGACCGTCGGGGAGCTAGCCCGTTACTTCAATGAGGAGTACAAGGTTGGATGCGCTCTTCGCATCGTTCCGATGAGTGGGTGGCAGCGATCGATGACTTATCAGGAGACAGGCCTTGCTTGGGTGCCGACCAGTCCCTACATTCCAGAGGCCGATACTCCATTTTACTATGCTTCGACCGGCATTTTGGGAGCTCTCGGTGTTGTTAGCATTGGGATTGGCTACACACTTCCCTTCAAGGTTGTTGGTGCTCCATGGATCGATGGAGAAGAGCTTGCCATCAAATTGAATGCCCAACATCTCCCGGGTGTGAAATTCATCCCCTTCAACTATCGTCCTTTCTACGGAAAGTTCGAGGGGAAGCTTTGCGAGGGAGTGAAAATTGTGATCACTGACACCAAAACCTATCGCCCATTGTCCGTGCAGTACATGCTGATCGGTCTTTTAAAGTCTCTCTATCCCATACAATTCCGCTCCAAACTCGCGAAATTCAGTGCAAATGATGCGAGCTCCTTTTGCAAAGTCAACGGGAATGGGGAGATGCTCGAGATTCTTAAAAGTGAAAAGTACGTCGCTTGGAAACTGATCGACTACGACAAAAAAGAGCGGAACGCCTTTTGCGTGAAACGAAAAAAATACCTCATTTACGAATAATCATCTAAGGCGATCTCTCGCTTTTCTAGCTCCTCGATCAGCTGCTTGAGGGACTCAAAAACAATGCTATCGATCCCTGAGTCTTCACCTGCAGAGACATTGCGTTTTCGGTTGTCGATGAACAGACACTCCTCAGCCGGATGACCAATCGTGCGCAAAAGAGTAGAGTAGATCTTTGGGTCGGGCTTTTTCATGCCAAGGTGGCAAGAGAGTAAAATAGGATCAAAGAGATCATAGCCTCCATGCCTTTCGATGAAACGGGCCCGGTGGAACTTCGTGTTCGAAAGGAGGACAACCTGAATATCTTGACTCTTTAACTTCTCGATCAGCTCCCTCATGCCTGGGACCTCTTTCACAATGAGATCTTTTTGGTGATCTAACTGCTCGAGCCAATCTGAAGGGAGTGACTCTTTGCTATACTCCTCCCAGAAAGCCAAAGGCTTTTCTAGAGATTGATAGAGCTTATCCGAGGCGAAATCCTTTTTGACTTTCTTATAGGAGAGCCCCAAATGCTCTGAGAGGAACTCAAGCATGGGACGGCGGTCTACCTTCGCGATGACACCGCCGTAGTCGAAGACCACCACCTTTGGCGGGCTTCCAACTAGACAAGAGCAAATTAAGATAAAGAGAATACACAGGCGCATTGGCTGTATCTTGCAGATGAGAGTCTTTTGTAGCAAAAAGAAAAATATATTATTTTTTCTGGGCCTCAAAAAGCTCGATAGAGAGCCACTCTTTTAGCTGGCCATTCTTTTGCTCAAGAAGGAGCCCTTTCTGTGCAGCCCCAATGGTTTGTTCCTTGTTTCCTAAGATCCTCGAGGCGCTTGCAAGCTCATAACAGAGCCAGGCTTTGAGCTCCAGATCGGAATGATCGAGTTTAACTCCTGCACTTGATGCTTCTTCTGCCTCTTCGTACAGTTCGAGCAGTCGAGAGCTATGAGCCAGTGCATAATAAAGCCATGCTCTTAGAAACGGGGAAATGTTAGGTTGAAGCCCTGCCTTAGCAGCTTCTCTTGCCCCTCTGTGCTGCCCCAACATGCGAAAATTGTGTGCCCGTTCATAATAAAACCAGGACTTGCGCTCTTCATTGATCCCTTCGATCTCTAAACCACTACTCGCACACTCTTCTGCTTCCTCGTATTGCTCGAGCAATCGCAGTGCCACTGCTTGTTCATAGAGTAGCCTCCCCTTTAATTCTTGATTCCCTTGCACTAGGCTAAGTCCAGAAGCCGCTCCCGCCTCTGCGCGGGCGTAATGCCCTATGAGCCGGAAGGTATGGGCCAGCTCAAAATAAAGCCAAGCTTTGAGCTCCTGATTGTTATGAGCCAAGAGCAGTCCCATTCCAGCTGCTTCTTTTGCTTCTTCAGATTTTCCGATCTCTCGCAGAGCATGCGCATGTTCGTAGTAGAGCCATGCTCTGAGTTCGTTATTTTCTTGGGGAAGTGCGAGGGCCTTTTCGGCAGCCTCCCTTGCTTTGTCATGACGCCCAAGCATCCTCGAAGAGTGAGCAAGCTCATAGAAAAGAGAAGAGACTCTGGCCTCATTACTCGAATGCGCATCGAGGCCCGCCTCAGCTGCTTCGTGGGCAGATGCATAATGACCGAGCAGCCTCTCTGCACGAGCCTTTGCAAAATAGAGCCATGCGAGGAGATCCTCATCTGAAATAGAAAGACTTAAACCACTAGTAGCAGCATTAGATGCAGCTGCATGATTGCTGCTCTGGTTCTCAGAGGTAGCGAGAAGGGCATAAAGTCTAGCTGCGAGCTCATTGTTATCACTTGCATATTGCAAGCCTGCCCGGGCTACTTCACCTGTTTGAACATACCGGCCATTCTCATAATGGCCTAGTGCTTCTTGGAGGAAGCGATGAGCTTGTTTTTCTTTGTCTCCCTTAAGGTGATGGAAAAGAGTCTTGCATTTGGAGAAAAATTTGGAAATTTGCATTTAGCGGTCCCCATCCCAGACGAAAAGTCGTTTGAATTTTTCCCAAAAATTCGCCCCTAAAATAAAGAAACTGAGAACGAAAGTGAGGTCTCCGGAAACCGTGAGCAAAAAGCGCCTCGTCTCATCTACTGGCAAAGCATTGGGGAAATAAGCCGCCATATATAAGGGGATTGCACTACAGAGCATCACAACAATCCCAAAATAATAGCGCCTCTTAGAGACCGGCTTCGGCGGTTTCTTAAGGCGAAAGAAATTTCGGATTTTGTTCTTGATATAGACGATGTACTTTTTCCCCAAGCAGACAGCTGCTAATATGACCATTATTTCAGGCCCTCCAATGGAGAGCATGGCGATGAGCACTCCCTTCAGAGCAATGGGAAGATCAAAAAAGGGGACGAGAAATCCGCATAGGGGAAGAACTAGGCTTAAGACCAAAAAGGTGATGCCTAAGTAGTACTTCCAGTCTTTTTTTAGAGGGATGTCGTTCAAGTTTTAGATCCTCAATTTTGAAATCATTAGACTCTTTTTAAGGGTTTATTGGCAAAAAACTCTCATCAAGCTTATGGATTTTTCAGCATTAAAGGATTTACCCGCAAGGACGATTTCCGTACTAGATGTAACCTCTATTACCGTTTAGTGTCACTAGATGGCATTCCACTACCGTTTAGTATTTTTTGTCTTGATATATGAAGTCGGGTATCATTGCTGCGATGAATGATCACTCAAATTGAGAGGATAGAGGCCATGACTGCTCTTAGAGACTTCAAATTAGTAGATTTGACGCATACATTGGATAAAGAAATTCCCACTTGGACGAGAGAATGTGGATTTCAAAGTGAAATCCTTGTGGACTACGAGAATGGCGTGCGCGTCTTTGAATATAAGTGTTTTGCTAGCGCCGGTACACATATCGATGCTCCCTCTCATTTCATTCCTAACGGAAGAGATGTGGATCAGCTGACTTTAGAGGAGTTGTGTTCGCCGATTTGTGTGATTGACATGTCAGAAGAACTCCATCCCAATGCGCAAGTGAGGCTGGGAGATTTTGAGCAGTATGAAAAAACGCATGGAAAAATCCCAAAGGATAGCGTTGTCATAGCACACACTGGATGGAGCCGCTATTGGAAGACGCCTGAAAAATACTGGGGGACAGAAAAACACCCGGTTTTTCCAACGTTATCCGAAGAAGTAGGTGATTTGCTGATAGATCGGGATGTTGCAGGTATTGGGATTGACACATTCAGTCCGGACCCCTTTGGTAGCGATTTTCCTCTTCATATGTGTTTGCTAGGGGCAGATAAGTTTATCGTTGAGAATCTCACAAATTTGGAGAAACTTCCGAAGAAAGGAGCCTTTCTCATGGCTCTGCCTCTCAAGATAGCAGGAGGCTCAGAAAGCCCCCTACGGGCAATAGCATTAGTTCCAACTGGAAACATTTGAGTTGATGTGTAGAATAGACGCACTGTTATGATTGATTCACATGCCCATTTAACAAGCCCGGAGATTTTACCAGAGGTCGATGCTGTTGTAGAGCGGGCGAAGGCTGCTGGTGTAGGGGCAATGGTCAATATCTGCACCGACCAGGCCTCATTGGAAGAAGGTCTGAAACTTGGCCGGCGCCACTCAGAGGTCTATAACACTGCTGCCACTACGCCCCATGATGTCGAGAAAGATGGAGAAGCCTTTTTCCCCTTAGTAGAAAAGCATGCCAGTGAGCTTGTTGCCATAGGAGAGACGGGGCTCGATTACTATTACGAACACTCTCCAAAGAAATTGCAGAGGGAGTTTCTCAGTAGGTATTTTGTTTTAGCGGAGAAGGTTTCTCTTCCGCTTGTTTTTCATTGTCGTGATGCTTTTGCGGATCTTTTTTCCATGGCTGATTCTGAGTATAAAGGAGAGGCTGTTCTTCATTGTTTTACAGGGACAATTGATGAAGCTAAGGGCGTTCTCGATCGGGGATGGTACGTCTCATTTTCTGGAATCATCACCTTCAAGAGATCTGAAGGTTTACGGAAAGTTGTGCAGTATGTCCCCTTAGATCGGCTGTTTGTTGAGACAGATAGCCCCTATTTGGCTCCGCAAGGGAAGAGGGGAAAGAAGAACGAGCCGGCCTATATGGTGGAGACGGTGCAAAGGATCGCAGAGCTCAAAGGAGTTTCCATGCAAGAGGTCGAAAAAGCGACAGTGGAAAATATCTCTAAATTTTTTGTTTTGAAATAGATCGATGTATCGTATAACCTCGGATGATATTTTGAGGTATCTATGGGATCGAGAATTGATAACCTACCCAAAGCTTTTATCTGGCGGCGCCTCCACTCCCTAACCGGACTGTGGCTGGTTCTCTTTTTAATTGAGCATTTACTTACAAATTCTCAAGCGGCTCTTCTTATTGGAGACAGTGGTGAGGGATTTGTGCGGATGGTCAACTGGCTCCATAACCTCCCTTACTTGACTGTACTTGAGGTGACTCTACTTGGCGTCCCCATCTTGATTCATGGGATTTGGGGGATCAAGTATGCCTTAACTGCGAAGCCCAACTCGCAGAAGGGGGGAGATCGCAAACCCCACATGAAATATGGGCGGAACAGAGCCTATACCTGGCAGAGAATCACTTCGTGGATCCTCCTTGTTCTATTAGTTGTTCACGTTGCGAAGTTCCGTTTCATCGACTACCCTGATGGAGTCAATACGGGAACGCTAACTCCCACCTATTTTGTGAAAGTGCAGATGGACCCAGGCCTCTACACGGTCGCTCAGCGGCTCGATGTCAAGCTTTACGATAAGGGAGATCTCGATGAGATGGCTCGAGAGAGCCGCTCTTCGCGTAGCGAGCAGGCTCTGTCTAAAGTTGCAAGTGAGATCCGCGCAAAAGAGGAGACCCGCTACAGCAGCCAAAATGCAAAAATTCTCGAGTCAGCACAATGCGCCGAAGAAAAGCAAAAACTCTACCGAGCTCTCTCGAGTGTGCACTTAGAGATGGGCGAGGTGGTGGCTGCAGCAACGAACTTTGGAACAGCATCGCTTCTGACGGTCAGAAATACCTTTAAGAATCCTATCTGGGTGGCGGTGTATACGGTCTTCGTTCTGTCCGCATGCTTCCATGCGTTTCAAGGCCTATGGACCTCGATGCTCACCTGGGGATGGGTTGTCAAAGTATCTGCACAGGCAGGTGTGCGCAAAATAACGATCGGTTTGATGATTCTCCTCGCCTTTTTGGGGCTTGCTGCCGTATGGGGAACCTACTTTTTAAATCTGAAAACGTAAGAGAGAAGGATGGCAAAAAAGAAAAAGGAAGTCATTGTCGTCGGTGGAGGGCTCGCAGGCCTATCCGCAGCGATGAAGCTCGCTGAGGGTGGTTGCCACGTCAAGCTCATCTCCGTGACCCATGTGAAGCGTTCCCATTCGGTCTGTGCGCAAGGGGGGATCAATGCCGCTCTTAATATGAAAGACGAGGATGACTCTCCTACCGTTCATGCTTACGATACGATCAAAGGAGGGGATTTCCTTGTTGACCAGCCCCCTGTCATTGAGATGGCACTCGCAGCTCCAGGGATCATCCGTTTAATGGACCGTCTTGGCTGCCCCTTCAATCGAACCACAGAGGGGAACGTCGATGTCCGCCGTTTTGGAGGGACTCTCTACCACCGGACTGCTTTTTGTGGAGCCTCCACAGGACAGCAACTTCTTTATGCCCTCGATGAGCAAGTGCGCCGCTACGAGGTGAAAGGGCTAGTGGAAAAATTCGAACATCACGAGTTCATGCGACTTGTCATTGATGACGAGGGGCGCACGCGTGGAATCGTCCTGATGGACCTGGTGAATATGAATCTCGAGGTGATGAAAGCCGATGCTGTTATCTTCGGTACCGGCGGTCCCGGTCTCATCTTCAAGTACTCGACTAATTCCACATTCTGCACCGGCGCTGCGATGGGACGCCTCTATATGCAAGGGATGACGTATGCCAATGGTGAGTTCATACAGATCCACCCAACGGCAATCCCAGGAGCCGATAAGCTCCGTCTCATTTCTGAATCTGTGAGAGGGGAAGGAGGACGTGTTTGGGTTTACGGCGATTCTTCGAAGACGATCACTACTGCAGAGGGAAAAGAGATCCCTTGCGGCGAGACGGGAAAACCTTGGTACTTCCTCGAAGAGCTCTACCCGGCCTTCGGCAACCTCGTTCCCCGCGATATCGGGGCGCGCGAGGTCCTGCGCGTCTGCGAAATGGGCCTCGGGATTGACGGCAAAATGCAGGTCTACCTCGACGTGACCCATTTACCAGAGGAGGCTCTCCATAAGCTTGAGTCGGTTCTCGACATCTACCGAAAATTCACAGGAGAAGACCCTCGCGAAGTGCCGATGAAAATTTTCCCTGCGGTCCACTATTCGATGGGGGGTGCTTGGTGTGACTGGCCCGCTGCCGATGATCCCGATCGGCTGAGCCGTTTTCGCCAGATGACCAACATCGAGGGGTGCTTTGTCATTGGGGAGTGCGAGTTTGAGTATCATGGAGCCAATCGCTTGGGAGCAAACTCTCTCGTTGCCTGCATCTTCGCTGGTCTTGTTGTAGGTGAGGAAGTGCCCAGATACTTAGAGACGCTGGAAACCGGCTATGAAGAAACTCCAGAAAAATGCTTTGCCGATGCCCTTGCTTATGAAGAGGATTTCAAGCAGGACCTGCTCAGTCGCAGCGGCAAAGAGAACGTCCATAAGCTCCACGATGAGCTAGCTGATTACATGATCCGCTTTGTGACTGTAAAACGGGACAATCACGACCTGGAAAAAGTGTTAGAGAAAATCAAAGAGATCCGCGAACGGTATAAGGAGATCTCTCTCGATGATCGGGGAATGCTGATGAACCAGACGTATGTCTTTGCCAACCAGTTCCGATACATGATTGAGCTTGCCCTTGTCATCACGAAAGGAGCTCTCTTACGCAATGAATTCCGCGGTTCCCACTACAAACCCGATTTTCCCAAGCGAGACGATGAAAACTGGCTCAAGCACACCATTGCGACATATAGTCCCGAAGAACCCGAGATCACCTATACCTCAGTCGACTTGCGACACCTGAAACCCATCATGCGCGACTATGCCCATGCGAAAAGAGTGAAACCCAAACTGGAAAATATTCCTGAAAATATCAAATTGCCAATTTGATCTCCCGTCTGCTATGGAGGAACTATGAGTCAAACATACACCCTAAAGATTTACCGCGGCACACCGGACAATCAGTACTGGGAGGAATTTGAGCTGGAGCAGAGGCCCTATCTCAATATCACCGCAGCTCTTATGGACGTGCAAAAAAATCCGGTGAATAAAAAAGGAGAAAAGGTCACTCCCCCCGCGTGGGAACAAGGGTGCCTCGAGGTCGTTTGTGGCTCCTGCTCGATGCTCGTCAATGGCCGCCCTGTCCAAGCGTGCGTCATCCTTGTTGAAAAAGTCTTAAAGGCTACGGGGAGCAACGTGATCACCCTTGCTCCTTTCACGAAATTCCCTCTCGTCAAAGATCTCGTTGTCGACCGAGGCAATATGTTTGAGAACCTAAAAAAAATCCACGCCTGGGTAGAGGTCGATGATGCCCTCGACCGGGGGTTTGGTCCGAAAGTAGATCCCAAAATCCAAGAAGAGCGTTACATCCTTTCCACTTGCATTACCTGTGGTTGTTGCACAGAGGCTTGCCCGCAAATCAATCCCCGCTCCAATTTTATTGGCCCTGCTCCAATCTCGCAGGTTCGCCTATTCAACGCTCACCCGACCGGAAAACACTCAGCTAGCGATCGCCTCCATGCCCTCATGGGAGAGGGGGGCATCACCGACTGCGGCAACGCGCAAAACTGTGTCCAGGTTTGTCCAAAAGATATCCCTCTCACCGAGTCGATCTCCCTAATGGGAAGAAAAGTAGCAGGCCAGGCGATTCGCGATCTCCTCAACCCGGCAGACTCAAAGGAGTGATTCTACAGGAACTTTCACTGTGCTTTGTCTGTGGGGCTGGTCCAAAAGAGAAAGGGCAGCATCAAGAGATAGCTCAGTGAGTGGATGACGTCTATCGAGCACTTCTAGAAACCGCTGAATGAACTCCTCTTTACTTGGAAGGTGCTCGGAAAGCCTCGTAATGAACTCTTCATGTGAGCGCTTCTCCCGATACTTCGGTGTTCTTTTTGGATGAAGCAGAAGATCCATCCGACTCTTTTTGTAATCCCAGAGAAACGTCGAGTGATGAAGCCACCTCTGTTTCCGCAAGTACTGGGCATTCCCGCCGCATTTCTTCTCTCCAATCACATAGTCATTTTCCTTTAGCTGAAAATTGGGAAGGGCAAATGCCTCCTTGTAGATCTCTTCAGTCCAGCGCATGATCGGTTCAGGATAGGGAGCAAAGGGATGAGAATCGCTCTGGCAGAGAAAAGAGATGAAGAGGGTCTCTTCATCAACAACGACAGTACCTCCGCCGCTAAAGCGCTTGATGACAGGGATGGGATCGTCACTGAGTTTCTCCTCATCGATCAGCGCAGAAGCTTGTCCCGAAATCCCCATCACAATGGCGGGAGGGGATCCCTCATTGACTATACAGATATCCCTCTCATCGAGACGCAGGAGAGCTTCCTCAAGTTGGAGCTGCTCAAAAATGGGAACATTTTTAAGGCGCAGAAGATGCATAACTATAGATGGTGGATGCCGAGGATATCTTCAATCTCGACCGCTTGGAATTTCACCCCTTGAGGCGTGCTATATCGGAACAAGACCATAGTCCCGCCGGGCATTGCAGTCATCTCGATCACATTGGAGATCTCGACGCCTCCTGCAATTGTAAAATAGACCTTGGCTGTCGATTTCTCTGTTTTGAGCAACTGGAAGGCCTTCATGTAGTCAGCAGCTCTGTCCTTAGGATCGATGATCATCACACTGCGAGCAGATGTGGCAGCGGCAGCTTCTATTCCCTTTACTTTTTCCAGAGTGAGTTTCTTAGCCCCTGTCTGCGCGTTTGGGGCGGCTGCTTGAAGAAAAAAGAGAGAAAACAAGAGAATTAATTGCATATGACCTATTATGAGCAGATCGCAAAAAAAAACCAAGCTTGTCTGGAAAATTCACTGTGATTAAAATTTCCACTTATTCCTGAGAGACTATGTCAAAAATCTCCTGTTTCCTTCTCATCTTCCTCACTGTGCTCAATATTGGAAACACCCTCTCTCTCGAAGAAATTTTTTGCGAAGAAACCGAGCAGGCTCTAGAAGAGCCTTTTCCTCTTACCCAGGTGTGTTGCATAACCCCATTTAATCTCGCAGCTTAACGAGCAAGCTCATCTCCGCCCACTGGGTCTAAGCTGATTTTCTTTGATCCATCATTTCAT
>JAAKFS010000023.1 GCA_011064965.1 Chlamydiota bacterium
AATTCCATTTATCATCAGGGTAAAAAGGTGTTTTAAGGCTGAAGGTATCCAAGAAGAGGGGGTGGCACGAATTGATACACTATGCAAAGGATTAGGTCGTAAAAAAATTCTGCATCGACCAATCACTCTATGGGTGTTCCCTCTGTATGTTTCGATCGAGAAAAAGATAAGGAGCTAAGGAACCCATGATCGTTGTATCCAATGTTATTTTCCACAATGCCCTATTTCTTTATAGGAGGCGCTGGGAGATTGAAACAATGTTTGAATGCCTCAAAACGCGAGGTTTTCGAATGGAAGATACCCATAAAGGCTCATGGTAGGAGGGCCAAAAGCTATTTTCGTAGAGGCCTTGATCGAATACGCCAGGCTATTTTTAGGAATGTTGCGCTGGAAGAATTTCGAAAACTATTAAGGTGTTTTACGAACTCACAAACAAGGAGTTACGCTACGTGAAATAGTTTTTTGTCCAGTACAGAGGTCCAGTACAGAGAAAATGTTGTTATAATCTTAACAATTTTATGCAATAATATAACTTATAAACGAAAGTATAGATAAAAAATGGATGTAATTAACTACTCATTTCAGTTTGATAGGAGATGTGCACAGGGGAAGCTCATGCGACAAAAGAAGCTTCAGAATCTGTCTCGTAGAAAATATCCCCCTTGTAAAGATGGCTTTTCAATTTGGGGCGGATCCAAACAAAGTGGATCGAAACGGACATACTCCCCTTTACACTGCTGCCTCTTCTCCCAGAAAAAGGAGCTGACGTGTATAAACCCGATGGAGGAAAGCCCCCGTCGCATCATACAATTGAAGATGGAGCAGTTGAAATTACAATTGATCTGCTAGAATCAGGAGCTCAGTTTGAGCTTGGAGTTATAGCAGCGATTCTGGGGCATGCAGAGGAGCTATTTAAAAGATGGTGAGCATAGTAGAACGTTATCTGCCACGTTATGATGCTCCTTGCTATTTTTAAAGTTTCAGGTGTTCTTAATAAAAAGTAGAAGAAAAATGACAAATAGAATTTTACCTGTGGAGACATTAGGACAAACCAATGAGGCTACCCTCCTTCCTCATAGGTCTTCTATGTCCAGAATTTGCCTGCAAACGGCTTTTGATGCAGCAAAATATTATAGCCTATTTGCTTCTCGGGTTGCTCTTATTACTCCCAACCCCCCGAAGGCTTTTTGGATGGCCGACATTACAGGAAATCCCCTAGACATGAATGACGCTTATGGGTGCATCAAAGCGCCTTCAATGTCATTACAGACAAATCCCCTAGAAGAAGCAGCCCTTAAGGAAAAGGATGGTCACCTATGGGAATGCATTAACCGGTCTAGTGGTGAACATGGGGGCTATATTTACACGTTTCGCCTTCGTGATGAATACAACCTAGAATTAGCAGGAAATCAGACTCAGAGATATGAAATTAGAGACGCAATAAACCAAAAAAAAAGTGAAATTTTCCCTGCTGTAGAAGCCCCAGGACCTTTCTTCTGGAATTCTCCTAAGCATGTCTTCTGGAATTCTCCTAAGTATGAAAAGGGTCGAATGATTAATCTCTATAAGGAGCTGGGATATTCCTATGAAAAAAAGGATCAAGGGGAATGCTATCTCTCATTACCTGATTGCGATGCGCTCAAGAATGCATGGACAAAAACAAGCTTGTATGAAGCAGGGTTTCTTCCTGATTTTAAGTTTGCACCTTCTGAGGGTATCGCCTCTGACATGGATTTTGTGAAAGCTTATTTAGAAAATGATGTACTCCTTTCATCCGGTGTAGAGTTTGTCCATGATCACTTGGCACATGTTGTGAATCGAATTGCACTTATTTTTGATTGTTCAGAAAACTACATTGAGAATTATAGAAAATGCATAGACGCATTTAATCACACAATCAATGTGCACTACAAAGCGATTCTACAAATGCAAGCACAGAAAGGAGAATTCAAATATTATTCAAAGTTTTTGGTAGCGCACCGAGTCCCACGTATTTCAAAACTTTTATCTGTCGCTGTAGACTCAATTACGGCTACTAGGACCGTATTTCTATACAAGAGTATCGCCAATTCATTTTACTATCCTAGAAGCACTGATCTATATGTCCACCTTAGTAGGCCCCCATTAGACCGTTATCTGTTTAGAAGCCATCTCTTCTACCATTCTGAATGGAAGAAGTACCTGGGAAAATCAACAGGTTGTTCATTCGAAGATTTGAAAGCATCCTGGGAAGGATTTGCGAGTCTTGTAAATCGGGGGTTAACCCAAGTTGCTACCCCAAAAACGAAAGAGAAAAAGCCGTCAGCATCAGTCGGAGCTTGAGGTGGACCCCAAACGTAGGACAGCTTTCAAGGACTTTTTAAGTTAAGTCGTCCTCTATCCTTCGGCCAACTTGAAATCTCAAATCAAAAAAATCATTCGAAATTTGTTCGTTCGCTGGGGGGGGGGGTGCGGCTCCGTTCTTTTCTTTTGCCCGCTCCCGAAGGGAGCGGAAGAACTGACAAGAGCAGGGCAATCGCGTGAAGAATTTTCTTGAGTTAGTCTCGACTTTGAAGAAGAAAATTTTATTCAAAACGAAAAAACGGAGAGAGTCTATTTTTGATTGGACGAAAAATGGGGGCAGATCATCTCGAATGAATAGAAAAGAGAACTATAAGAACTACTAACTCATTGTCAAGTCGAAACTTCAGAGTTAGTGGACGGAAATCGTCCTGGAATATACAGGATTTCTTCCTGCATGAATAGAGGGCATCAGCTGATCATGTATATAGCGAAGAAAAGAAATCATTAAGATAGGACTAAAGAGATTCTCAGCAAAAAAAGGCATTGGCCTCGTGGTCGATGCGTTATGGGCGATAATCGTTGCAATAGTCGAATTTTTGAAAACGTTCAATAATCGCGGCCCTTCAATCTCATTGAGCTTTGTTAGAGCTTCGTAGACAATTCCTTCAATTAACCCATATAGAACAGCCTCCGAAGAAGATTTACTCCCAAACTCGTAATTTGCGAGCCCATTGATCCCAGAAATCAAGAACCCTAATGCTATCACTTGTAGCAGAGGACTCTCCTTTACAGATTCCACTACTCTCTGCGGAATTGTATCAAGAAAAGTATCTATCTGAGTCCTTAAAGAAACAGTCATGCCAACGATTATAGCAAATCAAGAGAAACCCTTTCTACTGAAAAAATTTTGTGCGATTATTCAATATTTGAAATCCCCCCACGTGGGGTTGGTATAGCGTTTCTGCTGGTCTAGGAGGTCTATAGACTTTTCCTCTTCCTCGGATAAAGAAAAGTCTTCAATGGTAAAATTTTCTCTTAAGTGGTCCTCAGACGAGGCTTTTGGGATGACAGGGACCTTTTTTTGGATGATCCAGCGCAAGATGATTTGAGCTGGGCTCTTCCCATATTTTTGCCCCAGCTCGGCAAAGAGGGGCTCCTCTCCGAGAAGCTTTCCCTTCCCGAAAGGGCGATAAGCAATCAGCTGGGTCCCATGAGACTGGCAAAAGTCGAGAAGCTCCTTTTGATAGAGATGGGGATGAAACTCCACCTGATTGAATGGAACTGAAAGCCCTGCGTCGTATGCATCTTGAAGATGATGGATCGTATAGTTCGATACCCCTGGATAGCGGATTTTTCCCTTATCCGCTAATCGATGCATCGCCGCTAGAATCTCCACAATAGGACGCTCCCGATTGGGCCAGTGAATGAGTAGGGCATCTAAATAATCAGTCCCCAATTCCTTCAAAGCCTTGTCACAGGTTTTTTCAAGGGACTTTAAAATGCGCTTATCATCCACTTGGGAAAGGGTCATGGTCTTTGTCACTTGTCCAAGGGCAAATTTAGTGGTAAGAAAGAGCTCCTCTCTAGGAAAGCCTCGAATTGCCTTTGCGATCTGCTTATGGTTTTCATAGGCAAAAGCAGTATCAATATGGCAGTATCCAATTTCTAAAGCAAGACGTACAATCCGCTCGCATTCGGCTCCCCAGAGTCCCCAAGTGCCAAGCCCAATCAATGGTATCTTCATAATCCTTAGAGTACCCTCCCCTTGACGAATTATGCAACTGGGGTCCAATATAGGCGGCATGAAATGGATAGCGACTCTGCTTTTGATTTCTTCAGCGGTTTTTGCAGATAGCAATTACCTCTCTCTGCTCGAGAAGTGTACCGAGGCTTTAGGGCGCAATGGCTCATGGAAGCAAGGAGAGATCGAAATTGCAACCACTCCCGCTGAAATCCAGAGGATAGAGAAGCACAGCAAACAAAAGCTCATCCGAATGGGCTACTCCCCTCAAGAAGCAGAAAAATACAGCCGCGTAGGAGTGATTGGAGAAGATAATTACTGGATCTGGGTGCGCGATGCCGTGACATTTCCAGGGGGGATCCCAGGGACATACGACCGAATCATTCGCAAAACGGGACTTACAGGCCCCTCTGGGGTTGTGATCCTCCCCGTTCTTAACAACAAAACCATCATTGTGAACATCAATTTCCGGCATGCAACCCGCTCATGGGAGCTCGAACTCCCAAGAGGGCGAAGGGAAAAGAAAGAAACCGCTGAGCAGGCTGCCCTTCGTGAACTCAAAGAAGAGACAGGGTGCATCTCAAGTAAGCTCATTTACCTTGGGCAACTCTCCCCTCATAGTGGAATCGTCTCGGGCACTGTCCCGGTTTATTATAGTCAAGTAAAGGAAATCAAACACCGTCATCAAGACGAAAGCGAAGCCATCGAGAAAAACGTCGAAATGACCTTTGACGAGCTCCGAGAAGCCTTCGTCAAAGGGTATGCGATCATCGAAATCAAAGGGATCAAGACAAAGATCTACTGCCGCGATCCATTCCTCTCCTTTGCCATGCTACAAGCCATGTGGCAAAAGCTTATCTAGTACTAGCTCTTTCTGGAGATGTAACAGACGTCGGTCTTAGCAGCCATGACAAAATCGCTTTCTGAGAGCCCCTGAATCTTATGAGTGGTGTAGACAACCTTGACTTTGCCCCAGGAAAGAACGATATCGGGATGGTGCCCTTCTTCTTCCGCGACCTTGCCGATGTCATTGACAAAAGCTAGAGCCTCTTTAAAGTCTTTGAATTGAAAAGACTTCTCTATAGCCTTTTCATTCACGAGCTCCCATCCCTCTTCCAGTCGCTTCCAAAATCTCTGCAATTCCTCTCCTTTGAGAGGAGGGGTATCTCCCTTACATGGGACACACTTCTCACTTGACAAATCGCTCATTTAGATACACCTGCGTTTCTCCCCAGGGGAACCTCCCCGGAAAGGATTTGATCACTCGATAGTCTCCACTATAATCCTCTAAGGAATAACTGACAGTGATGATTTTAGCACTACGCGGCAAGTGCTGCGCAAGATGGGAAATTTCCCTATCGGAAAGCATTGTTCCATAGAGATAGATCACATCAGCTTCAAAGCTCTTCTCTTGGAAAAAGTCGCCTTGAACGACCTCTACTCTCTCTATCTTTAAGTTTCTGAGACGGTGGGCAAATTCAGGTACTTGTTCATAGGCCTTTACCGCGCAGCCTACGTATTCTGCCAGGAAGAGGGCTGCACGCCCCCTCCCTGCCCCTAACTCCACAACCAGGTCCCTAACGCCAATTGCGCATTCTTTTGCGATTCTAGCCATGGTTGTGATGGGAGTTTCCCCATAGGCGTGAATCTCCTCTGCTTTGGCCTCTCTGAGATACTCTTTGCAGATTCTATAGGGATTTTTCCAGGCATAGGCCTTTCTTAAGGACTGATCAAGCTCTCGATAACGCTGATTAGAGTAGAAACGACGAGCCACTGCTCGTTGTTCTCTGTATTCAAAGAGTAAAGTTTTACTATAGAGAAAAGGATTCACGCTGAATAAGAATACCAGAAACCGAGAAAATCACCAGTTGATTTTCTGGCCAGGCTCTATAGGCAAAAAAGTTCCCACATCGAGATTGTTCTCCTTCATAGATAAGAAGAGATCAAAAGGAGGCTGGTTCATCGGCTCTTCAGAAAGACAAAAAGTCTTCCAGTGCATGCCGAGGCTAAGCCGAGAGTTCACATCAAGGTGAATTTTCACCGCGTCCTTTGGCTCAATGTGGACAGGAGCCATGAACTTCCGTGGAGAGTAAGCGCCGATGGGGATTAAGCTTAAATCGATTTCGGGATATTTTTCCCCGATCGCTTTGAAATCTCGCTCGTTGTATCCTGTATCCCCTACAAAGTAAAAGACCTTTGCATTCAGCAAACTCTCTACAACGTAGCCGGCCCAAAGGGTTTTATTCATATCAGGAGACTTTCGGCCAGAGAAATGCTGGGAAGGAACTGCCGTTACCTTAAATGTCGAATCGATATCCACCTCTTCCCACCAGTCTAGCTCAACAACTCGATGGATCCCCTGCTTCTGAAACCACTTCTTCACTCCCTTGGGGACGATCCAAACGATGTTGGGGAAGAGTAAGTGGAGTTTTTCAACGGTAGGGCGGTCAAGGTGGTCGTAGTGGTCGTGGCTAATCAGCACATAATCGATCTTAGGAAGGAGGTCGAGAGGAATCGGAGGTGCATGTTTTCTCTTAGGCCCACAGAATGGGACAGGAGAGCACCGATTGCTCCAGATCGGGTCGGTCAGAATGTGCTTTCCCGAAGAAGAGATGAGATACGTACTATGCCCAATCCACATCGACCAAGGTTTTGTGTTATCAAACTCCTTATCAGGCATCGGATAGGAAAACCCCTCTGGGACCTTTTCAAAAGGATGATCCCGGAAATAGCCAATCATCCAAAGGAAAAAATCACGGGGTTTTCGCCGAATATTTCCGACATGGGGGTTGATATATCGCCCAGTTTGCGAGTGTTTCGAGATGTCAGCCATAGTCTTTGTATACCACCTCAAAGAGGGGTCTGTCAAGTATTTTATTTACTCGAAAATGGCTCAATAGAGAGAATTTTCTCTCCGAGAAAGGCTACAACAACTCAAACTGATGGGTAAGGGGAATAGAATCAATCATCTCTCCCTCACCAAAGAACTGAATCGGACCGGGATAGCGGTAGTGATCCCCGACTGCCCAGCGAGATCGATTCTCCTTGAAAAAGGCAAAAGGCTTCCCTTCTAAATCGACAAGAGCTTTCTGGATGACCGGCTTCTCTTTCCCCTTTCGAACTTCCATATTCATCAACATCGTGATGGGTAGTCCAGCAATCGACCAGTCCTGTACAGGACGACCAAACCCCTTCACACAGGTCATATAGCCCGTCCACTCCCCTTCTACGAGAAGAGCAGCTGTCTGTCCCAGAGCATAGCAATAGTGGGTATCAAAATTGGATGGGAACCCTGCCCGCCCCTCATAACCAAAAAAATGGCTTAAGGGAGAGAACTTCCCTTTAAACGATCGATTGGCGAGCTCTTTCTTAACAGTGCTCATGAGGAGTTTCTCAGTTTCTATCCGAGAGACCTGTACATTCCCATGGGGATCTCGATCGAGGAGAAGTTGCTTCTGGATCTCCTCAGGCAGGGCCTCAAAACAATGTGAGGCCTCCTTCCCGAGCATTCCCCCTACCTTTTCCGGAGATAGATCGCTCTCTTTCGCTGCTAAAGCATTGAGCTCTTCAATGAGCAACTTCATCTCAGGAATGAACTCAATCAGTCCTTCAGGAACGAGAACCACGCCATAGTCCTTGCCTCCCTTGCTCCGCTCCTCAATCACATCAGTGAGCTCCTTAGTGACCGCTGATAGGGTCATATTCTTTGCTGCCACCTCCTCCCCTATCAGGGTAAAATTGGGATGGGTAGCAAGAGCGCACTCCAAAGTGATATGCGAGGCTGAGCGCCCCATTAGCTTGATGAAATGGTAGTACTTCTTAGCAGAAAGGGCATCTCTTTCGATATTCCCAATCATCTGCGCATAGGTCTTAGCTGCTGTATCAAAACCAAACGATGTGGCGATATAGGCATTCTTTAGGTCGCCATCAATCGTCTTAGGCACCCCCACAACGCTCGTTTTACACCCCTTCTCCAAAAAGAATTCTGCGAGTACTGCTGCATTCGTATTCGAGTCATCCCCTCCAATCACGACAAGACCATCGAGCCCCCGCTCCGATACGGTCTTAAGAGAGACATTGAGCTGCTCCTGCGTCTCAATCTTCGTCCTTCCCGACCCAATGAGATCGAAGCCCCCCTGGTTCCGGTATTGGGCGAGGAGTTCTTGCGTAATGGGGAGAGTCTTATTGTCAATGATACCACTTGGTCCTCCCATAAATCCGATCAACTCACTATCTTCACAAAGGGACTTAAGGGCATCAAAAAGCCCCGCGATCACATTGTGCCCTCCAGAGGCTTGACCTCCAGAGAAGACAACGCCCACTTTCAGTTTCTTCCCCTCTCGAGGCTCTCCTTCTCGTCCCTCAACGATAGGTCTACCAAATGTCCGAGGAAAGTGTTTTTCAATTTCTGCCTGATCTGCCACACACGTGGTGGGCTCTCCCTTTTCAAAATAAACCTTTATCAAATCATGCAAAACGTTAGGAAGATGGGGGCGATACTCCGCCCGGATTTTTTGCAAGCGACTCATCTGGCTATTCATAGGCTCCTCCAAAGGGGGTAGAAATTGCTATGCTAATGATTCGACAAATTTTTTCATACCTAAAGGTCAGGCTAGTCAGAGCAAGTTAAAATGTCATCTTCTTGCTCATGAGGAGTTTATTTCACAGGGTTACGAGAGGGCTTGCCCCCTCTCAGTGAACCCCGCCCTAAAGAACGGGGTTCACATTCATTTTTCTTGCCTCCACTCATATTCCACCTCATGGCTGGGCTGGTGACATAGTAATATTTCTGAGAGGGTGAAATTTTAACGACTACAAACAACTCTTTATTATTGACATTTTTGCAAAATACATATAAAATAGACCTTTTAATTAAACGGAGAAATTAAATTATGACGCAGCCAGTCGGGCGAATTGCAGAGACTTTAGTACCGAGAGTAGACGCCAGCTCCAGAAATCTTTTAGATTTTCCAGATGAAATCTTGCTTCCAATTGTTCAACTCATGCCTATTGAAGATGTAGGCGCGTTAGCTTGTGTAAACACAAAATTTCGGGGTATTTGTAATGATTATTCGCTTTGGTCACGTTTTGCCAGGGATCACGACTTTTCGATCGGAGAAATTAAGCTAAATCAAGGCCCGGTCACAGTGGGAGATCTACAGGTTGCACGGCAAAAGCAAATCCCAGGAATGGTCATCGCTGCTGTGAAAGAGAGGATTGAGTCTATGCCTGATGGGGAAATAAAAACTAGACTGACAAGTCGACTTCAAGCCCC
>JAAKFS010000024.1 GCA_011064965.1 Chlamydiota bacterium
GAAACGGTCTTTGTCGAGTTCTAGGAGATTTTCTATTGGATTATAAGAATTACCCCTTTGATCATTCATCTGATGGACGATCCCTTTCTCAAATTGGCCTGGATTAGGACTTAATATAAGGGGAAGTGTTAAGAGGCGAACAATTTTTCCTTTCTCTTTAGTGAGTCTGGGAGAATAGCTATATTGCAAAATGATCCCACTCTGCTCTGGGACAAAGATGTTTAGCGCATTAGTGTAAACGGAGAAAGCCTGCACATGTTGGTAGGGATCCCAATGAAGGTTGGGATTTTTTATCTCACGGCTGATGTAGTGTCTACGGAAAAAAAGAGGCTCGGCTCCTTTGACAACAGTATCCTGCTGAGAAAAAACGAGATCACCTGTGATTGCATTGACACAGTCCCAGATAAATGCTGAAGGATCTCCTTGAAGGGAAGAGAGTTCGCTAGGCGTTGAAGCTTGGTTGCTGCTGAGGGTTGAGAAGGTGAGTAGGAGGAAAGTGATGAGTATTCGCATGGCGTCCTCCACAATGAAAAATCACCATAGGAGAAGGGAGGATTTTCTGGAAGGGAAATAGTGAAAGGAGACAAACATCTGGACAACTAAAAAATTTCTTCCTAGGATCTGGGCAAAAGTTAGGAGGCTCTATGAAACGACTGCTCTTCCTTGTTTTTCTTGTTCCAGCTTTTTTGCAAGCTGAATGGGACAACCTCTTCTACGAAGAGGATCCAACCCTTTTCCATCATGTCAATGTCATCACCGGCACCTTCAATGTCTGTATGCAGGACACTGTTGTCAAGGGGGCCCAGTCGATTCCAATTTTTCGAACCTACTGTACCACTATTGATAACACGAAAGAGTCAGAGGAAAGCCTCAGAGCAATGCACGAAGGCTTTTTCTTTCGTGGTGGGTGGAGCCTCTTCCCCCAAGTAAATATGTATGTTAAATACTATCCAAAGACTCACCCTGAAATCAGACGTGCGCAAGATATGAAAGTCTTTATCCCTGAATCAAGTGGGAGTATGATTGCTTATAGTTTTGACCGCATAGAATTCATGAATGGCAAAAATGGCACAAAGTTTCATGTCTTTACCCCAGAACAAAAAAATGGGCAATTTTCTGGGAAGATTAGTGCCCGGAGCAATCCGGAAAACAACTTACTTAGTATTGATTGCAGGCGTGGAAAAGCCACTCTTAGTTTGGCAGATAATGGAATGCGAGAATACAAAGAGATCACCAGAAGAAAGAATGTGACAAACAGTTGTTCTTCATCCTACTACCACCTCATTAGGGAGCGTATGCCCAGTGGGCATATTCTCCTCTATACATACGATAAAAAGGGGAAGCTCAAGAAGATCCATTGTAAGGATGCTCAGGAGGAGCACATCCTCTCTTGCCTTATTTTGTCTTATGATAGTGATGATATAGATCCTTTTCGGATCGAGGTGCGAACCTCTGATCAGAAGGTCTTTCAGTATGTAGGAGGGAAGCACAAAAGAAAAGAATATCTCATGAGGGTCAGAAGACAGAATGAACCTCTTACGAGAGAGAATTGGGAATACGAGCGGGGAAAGCAAAAGCAAATCTCTAGAGTCAAAAGCCTAAATCTCTCCGGCCGTGAACAGATGCAATTGACCTATTACCCCTTCGACCGAGCCAAAACAAAAAAAGGGGAGGAGTATTGGTCGAGGAATGACAATACCGATAAAGTTGAGATGATAGAAGCTCCTATTGGGGTAGATGGAGCGATGGAACCGATTGCCAATTTTGATTATCAGAAGAATTTTACTGAAGTCAAAGATGCCGAGGGGGTCTACACCCGTTATCACCATGAAGATGACCGTCTCACCGAGATCGAATACCTCGATACAGAAAAAGAAAAACACTTAACTGAGACATTCCTTTGGGGCGAAGGCCGTCTGATTGCGAAGATCCAAAAAGATCCAGAGGGCAAGGCCTACTTCTCTAAAACCATGGAGTACGATGAAGTCGGCAATGTCACTAAAGAGACTCTGTGGGGGAATTTTTCCGGTCTTTTAACGCCCCCCTTTGAGATAGGGGAGAAGGGGGACTTGATTGGCGCTGAAAGCCACAGCAAAGTCTATACCTACAATTCATCCAAGTGGTTACCACGGACAGAACAAGAAGAGGGTGGTCCTCTCATCAAATACCGGTATAAACCCGGTTCAAACCTCTTAATACGTAAATTTGTCACCGCCCATGATGAAATCCAAAGTCGGACCTTTAACTTCTACTCAGAAGGGAACCATCTGATCAAAGAGATCACTGACGATGGAACATCGCGATACTCCAGAGATCTCACAAATGTAACCAGGCGACTGATCAAGACCTACGATCTCAAGACAAATGGGATGCCCCACACTATCTCAGAGAGTTACTTAGATTTAGAGACCGGTAGAGAAATTCTCATTCAGAAAACAGAGTTGCTCTACTCCCAGAGCAAAAATGTCATCGAAGAGAAGATCTACGACAGCGAAGAAGTCCTAACATACACCATCAACTCCGAGTACGATCATTTGGGGCGAGTGGTGCGCAAAATCACGTCTCTTGGCCAAGAAAGCACCTATTCCTATACCCCTTATGGCGAGCTCAAAGAAGTCAAAGAGCCCGGGTCACCTAAGAAAACCTACACGTATGATACTTTTGGTCGTCCTCTCTCTTGCACCTCATTAGAGAAAACCATCTATACCACTTATGATTCTAAAGGAAGGCTTCTCGAGAAGACCGATGAGAATGGGAATGTCACTCGCCAGACCTATGATTGTTTTGGGCATTGCCTAGAGACTCGTTTCCCCGATACCTTAGATGAGAATCAAGAGGAATATACCCCCACCCTTGCATTTGGTTATGATCCGCAGGGGAACCTCATGACGAGTACCAACCCCAAAGGAGTGCAAACTAGGACCGAGTACAACGTCCTTCGCAAGCCCACTCTAGAGATACAGCCTGATGGCAGTGAATTGCGCCATGTCTACAACACCAATAGCTCTGTTGCCGAGACCCACTACTCCAATGGGACGAAAATCTTTCACACATATGACATTTTTGGAAGGCTTCTCACAAAGACAACCCTCTCTTCAGATGAAGACATTCTCGGCGAAGAGAGCTGGGAGTACGACAGCTTTAACCTCCTATCCTATACCGATTCAAGGGGACTAACCACCCACTACACCTATGATGGAGCAGGGCGGAAAATTGCCGAAGAGGCCCTTGGCAGAAAGATTACCTATGAGTATGACACGAAGGGCAACCTAGAGAAAACTATCCAAGGGGGTATCACTCGTGTGCAAATTCATGATGCTGGCGGGAGGGTCATCAAAGAGTTTGAAAAAGATCGCTTTCAACATCAGAAAAATATCACCTCTTACACCTATGACAGCGAAAACCGGAAAATCAAAACAGAAAGAGAGACCTCCCAAGGGGCCGTATTCGATTACTTCGAATACGATGAACAAGGGAGACTCATCTCTCATACCGATCCCTTAGGGGCCGTCACACGGTTCATCTACGAGGATGCCTATCTCAATGTCCAAGCACAAAAGGTCCTACGTAAAACAACCATCGACCCTATCGGCAATCGGACTATTGAAGAGTTTGACGTGGCTGGGCGACTCGTCCTTCTTGAGAAGCAAAACCCCCAAGAGGAGACCGTCTCCTCTCAGAGACACGCGTTTGACCGAGCGGGGAATCAAGTCCTCCGAGAGATCACAGTATACATTGACAATGAGGCCCAAAACACTCACACCACCAGCTTTGAGTACGATACTGCTGGCCGTCTCATCAAAGAGATCGAGCAAGAAGAAAAAGTTACCGAGTTTCGTTACGATATCCATGGGAGACTCGTCGAAAAGATCCTACAGAGCAATGAGACCCTCTCCTACACTTATGACGCTCTAGATCGCATGACCTCCCTTCAGAGCTCTGATGGATCCGTTCACGATTCTTTTCGTTACCAAGGGCCTGACCTCCTTGAGGCCTATGATCATATTCACAATGTCCGCGTCTTACGGACCTATAATCCCTTTGGGCAGATCCTCTCAGAGGTTGATGCTAACGATCATCCCTATCGTTGGGAATACGATGATTTGGGGCGATGCATACGCTTCACCCTTCCCGATCAAACCTCCATCGCTTATTCCTATCGAGGACTTTATCTTTCAACAGTTTCCCGTCCCAACTATAAACACAGCTACATCCTTTATGATGTCAATGGCCATGTCATTCATGAGAATCTCATCCTCAAGCTTGGGGTGCAATCCACTAAGCATGACAAGCTTGAACGGCCCCTATCTCAATGCAACCCCTACATCAATCAGCACATCACCTACGGTCCTTCAGGACTTGTCACCTCAACCAAAAATGACAGACTCCAAGATAAAAATTACACATACGACCCCCTCAACCAGCTCAAACAAGAGGGGAATCAAACCTACCATTTTGATTCTATAGGGAATCCCACCAACTACCAGGTCAATGCCCTCAATCAGATCACCGCGACTCCCGATACCAATTTTACTTATGACCCCAACGGGAACCTCACTCATCGCTTAGATTCAACCGAAGAAACGAGCTATACCTTCGATCTTCTCGGTCGCCTCACATCGATGACCACCAACGATGAAAAGGTCCACTTCCAATACGATCCATTTTCACGGCTCATCTCTCAAACGACCCCAACAGAAACAACCCACTACCTCTATGACCAAGAAAGAGAGATCGGAGCGATCACCCCATCGGGTGAGATCTTCGAGCTCAAAGTCCTCGGCCTAGGAATTAAAGGAGATCTAGGAGCAGCCGTTGCCCTAGAAATAAAAGATAAGGTCTATGCACCGATCCACGACTTTAGTGGGAACATCACAGCCCTAATCGCTCCCGACAAGACCCTTATTGAGACCTACCAGTACACAGCTTTCGGCCAAGAAGAAAAATCGGGGGAGATTAGTCCTTGGGGTTTTTGCTCCAAAAGGAGCATTAAAGGGTTGGTCTATTTTGGGATGCGGTTTTACGATCCCAGCCTCGGCAGGTGGTTAACACCTGACCCTGCAGGGGATGTCGACTCTGCCAACCTCTACCTCTATGTCCTCAACAGCCCCCTGAACCGATTGGATCTCTTCGGGCTTAGTTCTGAAGATTATTACGTTCCTCCTCCTCCTCAGGCCTACTATGGTATTCCTTCCGATAATTCCTCTTTAAGAATTCCAACATATCCAAGAGCCCGGTTATCGAACTATTCCATTAGCAGAGAGCCCTTACATCTGAAATGGTTTTCTGGGGGTACCTCAACGGATGTCTACGTTTCATCTGGTCATTTTCACAAGCTTCAGTTTTCTGCAGAAGAAAGAAACGTTGGCTATGCCAACCTCCATGATCATTTCTCTGAGATCATTCCTAAAGAGGGTTCGCAGATTGGTATAATTTTTCTTACAAATGGAATTAATACTACCTTTGATGGCTTCCGAAACAACGTGCAATCAGTGATCAACATGACTCCAGAAGGGACCACAATCGTAGGTTTATATAACAAAACTGAAGGTATTGGTGGAGATTTATCTCGCTGTAACAAAGAAGTGCGGGGATATGATACTCCTGTCGTCATCGCTCATCGGCAGCTTCTCGAAACAAGCTTATCAGCCCTTGCTAGTGTGAATCCGAAAGCTCTAGCATTAAAACTAGCTCATAGTGAAGGTAGCCTCATTGGAAGATGTGCAATTGAGGGGATGTCTGATAAAGGAAAAGCATTGGTAAAAAAACATGTTCTTGTGACTACAGTAGGAGCAGCCAATCCTATTCCATTGGACTACGTTCTTGGTTGCACAAACTACTACTCTGATAGGGATCATTTCGCAAGATATGCAAAAGGATATTCGAGAGCCATGGAAAATTTCATTGTGCGAGGAAGGCAGGTGCCAAAGAATCTGACATATGATATAAGGTATGTGAAATCTATGTTGGATCCAAAGGATCAAAGTGGACCTGATCATGATTTTCTTGGCGAAACGTATCAATCAGTTTTGGAAAATAGGTTCATATTGTTAAGAAAGGATTACGGATTTTATGGGCAAAGTCGGTAGGTTGATTTTCATAGCTATTATTCTAACTACTATGAACATATTTGCAAAAAATGATAAACCAAATAATTACGTTAAACATGCGCAAAAATTATTGAATGGTTTTGCTGATAAAATCGAAAAAGAATATGGATTAAGCTGTATTGGTACTGGCGGCGGCATGCCGTACGACATTGAAAAATTTTCACTTGATTTTGTTTCTTATAATCGGGGTTCAATCGAAGACGCACGGGAGCTTGTAGTAAAAATC
>JAAKFS010000025.1 GCA_011064965.1 Chlamydiota bacterium
AAAAAATAGCTCTTGATGAAGGTGAACCACCCTTTAAAAAGGGCTTCCAACAGTGAAGAAGGCTCTCCTTTTCTTTGGTCTGCATAAAGAGTGGAGTAGGTTTGCATCTTATCTAGAAAATCACTGATTTCTAAATAGGGTGTATGGATCAGGGAGCAGTGAAGCGCCCTATGTGGCGCGAACTGGCCCAAAGTCCGACTACCGCTAGGCTATTTCTTCCTAAAAGACTCTCATTTACAGCAGCCTTGATCTACGAAGAACGAATGCGGGCTTTAAGATCTTCAAGCAATACCCGGTACCCTTGAGGAATGATATCATTAGAAGAGGCCGCAGAGGCTTCACCTAACGCATTTCTTTTAGGATTGTCCAACTCACTCGGGCTTTTTTTATTTTTGTTTCTCCTTATGCATTAATCTTAGACTAGCCATCAATTCCCTCATGTTTAATCGCATCATATAGTGCGGGTTAGGACTATGTGACGGGATAAGTTCTCCTAAGATCGTAAAGCCAACCTTTTGGTATACATGAATAGCAACCGAGTTTGTCGCTTCAGGATCGATAAGCACCTCTGCCACTAGAGGAAATTGACTGGCAAGAAACTCTTGAATCAAGATATGGGAAAGTCCCTTCCCTAGATAATCGGTGTCACCAATCAACATGTCGAGGGTAATCGCATCATCCTCTTCAATACACCATCGGGTTAAATCATCATCAGGTTTGCGAATGAAGGAAGTAATGAAAAAGGCAATAGGGTGGTCTTTATCGTAACCTAGCCAATATTGCGATAGTGATGAACCTTGGAGGAATTCATCCAAATCCTCAAGAGTGTTTTTTAAACCCTGCCCATAGAACCACTTCGACACGTGCACTTGCTTTAGCCAACTATGAACAAGTTGTCGGTTCGCAGTAGTTACATGCCTGAAATTGAAGTTGAATTTAGATGACATACCTATCTCTCTTTACTCGATAAAACTTGTCATTTGGTCACTTAAAATTGCGAGACGCCTCTTTTCTAGTTATTACCTTAAGTTCTCCCCAGTGAGATTTTAAGAAGATGATGGTTCGTTAGCAAAAGAGAATTTTACAAAAATTACCACTAATAGAAAAGCTATATTCAGGATCAGTCAGAATTGTAAGACAAACACGATTATTTGCTAAACTCTCGGAATCATAATCCGCATGTCGTTGGTTCGAGTCCGACTACCGCTAATGGTGGTAGAGCAAGCCAACAGTTTGGCCCCGCGTTCGGGACTCGAAGTGAAGCGCCCTATGTGGCGCGAACCGGCCCAAAGTCCGACTAACGATATGCTTCGCCCTTTCTAGATTCACGTTTCAATTCAAAAAAAACCGTTGTCTTTTTATGTTGATCATAAATAGAAATATCTCTTGATTTTTATTCAATTTTTCAGTAAGGTAGATTTACTTAAGAATAGAATAGGATTAAAAATCATGAATACAATAGCTAGTTATGCTACTTCTGGTCTCAGCTATTTACAAGATACTCCTGCCCTGATTCAGAGAGTTTATAACTCCTTGACGGGGGACTACTTGGGGCCCACACTTCTGATTGTGCACAATGTGGGTCTCGTAGCTCTATACTATAACGGCAGTCAGGACGTGGCAACACCAGCTAAGTGCTTGGTATGTCTCATCAGAAAAGCTGAGAATTATATAAGTAATAAAGTTTTTAATTACAAAAAAACCAGCGCTGCTATCATCCTTGCGTCAGCCTATCTCTCACCTAACTGGACAATGGAACTTTGCAGTAGGAGCTTAGTATTTGTAGCTAGTTCTTGCTTTAGGGAATCCATGCTTCGCTGCGCAAGAGACAGCTGCCTTCCATCTCTTACTGACATCTCCATAACTTCCTTAGCCTATGGGGAAAGTTGCTTGCTCGCAGGTCTATTAGACAGATCAACTCTTTTTTCACATTCCATGCTCGGACTTGGCATGATTGCTCAACTAGGTGTATGGGGTCATATAATCGGCAGAGACATCTTTAATAGGAACGCTTCTCTTGCAACTTAAGGGACTAGAAAACATATCTTATTGGGGGAGTGAAAAGAAGAGCCTTCTTCCACTATTCTCAAATTCTTCAGGCGAGCAAATCCGCCACAAGGGGAGAGTGATCTGAACTTAAGAGCGAATCAGGCGTGACTTGGACCATAGAGACAACTCTTTGCCTCGAACTAGCAGTTGAATCTATAGAATTCGCGAGCCCCTCTTCAGGAGATTTCCCCCCCAAATAGAATCCAATCGCATCAATGCTCTCCAGTTCGACTTTTTTATTCCCGAGAGAATTCATGAACTTGAGAAGGTTGGTGCAGGTGACTGTTCTCACTGGTGATGTCTCAAAATGACTTTCGTACCACTCCCAGTCCGCTTCATCATTGATCCGATCAAGGTTCAAATCCCCTACAAGAAGAGCTCGATGACAGTGTTCTTCCTCGAGAGTCTTTTTGATGTGAGATTCGATTTCTTCTAGCTGCGCAATCCTGCATAATGCAGAGCTGGGATTTAGATGTGTTACGTAGACCCGAGTGTTCACGTTGCCGATGGTTGTAGTGAAATGGGCAAACCCTCGATTCGCCAGTCGATTGATCCCGGCTGTTGTTTTGAAAGACTCGAAGGAAAAGTTCTCTAGAAAGACTTTGGAGAGAATTGTCAGGCCACTTGATCGTTTCCATGGGTGCTCTCCAATCGCCGTATAGACAAACGGATAGTCGAGTTTTTTTCTTAGAATATCTACCTGCATAATGGAGCTCTCTTGAAGACATAGGATATCGGCCTTTAAATCCCGAAGAACGTTCACTTGTCTTTCCAGACGGGTATCTTGTTTGCAAGATTTCAAGCCAATCTTTCGAAAAAGCTTATGCAAAAAATGTTGAGAAATAAGCGATTGCCAGCACCCGACATGCAAGGGAGCAAATACCGGAAGCTGGCCAATATTCCATGTAGCAATCGAGGACGCATTTTCTTTTTTCTCTCTTCGGAAATTGGAACCGTGGCGTAAACAAAATCCCTTTCTATCAGAGAGGCTAGTTACAGAATGAGTTATCTGGCCTAGAACACCTATGAGAAAAAGTCCTTGGATTATTTGCGTAAGAACGGGAACTTCGAGGATCTGTGTGCCGATGAGAGGAGTGACAACGACAGCCGTTCCCAATAATAGACGAAAAGCTACCTCTACAACTTTGGATCGGAAAAAGGGATTATCAATTTGAGCCGAGGAGATCCCGTTAAGAAGGGAAAGTTCCGGAGCATCTGAATTGAGCTTTTCCTTGAACTTTTCAAGGAGGTCTTCCCTGTTAACCTTCCAAGGAGCAATGGCGCGTAAAAAGGTCCATGAATAGATTCTAATAGGCTCAATGGCAATGTGGGCACCACGATAGAAGGTATGGCGCCATGTATTCTCTCTCTCGGCACTGGAAGCGATGAGAGGAGTGCTCATTGGCCGCTCTCTTCTGAAAGTTTCAAGTACTTGTAGTAAGTAGTATGGGCGTTGTAAAGAGAGATGATGAAACCCTCTTTTCCATAGAGAAAGCCCCTCTTAAAAAAATAGCTCTTGATGAAGGTGAACCACCCTTTAAAAAGGGCTTCCAACAGTGAAGAAGGCTCTCCT
>JAAKFS010000003.1 GCA_011064965.1 Chlamydiota bacterium
GGGCTCCTCTTCTTAAAATGCCAACGCCTAACTGTAGAAATCACCAGAAATATCGCCCTATATTTCTTCTAGATTTAGCTCCGAACAGAACCATTGAGTTCCTTGCTCAATATTGTTAAGTCGCTTTGCAACAGCTACCTAACAATCAATTTTGAAGTTTCCAAAAATGTTGAATTGATCCCTGAGAATCTTACTCCTCGATTGCTCTAGGCACATGAGTCTAGATTAAGAGGACATTTACTAGAGTATGAATATCTAGAGTTTTTTGAGATCGATCCTAGCCTTCAAGAGGTGGGTAATGATCTCTTTGAGAAGCTCTGTGCTGGGGCTCTTTTCGTAGGAGTCTAGAACCTTTGAGAGCATCCTAAGGCGATCGATGAGCTGGTCATCATTAAAGTGCCCTGCAGCCTTATGCATCCGACCTTGAATCTCCCTGATGAGCTCAATATTGGGAATTGTTTCAGAAAGCGCATTCTCTAAATCATCAAGAGCAGTATTGAGTTCTTTTCCCCCTCTTTCAGGCTGTTGAGGAAACGGGCGTACATGAAAGGGGTCATGGGGATGTTCCATTTATTTTCTCCTTTCTTTATGCATACAAATAAGGAGAAATGAATGCAACCCTGGAACAATACCCCTTTAGAACTTGCCAAGAAGCTCGGGAGTGACCTCTCCAGAGGGCTATCAACCGAAGAAGCAGCTGTAAAAGCCAAGACCTATGGCTCCAATGCCCTTCCAATGAAAGGTGGAGAAGATTGGTGGAAAATCCTCATCCGTCAATTTTCCAGTCTGATCATTTGGCTTTTGATTGTTGCGGCGCTTGTCGCAGGTCTTCTTGGAGAGGTTGTCGATGCCTGGGCCATTCTCGCCATCGTCATTTTAAATGCCTCTCTTGGATTCTTCCAAGAGCACCGTGCCGAGCGGGCTTTGGAGGCATTGCAAAAGCTCTCCTCCCCCCTATCAAAAGTGATCAGAGAAGGAACTCTTCGAGAGATCCCCTCTAAAGAGATCGTCCCAGGTGATCTGGTCCTTTTACAAGCAGGTGATCTCGTGCCAGCAGATGGACGGATTGTGAGCTCTCATCATCTGACCGTGGAAGAAGCCTCTCTTACTGGGGAGTCGATCCCCGTGGGCAAAAAGGAAGAGAGGATCGAAGGGGACCTTCTTCTAGCAGACAGGAGAAACATGGCCTTTATGGGGACCTCTGTCGCGGCGGGAAAGGGGCACTTACTTGTCACGGAGATTGGGCTTGAAAGTGAGATCGGACAAATCGCCTCTCAGCTCCTTGCACAAAAAAAAGAAGAGACTCCGCTGCAGAAAAAACTCGAGAGTCTCGGAAGAAAGCTCGTCTATATCTGTCTTTGCGTCGTGGGAATTGTTTTTGGTTTAGGAGTCTTGCGGGGGACAGGCCTTATCGAAATGCTCCTCATTTCCTTGAGTTTGGCCGTTGCTGCCATTCCAGAAGGACTTCCGGCTGCTGTGACGATTGCCCTTTCAATCGGCGTTAGAAAGATGTCAGAAAAGAAAGCTCTTGTCCGTCGCCTCTCTTCTGTGGAGACCCTTGGGTCGACAACCGTCATCTGCACTGATAAAACAGGCACCCTTACGCAAAATGCGATGACCGTCCGCTCTCTCTGGGTTGATCGACAGGTTATTGAGGTCTCAGGTAGCGGTTATTCTCCAGAAGGGGAGTTTCCTACAAATAAGACACCTTCTCTAGAGATGGCTCTTACGATTGGGGTTCTTTGCAATAACGCCAATCTTTTCCAAGAAGATGGAAGTTGGAAAATTGCTGGCGATCCGACAGAAGGGGCGCTGATCGTGGCTGCAGCGAAGGGGGGAATCGATAAGCTCGAGCTTGAGCAGAAACGCTCCCTCATAGAAGAGTTTCCCTTTGATTCTGAGCGGAAAATGATGAGTGTTCTGCGAGAGGTGGATGGAGAGAAAGTCCTCTACGTCAAGGGAGCTCCTGATGTCATTGCTAAGCATTCAACTAAGATGCTTGTCGACGGAGAAGAGCTTGAGATCGATCGAGAGGAGATCAGCAGAGCCAATGATGCTCTTGCGTCCCAAGCCTATCGGGTTTTAGCCGTTGCCTATAGAAAGCAGGTCGAGAATATTGAAGAAGAAGAGCTCGTCTTTGTCGGGCTGATGGCAATGATCGACCCTCCGCGGCCAGAGGTGAAGGAGGCGATCGCCTCCTGTCGATCTGCTGGGATTCGTACTATCATGGTGACGGGTGACCACAAAGAGACGGCAATGGCCATTGCTAGAGAGCTCGAGATTCTCGATGGAGCTCCTAGGGCACTAGATGGCACCCAGCTCGATGCGATGAGCGATCAAGAGCTAAGTGATGAGCTAGAGGAGATCGCTGTTTTCTCACGGATTAGCGCAGCACATAAACTGCGGATTATTGATGCTCTCAAGAAAAAGGGAGAGGTCACTGCCATGACAGGAGATGGAGTGAACGATGCTCCTGCTGTCAAAGCAGCTGACATCGGAGTTGCTATGGGGATCACAGGGACCGATGTGACGAAAGAGAGCTCTGATATGGTCATCCTCGATGACAACTTTGCCTCGATTGTCAGAGCGGTGAAGCAGGGGAGGGGGATCTACGATAACATCGTCAAATTCGTCAGCTATCTTCTCTCCTCAAACATCGCTGAGATCTTAGTGATTTTCCTGACGATGCTCTTTGGATTTAAGGGACCTGATGGGGCTCCTTTTGTAGCCCTGCTTCCCGTACAGCTTCTCTGGATGAATCTTGTGACCGATGGATTCCCTGCGATTAGCTTGGCAATGGATCCCATTGACCCCAGGGCCATGGAGAGACCGCCCCGTCCTCCAAAGGAAGAGATATTGAATCCCCGTTTTACTCTCTTTCTCTTTGTAATTAGCCTTCTGGTAACAAGCGGTGCGATCATTGCTTGCCTCTACGGCCTTCGCAGCAGTGTCGCCTTAGCGCAGACGATGACATTCACAACACTCGTTGTTCTAGAACTTGTCCGTGTGCAAATGATTCGGACTCAATACCGCCTGAAGCTCTTCTCCAACCCTTACCTCATCGGGGCACTCGCAAGCTCGTTTCTTTTGCAGCTGCTTGTCCTCTATGTCCCATCCTTGCGGCCGATCTTCGGCACCGTCCCTTTAAACTTGATGCAGTGGGGCATCATCTTTAGCATTGCCTTTTTTCTATGGTGGCTCGGTCTTCTCGTCACCAAGCTCTTCTACAAATCTCGCTTGTAGAAGTCACGCCAAGGCTTAGGAGGCTGCGTTGCATCTGTTGGAACAATGGCGATCATCAGCAATAGAAAAGCGATGACGACATAGTTTTGAAGGGGGGCTTGCAGACCTGTAGTCCGCAGGTAAAAGCTTACACTGAAAAGCCATAAAGAGACAAAGAGTTGGCAAAGATGCATCTTTCGCAAGCGTGTATAAAAAGAGATTAGAGCGAAAAAAGCGATGAGTGAGCTGCAGATCAGATCATTAGTCCAGTAGAAAAAACTCTGATCGGGATAGCCAAAAATGAATGGGCTAATGGCTAGCCAAACAGCGATCATGAATTCAACAACACGTGCCCACATCATTTCCTCCAGTCGCGCCGCTGCGCCATTTCAGTTCCAATTTCATGGGCAATGGGATTTGCCCTTCCCCAAAAAGTATCCCAAAGGATAGAGAACTTCTTTCCCCGTTTCCAAACTCGATAGAGAAACAGGATACTCGACCAAACCTCATCGTAGGCTAAAACAACGAGAATCAAAGAGATCACAGCGGTTATCAGACATAAGGTGCAATAGTATCCAACCACAAATCCCTGCATGAAGACGAGGATTGCGCTGACGATACCAAGGGGAATAACATCGAGGCCAAAAACGATCACGAGCCAAGGGCGATCGTGCCACCGCCTTGTTGAGCCAGCTAGGGCAAAGATGATGTCCCCAAGATAGGCCAGCGTTCCTAAAATCGAGTCGGGAATCAGCACCCACTTTCTGATCTGATGTGAGACATCGGAGTCGAGTACCTGCATAGACTGTATCCCGAAAATGGGATCCCAAACACTATCGATGAGGCGCCACTGGTAGAGCCCCATATAGAGCGAAATGAGTGTGGCAACTGCCGCTACGGCGATGATCCGCAAACGCTGGCTCCACTTAGAGGGGTTGTACTCCCAAGGCTCTGGAATGGCGTTTAAGGGGATCTTTTTCATACTTTAGGGTTTATCAAATTTCTTCATTTGATGCAAAATGCGGGAATGCATGTAGAGACGATTCACTACTTCCATGGTGCGAGCGAATGCAGAGGCTTCATAGCCTATGATGAGAAAGCAAAAGAAAAGAGACCCGCTGTTCTCGTCGCACCTGCATGGCGCGGCCAAGATGAATTTGCTCGGCAAAAGGCTGTAGCCCTTGCAGAACTAGGATATGTCGGTTTTGCAGTGGATATCTATGGAGAAGGGCGCCATACCGATGATAATCTAGAGGCATCCAAACTGATGGCTCCTTTTTTTCTCGATCGAATTCTTCTCCAAGGGAGGATTCAGGCAGCTTTTGAAGCTCTTCGCAAGCAGCCCCAAGTTGATAGGGATCGCATTGGAGCTATCGGTTTTTGCTTTGGAGGACTCTGCGTTTTTGAGCTTCTTCGCGGTGGCGCCGATGTCAAAGGAGTGGTCTCGTTCCATGGAGTCTTCATGACAGAGCGAGAAGGAAAAAAAGCGAGCCTAGCTCCCTTAAGCCCAAAAGCTAGAGGAAAACTTCTCATCCTCCACGGCCATCAAGACCCAATGGTATCAGAAGAAGATCTGCACCGTGTCCAAAGCGAGATGACAGAGGCACAAATCGATTGGCAGATCCATACCTATGGTCTCACTATGCACGCGTTCACAAATCCTGAGGCCAATGCTCCACAAAATGGAATCCTCTACAACCAGATCTCAGCGATGAGAGCTTGGAAAGAGATGGAGACCTTCTTCATGGAGGTTCTATGAAAGTTCTATGTCTACAAAAATTCTCAAAAAAGTGCATCCATTTACAAACTGGGTCTAAAAAAATATGAGAAAGCTCATTCAAGGAATTATCGATTTTAGAAAAACTCGCACTGAAGAGAGTAGAGCCCTTTTTGAAAAACTTGCTCATGGGCAAAGTCCTGAGGTCCTCTTTATCGGCTGCTCTGATAGCCGCGTCGTTCCCGAGCATTTTGCCTCTGCAAATCCCGGGGAGATTTTTATTTTGCGCAATGTCGGCAACCTGATCCCTCCTGCGGCCTCCTCAGATCGGGATTCTAGTGCTCCTGCTGCCGTGGAATTTTCTGTCCTTTCTTTGAAGGTTTCCGACATCATCGTATGTGGCCATTCTGAATGCGGAGCCATGGAGGCACTGGCCCATGGAGTAGAAACTCTTTCCTGCCCCCACCTCAAATCTTGGCTAAAATATGGGGAGAAGTCCCTAGACAAGATAAGAGAAGGATTGAGTCTCAATCCATCCTTAAGTGAGCATAACCAGATCTCACAAGTCAATGTCCTTCAGCAAATGGAGCACGTTGTGAGTTACCCCTTTATCCGTGAGCGATTGCAAAAAAAAGAACTGCGGATCCATGGGTGGTGGCTCGATATTGCAAGGGCCGATGTCTATTGCTATGAACCCGGGCCAAATCAATTCATTCTGATTGATGAACAGGAAGCCAAGCGGATCTTGGAGAGGATGGGATGAATTAATGTTGCAATCATACCGAATTGCGCCTTTTCATTGTGACACCAGGAGTGTAGAACTCATCGAATATGTCAGTACTGAGCTCGATCATTTGAAGTAACCTTTCGAATTTCTCTTTAGGAGTCAGAGAATGGCGAATGGAATAGGAAACAAAAACGTGCTCTGAGATCTTATTTAGAACTTCGGGGACTCGGGGAAAGGGGTTTCCTTCTAATTGAAGGCTGGTCAAAGCGGGCAGGGAGGCGATGGATTCAGGGAGTTGTGTAAGGCAGTTATTTCTGAGATTCATCTCCTCTAGCCTCCCCAGATTCCCTATCGTATCCGGAAGAGAATGGATTTGATTTTCGCAAAGGGAAAGTATAGTTAGACGAGGGAGTTGTGTGAGGGAATTAGGGAGAGTCTCGAGATTATTGTAGCCCACTTCAAGAATCGTTAGAGAAGACAACCTTCCGATGGACTTAGGAAGCTCTTTGAGAGTGTTTTTCCAAAGAATCAACGTTGATAATTTAACTAAGTCACCAAAATTCTTTGGCAAGGACTCAAGGTGATTTTCAGTTAGGTCAAGGGTCGTTAGAGAAGTGAGACGACATAAACGATCTGGAAACATTTTAACGTTATTCACCTTAAAGCTTACCCAAGTTAACCTTTGCAGAAACTCAAAACCAAGAGGGATAACATCGAGATCATTATTGCTCAGGTCTAGCGATTCTAGAGGAACAAGCTTGCTTGGCCATTGAGGTAATTCTGATAGCTGATTGTCCCGCAGGTCCAACTGGCATAATTTCGATAATCTGACAAAAGTAGGCGGTAAAGCCACTAGGGGGTTGTTCGCAAGAAAGAAGAGAAATAAGGAAGAAAGTTCTCCAATAGCAGGAGGGAGTTCTTTGAGCTGATTTTCTGAGAGGTCGAGCCGTTCTAGAAAAGAGAGTTTCCGAATCGAATCGGGAAGGGATTTGATACGATTTTGTTTCAGAGCTAGTTCTTTTAACGAGAGAAGGTTAGTGATTTCTTCAGGAAAGGATTCAAACGCATTTTCATCAAGAACAAGTCTTGTTATTTTTCGAAGGGCTCCAGACTCAGGTAATGAAGAGAGACGATTCTTAGCGAGATAGACATGTTCTAAGCGGGTGAGATTTTTTATTGTCGATGGGAGAGAGGTGAGAAGGTTGTCCCCAATGTCGAGAATTTGTAATGCGGTCAGCTTTCCGATCGAGGAAGAGATTTCTGTGAGCTCATTTTCTTTAAGGCCAAGAGACTTGAGCTTAGTCAAATGATATAAAGACTCGGGCAGGAATATCAATCGATTATGGCCGATATCGAGAGAAGATAAACTGGATAAAGAGTCAATTTCGTCTGGAATGGAGAGAATTCGATTATATTTAACCATCAATTCAACCAATGAAGAGCATGCGAAAATGGATTCTGGAAGGCTAAACAAGTGGTTATCGTTAAGCAAAAGTTTTTCTAAGCTGATGGAACCTAGATACGGAGAAAGAGAAGGGAGTTGATTATGACTGAGATTAAGGATTTTGAGATTCCGATGTTCATTAAAAGAGTCTGAAAGGTCGCAAAGGTCGCAATCTTCAAAGTTCAGCTCTGTTAACTCTGAGCAGTTTGACAAATCAGGAGAGAAAGCCACTGGATTTTTTGCCACATTGAGCGTAGTGAGTTTTGTCAGCTCGGAAAAATCGGGTAAAGAAGTCAACTGATTCTCTGAAAGATTAAGCCTCCTTAGAGAGGTCATTGTACTCATTGATTCCGGAAGTTCAGTAAGCCTATTTTTGCCTAGAAAGAGTTTTTCTAGAGCCGGAAATAAAAAAGGAGGCGGGAGCTTGCGGAGTTTATTCTCCGAAAGGTCAAGAACGCGAAGTGCTGTAAGGACCTGTATGGACTGAGGTAGAAAAGAGAGGAGGTTTTTACCCAAACCAAGTTCACGCAGAGTTCGTAACTCAAAGAATGACTCAGATATAGAACGAAGTCGATTGCCAAAGAGGTCAATACTTTTTATTTTCCCAAAACTGATTCCTTCAAGAGAAAGTTTAGGTCCGTTGAAGCCAAGGTCGAGAATTTCCAGATCAGTTAATTTTGATGCTGACTCAGGAAGAGAAGAGATGCGATTGTTCGTTAGGAAAAGCTTCTTAAGACGGGTTAAATTGCCAAGGCATTCCGGAAAAACGTCCAGTTGATTTTTTCTAAGGGATAGACTCGTCAAAGAGGTGAGTTTACCAATGGATCGAGGTAGAGCATAAAGTTCGCACTTTTCAAGGACAAGTTCAGTCAGATTCTCATAGTATTCAATTTCAGGTGGAAGGAAGGATTGACAGTTCTTCAATGTCACCTTTTTTCCCCTTTGCATCTTATCGAGAAGGGTTGGTAGGTGCTCGTTGAGGTTCTGTTCTAAGGAGGCGAATGCGAGAAAAAGATTACTTGTTTTTTTAATTTTTTCGAGCTTAGGGATGGGGATTCCAACACGATGTAGTTGCAATAATTTGAATCTTGAATGAATAATGAGCACTTTAAATACAAGTTCAGCGAACGGAAGGGAAATTGGCTTTCTCAATCTCTCGACCATCCGTTGTTTAAGAGGAAAAATACTTATTGCGTTCGACATTCTTAGCTGTAGGAAATCGCGGACTTCTTGGCGGGATTGGCTGGAAGAATGGATAGGAACTTGATGTGCCTGAGCAAACTTTTTCCAGATGCTCCAATCTGATCCTAGTCTTCGAAATTTTCGACAGACTGGTGTTACAGACTCTATTTCCTGGGGATTGAGCATGAGAAGAATCTTCATGAGGAGTTCTTCGGGAAGATCTAGAATGTTGCTTTGGCTATCCCATGCTGAGCCTGGGTGATCTGCATAGGTTCCGTGGGTTTGTAAAGGTGGACTTGGTATAAGAGGTTTTTCAATCTGTCTTGAGGAGGAATTTCCCATAAGAAAAATAGGCTTTTTTTTGATTAAGAGTGAGTAGTATAACAGAAGAGGGCATTTCGCTTCACGATGGATCTTTCTTCCTGGGCTCCTCCTCATAGGAGAAAAAGAGGGTGTTTGCCTTCCATGCTCGACTGATAGAAACGATATCGATGAAACACTCTTCTATGTTAAGGGCTATTTCGAGAGCTCTTTTGGTGTCTTGCTAATGAGAAAGATCCAGATCCCAGCAGCGATGATGAGCACTGCCCCAACGAGGGCGATGGGTTTCGGCGTCATATCCCATATGAGCCATTCATAGATCCCTGCAAAGATCACTGTTGAATAGCAAAAGGGAGAGAGGTGGCTTGCTTTTGCATGTTTGAGGGCATGAAAGAGGAAAAACTGCCCTGTCATCGAGAAGAATCCAATAGAAATGAGACCGATTAGGGTAAGGGCATCATCGATCCTCCAGTTGAGAAGGGCAAAAGGGGCTGAAAGGACAAAGCCGACCGACATGTAATAGAGGAGGTATGTGGTGAAGCTCTCTTTTCTTGCCATGAGCCGGATCGTGATGATGCTAATGGAGAGACAGATACCGGAGAGAAGACCGTAGATCGCTCCCATGTTAAGGATCCTTCGATCGGGCTGGAGAATAAAACCAATCCCGATAAAACCAACGATGACCGCTGGCCAAAGTCTGTGGTTGAGGGGGATCGCAAGCCAAAACCAGAGGATGAAGGGAACGAAGAAGGGAGCGCTATTGTTCAAAAGGGTCGCATTCACAAGAGAAATTCTCTGCACAGCGAGGAAAATGAAGAAGAGATTGAGCAGTCCCATGACCGCGCGGATGAGCATGATTTTCCAATCGTGGACCTTGAGGGCTTTTGGCCAGCTTTTGATGACCAAAGGGGCGATGACGATAAGGCCGAGGATATTGCGGAAGAAAAGCATCGTTGAAATGGAAGTTTTAGGCTCGATGAGTTTTGAGACCATAAACAGGGTACTGAAGCACAGCCAAGCGAGCAGAACGAGGAAGATCCCCTTTTTAAGGTCGTAGCGATGAAAAAATCTCACTTTTCTCCTTCTAAGTTCATGGTTTTTTTGTGGGTTAAGAGTCCCTCATCGTGTACATGACCGATATTTCCGTGGGCGATTGCTGCAAAGAACCGTAGTTTAACTGAAGCTGGGATTTTGTCTCACATGAGGACTATCTGACTGGTTTTTTTCAGGGAGATGAAAAACCTACTTCGAGAGTTCTTTCGGTGTCTTGCTAATGAGAAAGATCCAAACTCCAGCGGCGATGATGAGCACTGTCCCAAAGAGAGCAATGGGTTTTGGAGTCATGCCCCAGATGAGCCATTCGTAGATCCCTGAGAAGATCACAGTCGCGTAGCAAAAAGGGGAGAGGTGGCTCGCTTTTGCCTGTTTAAGCGCATAAAAGAGGAAAAACTGCCCGGCCATCGAGAAGAATCCGAGGGAGATGAGGCCAATTAGGGTAAGAGCATCATCGATCCTCCAGTTGAGAAGGGCAAAAGGGGCTGAAAGGACAAAGCCCACCACAAAGAAGTAGAGGAGGTAGGTGACGAAGCTTTCTTTTCTTGCCATCATACGGATCGTGATTATGTTGGTAGCGAGACAGATGCCAGAGAGAAGGCCGTAGATCGCTCCCATATTGAGGATCTTCTTATCGGGCTGAAGAATGAGAGCAATGCCGATAAACCCGATGACAATCGCCGGCCAAAGTTTGTGGTTGAGGGGAATCGCAAGCCAAAACCAGAGGATGAAGGGAACGAAGAAGGGAGCGCTATTGTTCAAAAGGGTGGTGTTGATAAGAGAAATTCTCTGCACGGCCAGGAAGATGAAGAAGAGATTGAGCAGTCCCATGACGGAACGGAGGAGGATAACTTTCCAGTTTTGGACTTTGAGGCTTTTCGGCCATCTTTTGAGGACCCAAGGGGCGATGATGATTAGGCCGAGGATATTGCGGAAGAAGAGCATCGTTGAAATGGAAGTTTTTGGCTCGATGAGTTTTGAGACCATATACATGGTGCTGAAGCACAGCCAAGCAATCAGAACGAGGAAGATCCCCTTTTTAAGGTCGTATCGATGAAAAAATCTCACTTCTCTCCTTCAAAGTTCAGGGCTATTGAGTTGATGCAGTACCGTTTTTTTGTGGGCAAAGGTCCATCATCGTACACATGCCCCAGGTGCCCGCGGCAATTGTCACAGAGAACCTCAATTTGGTGTCTATCTTCTTCATAACAAATCGCGTTTCTTTCACAGGGGCGGATAAAGCTGGGCCATCCTGTCCCTGAGTCGTACTTGTCTTCTGACCGGAAGAGGGGTTTAGAACATCCGGCGCAGAGGTAGGTCCCTGTTTCTTCCCAGTGATTGTATTTTCCAGAGAAGGCTGGTTCTGTCCCTTTTTCCTTTAAAATGTGGTACTGCTCTTGCGTGAGCTCTTCTCTCCACTCTTCATCAGACTTAAGCATTATCTATTTATAGCATTTTTTGCATAGATTTTGTAAAAGAAAACTATGAATACACGAAGAGAAACCGATTCTTTAGGTGAGGTTGAAGTCCCAGTAGAGAAGCTCTATGGGGCGCAAACACAGCGCTCTCTCATCAATTTTCAGATTGGGATGGAGAAGATGCCTCTTCAAGTGATTTACGCCTATGGGTATGTCAAGAAAGCTGCTGCGATCGTCAATGAAGAGATGGGCCTGTTGCCTAAAGAGAAAAGCGAATTGATCACGGCTGCTTGCGACGCTTTGATTGGTGGGGATCTCGATGAGCACTTTCCTCTTGCTGTCTGGCAGACGGGCTCAGGCACCCAGACGAATATGAATGTCAACGAGGTGATTAGCAACTGGTGTATCCAAAAAGTTGGAGGGGAACTCGGTTCCAAGAATCCAATCCACCCGAATGACGATGTCAATAAGTCTCAGTCCTCGAATGACACGTTTCCAACGGCAATGCACGTTGCAGCTGTCCAAGCGATTCAGCAGAATCTTCTTCCAGGGCTTAAGAGTTTGGAAACTGCTCTTCAGGAAAAATCCACAGAGTTCAAGGAAATTGTGAAAATCGGGCGGACCCATTTAATGGATGCAACCCCTTTGACGCTCGGACAAGAATTTTCCGGGTATGCCACTCAAATTGGAAATGGGATCCGAGCAGTAGAAAAAGCTCTTCCCACTCTTTTGGAAATCGCCCTTGGAGGAACAGCCGTTGGGACGGGGATCAATACCCCAAAGGGATACGCAAAAAGAGTTGCCGCTGTGATCGCCGAGCTCACTGGGCAACCATTTGTTACGGCTCCGAATAAGTTTGAAGCCCTTTCAGCCAATGATGGTGTGGTGGAGATGAGCGGAGCTCTCAAGCGAATCGCCTCCTCTTATATGAAAATTGCGGGTGATCTTCGGATGCTCGCTTCCGGTCCCCGGTGCGGGATTGGAGAGATTGTCTTACCGGCTAATGAGCCAGGCTCATCGATCATGCCGGGGAAAGTGAACCCTACTCAGTGCGAGGCGATGACGATGGTTGCGGTTCAGGTAATGGGGAACGACGCTGCGATTGGGATGGGAGGGTCGATGGGGCAGTTTCAGCTCAATGTTTTCAAACCCGTTCTGATTTACAACTTGCTTCAGTCGATCGACCTTCTTGGCGATATGGCTCGGAATTTCACTGAGAAATGCGTGGTGGGGATCGAGCCAAATCGGGAGCGCATCAAAGAGCATCTCGACAATTCTCTGATGCTAGCAACAGCTCTCAATACGGTCATCGGCTACGACAAGGCGAGTCAGATTGTGAAAAAGGCCTACAGTGAGGGGACCACTCTAAAAGCAGCAGCGTTGGAGCTTGGGCTCTTAAGCGAAGAGAAATTTGATGAGATTGTCGATCCTCGCAAAATGATCAACGATTGATGTGGATCCCTATCCTCGTCAGGAGAAAGCGGATCACAAGAAGGGGATGAGTGAGTAGGTAGTGGATGAAGGTCCAGTACGAGGTCTTTTCAATTTTTTTCTCAATGACTTCCCGCTTTTCTTTGCGGGCATCTTCGATCCAAGTTTTATAGAAAGGGACGAGCATTTTAGGAAGCGCTTCTAGTGGGAAGAAGGCGATCTCTTTTGTCTCGGGGCCTATTGAGGGAGTTCCGCCGCTGACTGTGCATTCGTAGAAATGGGTGGGTCTGGTCAATCGATTGGCTGGTTGATAGTAGGCGACCTTGCGGGAAATCTCTGTTTTGCACCCCGTCTCTTCAAACGCTTCTCGTAGTGCTGCCATCTCTGGTTTTTCGTCTTCTTCAATACCCCCTCCGGGGAGAACCCATACGGGGATATCGCGCCTCTTGATCAGAAGAATTTTTTCTTTCTTTTTATCGAAGATCGCGCAGCTGACCGATTCCATCATTTTCCTTGCAAAAGAAGCGTTTCATAGACGATTATACTCTCCTCATGCATTTACGTCGCCTTATGCAAACGAAGAAAAAACTTTTTTTTAAGCTAATGAGGCAAGCTTCCTTTTGCCTGCTACTCTTTCTCACATCATGTGGAAGCAGCGCCCTTGTCCTCCATGAGCAAAGGATCACTCCATATTACTTGGCCAGCACCCATGTTGGATCTCCTGATCCTAGGACCCCTCCTAAGGGTGAGATGGTCGTTGCTGAATGGTGGCTATCTAAGCAAGCGAGAGATGAGAATCTATCACTTGTCATCAATGTTCTCTATCGCGACTTCACCACTCGAACGATCACCTTCCCGATTCAATCTCGGATTGGATATGAGGTGATTCAGGTGGTTAATGAGGAGTTTGAGGAGACGGGGGGATTTCTCGCCTATCGGGCAGAAATCGTCACTCCCTCAGGGGAGGTCTTTGCTGACTGGAAGCATCAACTATGGGTCAAACTCATCTCTGTCGATGAGAAGAGCGAAGATTTGACAGATCGGATCAGTTCAGCCGTTGACGAGTAGTCAAGGCAAGGGTCGGTTACGGAGACACCTGTTTGCAGATCGGATAGTTGCTTTGGAATGGTCTGCGAGCCCCCTTCGAGGTGACTCTCGAGCATCATCCCAATGATATGGGTATTCCCTTTCTCGATTTGTTTGAGGACATTCGCAAATACCTCTTTTTGCTTGAAGTACTTTCTCTGGCTATTCCCATGAGAACAGTCGACCATCACTCGGGCGGGAAGCTCAGCGCGGCGAAGGGCCTCGAGTGTGTTTTCAATGCTCTGAGGATCATAATTGGTCTGACTGTTTGAGCCTCGCAGAACAACGTGGGTGTAGGCATTCCCCTTGCTTCGCGTCTTTTTAAGGGTGCCTGTCTCATCGATGTGGAGGAAGGTTTGAGGCTCTCTAGCGACTAGAGCTCCGTTCACCGCGTAGGTGGTGTTTCCATCGACAGTGTTTTTAAAGCCGATTGGCATGGGAAGTGAGGAAGCTAGGATCCGATGCACTTGGGATGATGAGGTGCGCGCACCGATCCACCCCCAGGTGACCAGGTCTTCAACGTAAGGGGCGATAGAGGGGGAGAGGAACTCCGTTGCTGTGGGCACTTCCATCTCTGCTAGGCTGATGAGAAGAGAGCGGGCCATATACAGTCCCCTGTCGATGTCGTTGGAGCCATTGAGGTAGGGATCATGGACGAGTCCTTGCCACCCACTGCTCGTGCGGGGTTTCTCTATATTTGCACGCATCACAAGGAGGCAACTCTCCTCAACTTCCCGTGCGAGCTCTCTGATCTTTTTTCCGTAGGCAAGGCCCTCTTCAACATTGTGTATCGAGCAGGGGCCGACGATAATGAGAAGACGGTTGTCTTGCCGCTCTAAGATGCGGATTACCTGGTTGCGATATTCTCTGATAAATTCCTGCGAGTTTGAGGAAAGGGGAAGGAGATGTTTAAGCTCTATTGGAGATGTCAGATGCATCCCCATACCCTAGCAAAAGCAAAAATTGATCACAATACTGAGAGAACAGTAAAAAAATTGGAAATCACTCTGTTTGCAAATACATAGGATAGGGTATTGTTGTGCAAAACGAGAAAGAACTTTGATTTCTTTTCAGCGCGTCACAAAAAAATATCCCACGGGCTTTACCGGAGTCTCCGACCTGAGCTTTGAGGTTGAAGAAGGAGAAATACTTGTCCTTCTCGGAATGAGCGGCTGCGGAAAGACAACAGCTCTTCGACTCATCAATCGTCTGATCGAACCGACATCGGGCGAGATCTTTTTCAACGGACAATCGATCACGAAGTTCGATCCAATTGCGCTAAGAAGGGGAATTGGATATGCCATTCAGCATATCGGCCTTTTCACTCATATGACCGTTGCGGAGAATATTTCCATCGTTCCACGTTTGCTAAAGTGGCCGGAGAAAAAGATAGAAAAGAGAATAGATGAGCTTCTCGGGATGGTGGGACTCGACCCGAAGCAATTTTCCCATTTGTATCCTGTGAAGTTGAGCGGCGGGCAAAAGCAGAGAGTGGGAGTGGCTAGAGCACTTGCTGCTGATCCTCCTGTAATCTTGATGGATGAACCTTTTGGAGCACTCGATCCACTGATGCGTGACCAACTCCAGAACGAGTTCCTAGAGATCCAATCAAAAATACGAAAGACCGTTGTCTTTGTGACCCATGATTTAAGCGAGGCTGTCAAGATGGGAAATCGAATTGCGGTGCTCAATGAGGGGAAACTAGTCCAGATCGCAAAGCCCGCAGAACTCATTGAGAAACCCGCAAACACCTTCATCGATCGGTTTTTAGGAAAAGACCGGATTCAGCTTCTCTTGCAGACAAAGTCACTCGGAGCTCTTATGGGAGAGCTTCCCCATTCCAAAAATGAAGGGAACCCGACTCTCGAGATGCAAAGCTCTCTGATGGAAGCCCTCATGGCTTTTAAACATAGCGGATCAAGCACTCTTTCTATATATAATCAGAAGGAATACCTAGGGGAGCTAGTTAAGGAAAGCTTTCTTCAAAACCTCTCAGAGATTTTATGATTCCCATCATCATCGAAAAGACCCTTCAGCATCTCTTTATTTGTTTCTCAGCCCTTTTTTTTGCACTGTGCATCGCTCTTCCTTTGGGGTTCCGGCTTAGTAGGAGTAAAAACACCAAATTCGCGTCGACAGTGATTCGTATTTTCTCTTTGATCCAGACGATTCCGGGCCTTGCGATGATCGCCATCATCGTTGTGGTTCTCGTTGCACTGCGATCCCTTTTCCCAATTCCAACAACTGGCTACCTCCCTGGGATACTCGTCCTGTTTCTCTATGCGATCCCTCCGATTTTAACCAATACCTATACGGCGATACGGCAGACGAGTCCCGCTATGGTCGATGTAGCGACAGGACTCGGAATGACCAAGAGGCAAATTCTTTTCACTGTTGAAGTTCCTTATGCCATTCCCATGATCATGGCAGGAGTGAAGATCGCCGGGATTTGGACGATTGGGATGGGGACTTTAACGAGTCTCGTCGGCTCAGGAGGGCTCGGAGATCTGATCATGCAGGGACTACGCAGCATGAATGTCCGGTATGTCTTATCAGGGACTATTCCAGCGGCGATCTTAGCAATCTTCTTTGATCTTGGAATGTCTTCACTAGAAAAGCGGCTGAAAATAGGAGAGCGATGAAAGAGCTCAAGAAGCAGCTTTGGTTGATTGGCCTCTCTTTTTGCGCCTGTTTGATCTTCCTTATCCTCATCCTCAACCCCTTTTCAACAAGAGGGGACCACACCATCACGATTGGCGCAAAGAATTGTACTGAGCAGATCATCCTTGCGGAGATATTTGCCACATTGATTGAAGAGCGCACAGAGATCGAAGTGGTTCGGCGGCATCTTGAAGGGACATCCATTTGTTTCCAGTCACTGCTCTCTGGGGATGTCGATCTCTATTTTGAATATACAGGGACAGCACTTCTTAATATCCTCAAAGAGACGACTTTCCCTGGCGATCTCTACTCCTATTTGAAAGAGAGATTTAGTGACAAGTATGGACTCATTTGGCTCGATCGACTTGGCTTCTCCAACCACTATGGACTCGTTGTACGAGCTGAGACCCCCTATCGGACGATTACCGATATTGCAAAAGATCCTCGTTTGCGACTTGCATTTGATCCCGAGTTCACAGCCCGCAGTGAATTCAATCTCATTAAAGGGAGTTACCCTATCCCTGAAGAGTGGAAGCCAAAGCTCATGGACCAGGTTCTCTTGTACTTTTCACTACTAAATGAAAGTGTCGATGTCATCTCGGGTGAGACAACACATGGGAGACTTGTCGACTCCTCTTGTGTTTTCCTTGAAGATAACTGCAATGCCCTTCCAAAGTATGAGGTGGCCGCTCTCACTTCAAAAACATGCCTCGAAAAATTTCCAGAGATCATCTCTCTCAGCAAGCTTCTCAGTGGGAAAATCACAGAAAAGAAGATGCGGAACCTTAATCACGCTGTCGAATTTGAGGGGGTAGAAGTCAAAGACCTAGCGCGGGATTTTCTAATCGAACAAGGTCTTTTGTAGGGCTAAAACAGAGTTAGCTTCTTGCCGATCTCTGCGAGCTGCACTTCGGCTTGCTCGAGACTTTGCTTGCACTCTTCGACGAGAGTTTGCGGAGCTTTGCTGACGAAGTTTTCATTTGCGAGTTTTCCCCTTAGACCGTGTTGTTGCTGGATCAGTTTTTCCTTCTGTTTCTCAAGCCGTAAACGCTCCTTTTCTCTCATTTCTTCCGGTAGAGGGACGGTGAGAGTAAGTCCCTCGACCCTACTGCTTGCCGAAAATCCACTCGGAGGGGAGGCAAAAGTAATACTTTTAAGGCGAATGAGCGCAGTGAGCATCCCCACATTTGCCTTGACGAACTCTTGCTGCGAGTCTCCCTCAATATAGAGATCTGTTGCGACATTGGGCGCAAGTTGCATCTCTGCCCGAATATTGCGCAGAGCATGGATCACTTGGTCCATAAAAGCAAAGTCTTGTTCTACCTCCTGAGAGATGTCCTTTTCAGTGATCACTGTTGGATAGGGAGCGACAATGCAGGCAGGGGACTGCAGAGCAGTGAGCGTTTCAGCAACATAGGGTTCTGTGCAAGAATGCCCTTCAGGAAAGACCTCTTTCAATTGCTGGAAGAGCTCTTCTGTCACAAAGGGGATCATGGGATGAAAGAGGCGGACAAGGTTAGAGAGGACAACACAGAGGATCCGCTGCTTATTTTGCCTCAGTTCAGGCGATCCCACTTTCCCAAAAAGGGTGGGTTTGACGAGCTCCAAATAGTAGGAGCAAAACGCGTCCCAGAAAAAGCGATAGGTCTGTATCGCCGCCTTGTCGAGGGCATAGGCTCCCAAGTGCGTGTTGATCTCTCCAATCACCTGGTTGAATTTAGAGAGGATCCATTTGTCCTCGAGTGTGAGCAGGCTCGAATCGATCCCTTTAGCCAAATCCTCCGATGAGAGATCCTCGAGATTCATGAAGATGAAACGGGCCCCATTCCAGATCTTGTTGATGAAGTTCTTAAACTCTTCGAAGCGGCGCCTGTCGAGATCGATTTGTCTGGCATGAGTGGCTACAGAGCACAGGGCGATCCGCATCGCGTCGGTCCCGTACGATTCGATGATCTCAAGAGGATCAATGACATTCCCTTTTGATTTGGACATTTTTTCCCATTTAGACTGGACGTCAGCGGGGAGTTTTTCTCCAAGATCGAAGGCGAGTTGCTCTTTTGCGTTGACGTAAGCGATGCTTCCATCCTTGTGGTAGCGCCAGTAGGACTTGCCGAAGATGAGGCCATGAATGAATGTCTCTGGGAAGGGAACCTCACCCGTGATGTACTCTCCCATGCAGATCATCCGTGCGACCCAAAAAAAGAGGATGTCATGACCTGTGACGAGGACATTGTTGGGATAGAATTTTTTTAAGTCTGCCGTCTCTTCTGGCCAGCCAAGGACACTAAGGGGCCAAAGGGCTGAGGAGAACCAGGTATCGAGGACATCCTCATCTTGGCGCCACTGCTCTGGATTTTTCTCCACTTCGGATGGAAGCTTATCCCCATCATAGCAAAGCATCTCTTCCGGATTGTCTATCTTGTACCATACTGGGATCCGATGTCCCCACCAGAGTTGCCTAGAAATACACCAATCGCGCAGATTCTCTATCCAATAAAAATAGGTGCTCTCCCATTCCTTTGGGATGATTTTGACCTTTCCCTCTTTGACTGCAGCTGTGAGCTTTTCCTTGAAGGGACCCATCTTCACAAACCATTGCTTGGAGAGAAAGGGTTCGATCACAGCTTTAGAGCGATAAGAGACCCCTACTCGATGCTGGTAGGGCTCAATCTTTTCCATGAGGCCAAGCTCACTGATTGCATGGGCCACCTGTTGCCTGCCTTCATCCATCGTCAATCCAGCAAATTCTCCCCCAGCTTCGTTGATCTTACCGTCAGGGGTCATGATATTGATGCTTTCGAGGTCATGACGCATTCCCATCTCATAATCGTTCGGGTCATGGGCTGGGGTGATCTTCACTGCTCCACTTCCAAACTCCGGGTCAACGTAGGAATCAGCGATGATGGGGATCTCTCGATTCGTGAGAGGAAGGCGGATGGTCTTGCCGATGAGATTCGCATACCGCTCATCGGAAGGGTTCACCGCTACAGCAGTATCGCCGAGCATTGTCTCAGGGCGGGTAGTGGCAACAACGAGATGGCCACTCCCATCCGAGAGGGGATAGCGCATGTGCCAGAGGTTCGAGCCCCTCTCTTCGTACTCTACCTCATCATCGGCCAATGCTGTCTGTGTTACGGGGTCCCAGTTCACTAGATAGTCGCCGAGGTAGATCAGCCCCTCATCGAACATCTTCTTAAAGGCCTTGCGTACAGCTAGGCTCCTCTCATCATCCATTGTGAAAGCCAGACGGTCCCAGTCGCATGAGCAGCCAAGGCGTTTGAGTTGGTCGATGATCTTCCCTTGACTCCGATCTTTCCACTCCCAAACGAGCTTTAGAAACTCTTCTCTCGTGAAGTCTTTGCGTCGTTTCCCATTCTTTGCTATCTGGTCCCTTTCGACGACCGTCTGCGTTGCGATCCCTGCATGGTCTGTTCCCGGCACCCAGAGAGCCTCATACCCTTGCATCCGCTTCCAACGGATGAGGACATCTTGAATTGTGTCGACGAGAGCATGACCCATATGCAGGACACCCGTCACGTTCGGTGGAGGGATAGAAATGCAATAGGGAGTCTTAGAAGAAGTAGCGTCGGCTTTGAAATAGCCCCCTTCTTCCCAAAAGGGATACCACTTCTTTTCAGTCTCGGATGGGTTGTAAGCTGTCATAGAGAGTCATTATCCCTTAAGAAGAATTAATTTTCTAGCCTGGATCTTCTCGAGAAGTTTGGGGAACCGAGCAAATTTCTCTCTTGGGCGTATGGTCTCCAAATAGTGCAGCGCACCCCAATCGATAAACTCTTTGTATGCCTTCTTTGCGTCATTAAGAGAATCGCGATCGGGGCTTGAAGAGAGGAGCATGGCCCAGCCAAAAAGTAGGGCTGCTTTTTTTGAAAAAAGGGCACAAAATCCCCCTGCTTGCTTGGCGGGAGCAATGCACTTGAATGCCTCAGAAAGAGGGTGCTGTTCCCTTAGCCCCTGCTTGGAGAGGTTTGCTGGAAGATCGTGATAGAAATAGCGGATTCCCTCGGATAGTTCGTAATTTTCGTGAGCGTAAATCTCTTCGATAATGGTTTCAGTGATCAAGGAAGAATCGATAGAAAAGAGCTCAAGAGTTGTGTGGCCATCACGATTACCACCATTCGCAATTGCGAGGGTATCCCCAAAGAAAGCGAGACAAATGCCATGCTTTTTCCAACCGGTATGCACAAAAGTGAGTTTGCCCTTTTGGATTCTCTCGGCAATTGCTCCATAGGAGTGTTCGAGATAGGCTCTATCAAGTGCCTCTTGTAATGGAGCAGCTACCTGGAGGTTTTTGGACTTGCAGTACTCTCTGAAGGCTGTTCGAAGGGAGTCGAACATCCACCGGGAAATGGTCCCCTCGAGAGGAAGGTCCCTTTTTGGAAAGGGGAGATGTCCGGATAACCCGAGCCAATGGGAGAGGGTTTTTAGCTCAAAGTACTCCCTCTCGTAAGAATTCAGGGAGAAGAGTTTCCCAACCTCAGGATACCCCAAAGCGTAAGGGGTAATCGCAGGGGTGATATCCGCTTCATGCCTTTCATGTGGGTTTGCTCCCATGTTCAATAGTACTTTAATGAGATCCTCACGTCCTACCATGCATGCGAGAAAAAGGAGCTCCGTTTTTTGCATCACCCGCCAGTTGATATCAAAATGGATTAGCCGCAGGGAGAGGCTTCTCACAAAGAGGTTGATGAAGAGGGCATATAGGCTAGAGAGGCATGTGCTTAACGCTCGGATCTCTCCAGTAAACCAATCTTTTGGCTTCTCTGCAAAGAGGGTGCTTAAGAGAAGAAAGGGAATGCGCACTGCTGCTTCTACAAGGGCGATTGCCGCTACGGGGATGAATGCGATCTCAGAGGAGATCTTTCTTGCTAGTCCATCAGAAGAGTCTCTCCAGTGGACCAGGTCGTAGAGGAGCTGAGCTGAGTAGGGCATCTCCGCAGTAGAGGCGCCGGAAAGTTCATGTCTGGGCATACAGAGATACATATGGGAGACAATATACCAAATTTTCCCTTATTTGGGAGGGGATTCAGGGCCCTATGCAAATCAAGGGAAACAACTTGTCTTCTTAGGCTCTGACTAGCTTTTAATGAGTCTGCTGATACCCAGAAGGCCAACACCTAGGATAAGAGCTCCTGCTCCAACAGCAGTGAGTTCAAGGCCAAGGAGCGAAAGAAGTTGTAGTGCTTTAAACTTGAGGCCCGGAGGAAGAGAGTCAGGAACTTCGGGCAGGCAAAAGGGGAGGGCTAATGCAGCTGCTCCTACCACAATGAGCATCCACCCAATAATTGATGTGATTTTGGAAGCGGTGTTACTGAGTTGATCATTCCTATTGATCGTAGTGTTAGAAAGATGAATGCGTATCCCCTCTCCACGATCGCTGCTTGTTACTGCTTGTAGACTCATATTATCTCCTTATTTTTACAAGATATGCCTTCTATTGTAGAGAAAGGTAGACTTATCCTAAATTCCAATCATTATTTTATTGAGTTTGAAATTCTCCCCTTATTTCGGAGAGGTTTCTGCGCACTGAGAATAGAGCTGAAGCTGTTGGAAGAGACGGAGCTTCTCCCATAGAAAAGACTTGTCCAACCAATTTTTTTTGAGATCGATCCTCCCGAGGAGAAAATGGGAGAGGAGGGCAGAAGTGGGGGGATAGGGCTTTTCAGAGACATTGGTGAGGTGGGCGAGGGCTGCCTTTTCCCCTTTGGCGTGGGCGAGGTAACAGCCATAGAGAAAAAAGAGGTTGTCATTGGGGTTAGAAAAGATCTCTGAAGGGGAGTTCTTGAGGAGGGCCTTTGCTTTGTTCCAATTTTGAGAGTGAAGAGCTGCCCAGAGTCTAATAGGAAGAAGCTCATGCAGGAACTGCTTTGGAACGTCAGGGAGAGTAAGAGATGCTCCTTCTATGAGAGAGAGATTGAATTTTGCATGAATGAGAGGAAGGCTCCTTTCCTCTAGAAAGTCGAGGGGCATATCACGTCCGAGAAGAAGGAGAGCGACAGAGGCATTTTGCCGATTGATTTCGTCGAGTCCTTTCTCTAGCATCTCCTCAAGTACGATTGGGCGGTTCAGCCAAAATGCCAGTTGAATGGCGAGGGAGTCATTTTTATTTTCCGATGGTGTCAGGAATGAGAGGGGTTCTAGATACGTCTCTAAGAGATCGGTGATCGCATGAACATCAGTTAGATGAGAGAGATGCCTCAGAGCCAAAAGAGCAAAAGAGAAAGCCTGCTTTCTTTCGCTTTGGCTCGTCTCATAAAGACGGGAGAGGATATTCTCAACTAGGACAGGTTTGAGGGGGTGTTTGGGGTATCTTCGAAGAGCTAGCTCGAGACATTTTACCTCTTCTTCGACATCGTTCTGCGCTTTATAGACGAGTGATTTTCCAAGGTACTCAAGGGGGCCACCAGCGGTTTTGTGGAGCTTTTCGAACTCATTTAGTGCGCTATCAAAAAGGTCCTCTTGTTTTGTTTTGTACTTTTGTTCCTTGGCTTCTTTTAGGAGAGTCATCCCAGCGCGGAATGTCGCTTCTCTCCCTTCTGCTCTTCCAGGAAATGAGTCGGAAATCTTCCTGTACTCTTCTATGGCCTCATTGTACTGTTTTCTGGCTAAGAAGGCATCGGGAACAGCGAGGCAATTGACCATGATGTTTTGACTTCCTACACTGATGCGTAAAGGAGAAAGAGAGAGACTGGCATCTCTGAGCAGAACTCCTACCTGAGAGCCTGAGAGGGGAATATGACTGAGAAAGCTGAAGCAGAGAACGCCATCGAGAAAAAGACGGACATAGTTCTCTACCTTTTCAATGCGCAAGGAGTAGGGGCGGTTGCTTTCGATCTTTGTTTGATCGGCAGAGAGCATTTCGACATTGGATCGATAGAGACGAATCCCTTCTTGAGATAGCCAGAGGCAGTAGGCCTCTTCCATTCCTTTGAGGAAAGGTCCGTCTGGCATGCAAAAAAGAAGGCCTATACCTTTACAGCCTTTGTGGAGGATGAGTTCTGCTTCAATTTTGATGCTTCCTGGAAAATGTGCTTTCGAGATCATTAGATTGACCCATTCGAGCATCTCCACTCCTCGTGTCAGTGCCATGTGTTTGGCGAGCACCACATTTTCTTGGAATTGCCAGTCTTCTTTGCGTGAGAGCATTAGCTCTCCTGCATCCATCCACTCGGGAAGTCCTTCGATGTAGTTCTCCACATCTTGGATCAGCTCTTCGACCGATTGGTAGCGTTTCTTGGGCTGTGGGGAGAGACACTTTTTGACAATACTGGAGAGGTGAGGAGAGATCTCTCGATCGGGGGCGACCTCCTCTGGATCGAGAATCTCCTCATGCTTATGGGTTTTTCGGAACTCTTTGATTGATGGACGCCGAAAAGGATAGCGTAATGTGAGGATCTGGTAGAGGACTACTCCGAGAGAATAGATGTCGGTGAGAACAGAAGAGGCAGCTCCAAATGCCCGTTCCGGAGCCATATAAAGCAGAGTGCCGGGCACTTTGCCCGGTTGCGTGAGTTGGGGGCTCCCTTCCCTGAGGTCAGGCCCTTTTTTTTCTGGTGCATTGATGAAGTTTGCTAGCCCCCAATCAAGGATGATCACCTCTCCATACTTACCGACGATGATATTTTCTGGTTTGAGATCGCGGTGGAGGACATTCCGATCATGGGCATAGGCGATCGCAGAACAGACACTGAGAAAGATCCGCACCAGAGAAGGCACCGAGGAGCCAATGAGGTGGAGAGGGTCCCCCTGTTTGAGCTGTTCGCTCGTCTCTCGAAGAATCGATTTGAGAGTTTCCCCTTCGATTTGGGGCATGGTGTAATAGGTTCCCTTCTCATCGATCGCATAGATCGGGATGATGTTGGGATGGGAGAGCTCCGCTGCTATGCGCGCCTCTTGAAGAAACCTCTCCCGCATGGTTGCATTATCGCTCCATTCTTTGCGCATCTGCTTCAGAGCAACCTCTCTTCCACAGATCTCATCTCGAGCGAGAAAGACCTCTCCCATGCCTCCTTTGCCGATGCTTCGGAGGATCTGATATCCTTTGAGATTTTTTTCCATCACTGAATGAAATAAATCCCATAGATCGGTAATATATGCAAGGATTATTCGAACGAAGGATTTGCAAATGAAAATTATCCTTACAGGGGATAGGCCAACAGGACCCCTCCATCTCGGACACTTCGTTGGGTCACTTCAAAACCGGGTCGAGCTCCAAGACAAGCACACTCAGTTTGTGATGATTGCCGATGCTCAAGCCCTAACAGACCACGCCAAAGAGCCGGAAAAAGTACGAGCTAACGTCTTAGAGGTGATGCTTGATTATCTCGCTGTAGGGATCGATCCGCAGAAAACGACAATTTGCATCCAGTCCCTCCTTCCTGAACTCTTCGAGCTCACCAGCTACTACCTCAATCTCGTTACCTGGAATCGCCTTAAGCACAATCCGACGGTCAAAGCAGAGATCAAGCAAAAGAATTTTGGAGAGGCAGTCCCCGCTGGCTTCATGGTTTACCCCGTTAGCCAAGCGGCGGATATCACCGCTTTTAAAGCAAATCTCGTCCCAGTGGGAGAGGACCAACTGCCCATGATTGAGCAGACCAATGAGATCGTCCGCCACTTCAATCAGACCTACAAAAAAGAAGTTCTCGTTCGTGCAGAGGCTCTCATTCCCAAAAGGGGGCGCCTCCCCGGCACTGACGGAGGGATGAAGATGAGTAAGACCATTGGCAACTGCATCTACCTCTCTGACCCATCAGATGTCGTCCAGAAGAAAGTGATGAAGATGTACACCGATCCCGAGCACCTTCGAGTCGAGGATCCCGGCAAAGTAGAGGGGAATCCCGTCTTTACTTATCTCGATGTTTTTGACCCCGATAGGGAAAAATTCGAAGAGATGAAGGCTCATTATACGAAAGGAGGACTCGGCGACGTAGTGGTCAAAAGGCATCTCCATGATGTCCTTGAGCAGATGTTAGAGCCGATTCGCCAAAGAAGAGAGGAGTTTGCTAAGGATCCCGGCGAGGTCATGCGCATTTTAGAAAAGGGGACCGAGACGGCCCGCTTCACCACCTCCAAGACCTTGTCTGAGGTGCGCGCTGCGATGGGAATCGATTATTTTAGTTAAGGAAGAGAACAATGGCAACGAGTGCACTTTCAGACCTCGCTTCGATTCCCAGGCCTAGACCAAATGCCCCAATGACACGGCCTGCTGTAATAGAAGCCAAGAGCTATGCCTCTTTCAGAGCCCTTAGCCCTCCTAAAGAGGATGTCTGTACCATCTGCTTAGAATCCGGCCAAGAAAATCCCGATGGTTGGGTTGCTCATCATGCAGACAATGGGAAGCATCACGTCTATCATGAGATCTGTTTAAAAGAGCTTATCAGTTCAAGACTTGAAGAGATTCTCGCTTGGGAAAATGAGTACATGCATTATCAGCCAAAGCCTGAGCATCCGGCGTGTCCCATTTGTCGAAAAGAAATCGACATTTTCTCTCTTCTTCCCACAAAGCTCCTCAGTGATTTTTTCTTATGGACGGGAAGCAAAACCCCATCTTCGGACAATCCCGTGTTCTTGAATAGGGTGGTCACACACTTGAATAAAGAAATCGCTAAAGTAAAAATCATCGACAGAGTCAATGATGAATTTCATGTCCGTGGTCTTTCGGAGGCTTTTAAACGAAGCATTGGTAAGGGGGCTACTCCGTCTCGAGTCCCTTTCCTAAAGGAAAGTGCTCTCAATACTCTTCGGGCTGTAGTGAGTTTTGCAGAAGCATTTTTTTCCCTCTTTACTGTTTTTACCTCATGGGGGAGAGAGCATTTTCGTACAAACTTTGTATCATGTGGAGTCAGTTGTTGGAGTACTTGGATTGCAGCAGTGGCCTGTTTTTCGATAAAATTGGGAAGAGATCTCCATAGGAAGCAGATGAATGGTCTTAAATCTATGCTAAGCACAGATCAAAAGTTAATCGAGATAAGAGAAGTGGTTTTTCTTTAGCTCTTTACTAGACCAGGGAATTCCTATAGCATAAAAGCAAAAAATAATGAGTTCCCTCAATCTAGCACAATCTCTGCCATCTGGCTCTTTCCAAACTTTTTCCCCTGCAAAAGATGACTCTTGCAGTATCTGTCGTTGCAGTGCAACAGAAAATCCTGATCGCTGGGTTTCTCACCCTAGCGGAGAAGATCACCAACATGCGTTTCATGAGGGGTGTATAAGAGATTCTGTGAGGAGTATTCTCCTTCAGCGGCAGGAATGGAGGATCATTGCGAATCATTTTCGAGTCCTCCGCGAACTCCCACCCCCATCCCCTAATCCACCGAATTGTCCCCTCTGTCGTAGAGAGATCGATATTCTATCCATTCTGCCAGAGGATCTTGCTTCCGAGCTGCGGCGGGGAAGAGAGCGTAATGAAAACACCCCGAATTTGCTAAGTGAGTCTGGTACCGGGTTTTATCTCAATGAAGAAATAATGTCGGGGTTTGCTTTGGGCATTCTCGCTATGTCATTGTATTCATTCTACTCTCTGTTGCATGGGGGTCTTCCAAAATTCCTTCCTCAGCTTTCCCTATTGGGGATTGCACTTCTGTTTCGTCGCATGGCTTGGCGAGGCTTCTTTTCTAAATTCGAAATTCCTTTCGATAGGAATCTATTGGATAGGTATGGAATAAGATTTTCTTCTTCTCGTGGAACAAGTCTTCTGAGTCGCATTGAGAATGATCCTGTTTTACTTCAAAGAGTATGTACACAACTTAAAAAAGAGACTGCAAAGGGATGGTTTGCGAATGATCGAGTGATTGAGAAGTTCCAAATTGGAGGGCTTGTACAGGCCTGTGAAGCCAATGGAGAGGAGGCTTCGCTATTCTCTCGGAAGGAATTTTTAAGAGAAGCACTACTCAATACCATGCGGGCGATCATCAATGTTACGGAAGCTGTTTTTTCTAGTTTGGCCTTTATGACAGCATGGGGAACTCATTTGCAAGTAGCAGGAGTGAATTGTTGGAGTGTTTTGATATCCCTAGTGGGGTGTATTTCAACGAGGGCTGGGAGAGATTTGCATGTGAGGCAAATGACCTATCTAATGGATCTGGAAGAGTGAAGAGTTTTTATGTCCTCTTCCTCAAGAAGAGAATTCTCAATTGTCAGTAGAGGAGGTAAGAGATTTTTTCGTAAAATCTTATTTTACTTCTTTTTTAATCAGGATATCTTATAATAAGTATTACGAAATGAGATTTTCTACTTAATAAAAGGAGACCCCTAATGAATAAGAAATGGATCGCAGAATTTCTCGCAGTGGTCATCTCTTTGAGCTCGATGACTCCACTAGGAGCAAGCGACATTCTTCTCCCATCCCATGGAAGGGAAATTGTCGCTCAGACAGAAGTAGCCTACCAAAGGGGAGACTACGATCTTTTCCTCGAGCAGCTCCATGAGCAATACGAGAATGCAGGGGAAGCCGGTGCTCTTCGGGGCGTTTTCGAAAGCGCTAAAGCTGCCTTTGCAGCGGCTGAGGAAAAGGGTACGGCCAATTTCACTGAGCAACGAAAAAGGGTCCAAATTTTAAGCAAACAGAGGAATGAGGCTCTTAGAGAAGCTGTGGCAAATAGCCCTGAGAGAGAGATCGCTCAGAAAGTGCATACGATCACCGCCTTTTCCCTTTCTAAGAATCAAAAAGAAGTTTTAGATGAGCTCGATCAATTGAAGCTCCATGTTCCCGATAACGCCGATGGAGTGATTCAGAATAAAATCTCTGCACTAGAGACAGAGTACTATATTAAATCGCTCCTTCTCGATATAGCTGGAAGCCGTTCTGGTTCTGATGCCGAGACGCTCCAAAAAAAGAAGATCGCTCTCAACCTGGAGAAGCTCGATAAAATGGAGGAAGCTGCAAAAGGAGCAGGAGATGTGAAATGGGCAGCGAAGATCGGCTCAGCTCGGATAGCGAGTAGCGCCGACCATGCCTATAAAATTGATTTAAACTCTCTCAATGAACTCGCTGATGGAAAAGTTGACCCCAAAAACTCCGTTGAAGAAAAAGTGAAAGATGTTATGATCTCATATCAACAAAAGCGCGCCGATGCCTATCAAGACCAGATAGGAGAAATCGCGCAGAAGTAACGATCCCTTCGGGCAGGGGACTCTATCTCCCCCAAAGAAAGTATCTTTTAAAAGCCTCAGGACCACCCTGGGGCTTTTTTTTTAATCTTTATTATTCTCGGTTTCTCGTTTTTTGGCGTCCTCTTCTTGCTCTTTAGCTGAGCGGCTCTCAAGCCATTCCCTGATAAAGATGTAGAGCCCACCTATGGAGAAAAGGACAGGAAGGAGAATTTCCCACTGGATCTCAAATTGCACAGTCAGGAAGGCCCCGACGAAGACGAAGAGGCTGATCCAGGTATCATAGTGGCGTCCCTGCAGATACTGCATCAAAGCGAGGGGGATACCCACAACGAGCATGAGTCCTGGCCACCAGACTCCCGTATAGGTGAGAATGCCGAGTCCGATGAGAAATAGGACCAGAGCGACGATTTTGGCTCTTTTACGGATGATTAGGGGTTTTGACATCAGATGCCTCCTTTTGCCCCATGTTACTGATCAATTTTTTAATAATAAAGGGCTGAGGTACTTTCCGGTGTAGGAGCTGGGATGGTCGGTGAGCTCTTCGGGGGTTCCCGTGAAGAGAATCTCTCCTCCCTTTTCTCCGGCTCCAGGGCCTAAATCAATCAGATAGTCGGCATTCGTGAGAATATCGAGGTTGTGCTCAATGATGATGACTGTATTCCCTTTTTCGACAAGGGCATGGAATATTGTGAGGAGCTTGAGGATATCCTCAGGGTGGAGGCCGATCGTGGGTTCATCAAAGAGATAGAGGGTCTTGCCAGTGGACCGCTTGGCGAGCTCTCTGGCGAGGCGGAGGCGCTGAGCCTCTCCTCCAGAGAGGGTAGCGATCTCTTGTCCTAGCTCTAGATAGCCCAGTCCCACGGAGATAAGGGTCTCGAGGATCCTGATCACCTTGGGGATGGGAGCGATCCAGTCGAGGGCCTCTTCGACTGTCATTTGGAGGATGTGGCCCATGTGCTTTCCTCTGGTTTTGACGCCGAGACTTAAGGGATTGAGACGGTATCCTTTACAGGCATCGCAGGTGATCCGTACGGGTGGGAGAAACTGCATCTCGATTTTTCTTTTTCCAAGACCCCAGCAGGTGGTGCACATCCCTTTTAGGTGATTAAAACTAAAATGCTTTGGCTTGAGTCCTCGAATCTTTGCTTCGGGGAGCTCTGCAAAGTAGTAACGCAAAGGGGTTGAGAGGTCGGTGTAGGTGCTCACATCAGCGCGGTTGGTGTGCCCGATGGGGTTCTGGTCGATGACGAGCATTTTATCGAAGGCATTGATCCCCGAGAGGGTAGCCCCGAAGTAATCGACTTGGTCGGGACGTTTTCTCGTGGCGAGGGATTGTTGGACAGAGGGACGGAGGAGATCGTTGATGAGGGTGGATTTTCCTGAGCCGGAGACCCCTGAGATACAGGTGATCACTCCAATGGGAATCTCTACAGCGAAGTTCTTCAAATTGTGGAGGCGGGCGTTTTTAAGAGAGAGGGTCTTTTTAAATGATCGGCGTGTGCTTGGATAGGGGACCTTCTTTTTACCACTGAGATAGGCACCGGTAAGGGAATGAGGGTTTTTTTTGATCTCTTCGAGGGTTCCTTGCGCGATGATTTTCCCTCCATGCTTGCCTGCTCCTTCTCCAAAGTCGAGGATTTTGTCAGCAATTTCAATTGTCAGAGGGTCATGTTCGACGAGTAGGAGGGTATTCCCCTGTGCGCAGAGTTTTTTTAGGGAGGCATTGAGCATCTCATTGTTGTAGGGATGAAGGCCGATGGTTGGCTCATCGAGAACGTAGAGACAGCCTGTGAGCCAACTCCCGAGTTGGCGGGCAAGTCTGATGCGCTGTGTTTCGCCGCCACTTAATGTGGGGGCAGCTCTATCTAAGGAGAGGTAGTCGAGCCCAATTGAAATTAAGAAAGAGAGTTTGTGTTTGAGCTGGGAGAGAGTTTCTCCGAGGATCTCTTGCTTGTCTTTGGGAAGATGGATATTTTCGATGAAGTCTTTCGCTTGATCAAGGGGCATTGCGCAGAGAGCAGAGATCGATTGATCGGAGATCAGGACATTGCGGGCGAGGGGATTAATGCGAGCCCCTTGACAAGAGGGGCAAATGATCTGATTGACCCACGGGGAGAGCTCTTCTTTGAGGGAATTGGTTGCTGACTTGGCGAGCTTCGCAAAGACAGGACCGATTCCATTGAAATGGACCCGGTAGCCTTTTTTTTCTAGAAAAACGCCCTTAGGTGTTCCTCCAAGGATGATTTGCAGATGTTCACTGGGGAGTTTTTCAAGAGGAGTGTCTGGATTGATGTCGAGGGAGTAGCAGAGATCTATAAAAAAATTGATTGTTCGGGTGGTGGCAGCATCCTTCCACAGTTTTTTCATCAGCGCTAAGGGACTCATCCGCATGATGAGGCGGTGGCTTTGCAAGTTGGCTCCAAACTGGAAGCCGAGACCCATGCAGTCAAAACACATCCCGTGAGCCGTATTGAAAGAGAAGGTATGCGGAGTGATCGGGGGATAGGACTTCCCAGTGCTTGGAACGGCAAATGCGAGGTTGAAGAAGTGATCTTTCTCATCGTAATGCGCAATGAGGGTATCGTCAGCGACAGAGGCGGCCGTATCGATCGCATCGTAGAGCCGTTTTTTTACCTTAGGTGTGATCACCAGGCGATCGACAACGAGAGCGAGAGTGTTTTTTCTTCTCTTATCAAAGGGGATTTCTGCATCGAGCTCATAGAGCTCTTCGTTGAGGCGGATCCGCAGGTATCCCTCGCGCAACAGGCGCTCTTTTGTCGTCTCAAAATCCTCGGTTAGGGTGAGGGGAGCGAGGATTTGGAGTTTGGTCTTCTCGGGGAGCTCAAGGAGCTTGTCTTGTACATAGGACTTGCTGATCGATTCGATCTTCTCTCCAGTTTCTGGGCAATAGGCTGTTCCGAGATGGGCATAGAGGACCCGGAGATAGTCATAGATCTCGGTCATCGTCCCAATTGTCGAGCGGGGGTTGCCTGCATGGCTCTTTTGTTCAATGGCTATTGAAGCGAGAAGACCTCCGATATCGTCAACTTTAGGCTTGGGCATTTGTTTAACATACTGTCTTGCGTAGGGAGACATCGACTCTGTATAGCGGCGCTGTCCCTCTGCGTATATTGTCCCAAAGGCGAGAGAGGATTTACCAGAGCCTGAAGGGCCCGTACAGACGGTGATTTTTCCATGCTCGATGATCGCATCGACCCCTTTGAGGTTGTTTTGCTCCGCCTTTTCCACTTCGATTTGGTTTTGAAAGGGGGCTTTCTTGGCTTTCTTTTTTGCAGCAGGGGTGATGGGAGTGGGGTTAAGTGCACGGGCAACCGCTTTTCCTGTTGGTGTCTGCAGTCGCGCGATTTTCTCCGGTTTTCCCTCAGCGACGATCTCTCCGCCGTAGTCTCCTCCTTCAGGTCCTAGGTCGATGATCCAATCAGCTGTTTTCACAAGGTCCATATTGTGCTCGATCACAAGGACGGTGTTTTTCTTATTCACGAGCATCTGAAGCACATCAATGAGCTTATGGATGTCATGAAAATGCAATCCTGTCGTCGGTTCATCGAGGATATAGAGAGTCTGGCCAGTAGAAGGGCGGGAGAGTTCCTTAGAGAGTTTGATTCTTTGGGCCTCTCCACCCGATAGGGTGGAGGAGCTCTGTCCGAGAGTGATATAGCCGAGTCCTACGGCATGAAGGGTGTCTAACTTTTTCTTAATGGGTGTGATGTTTTCGAAAAAATCCAGAGCATCGGCAACAGTCATTTCGAGGATGTCGTAGATGCTTTTCCCTTTGTAGAGAACAGAGAGGGTCTTTTGATCAAAACGACGTCCTTCACACTGTTTGCAGAGGGACCACTCGTCTTCCATGAAGTCCATATCGATCTTGACCATTCCCATGCCGCTGCAATGGGGGCAGGAGCCCTCTTTCACATTGAAGCTGAACCGTCCTGGATTATAGCCTTGCGCCTGGGACTCGGGAAGCTGCGCAAAGAGATCTCGGATCAGATCGAAGAGTTTAATGTAGGTGGAGGGGTTGGATCTAGGGGTCCGTCCGATCGGAGACTGGTCAATAGCGATCACTTTGTCGATCCCTTTGATCCCTCTGATGGCTTTGTGCTTGCCTACTCGCATTTTCCCATGGTGGAGGGCATTAGAAAGGGCTGGGTGGAGGATATCGCTGATCAGGGAGGATTTTCCAGAGCCTGAGACCCCCGTCACTGCGATGAACATCTCTAGCGGAATTTTCGCAGTGACCGACTTGAGATTGTGATGTTTGGCACCTTCGATTGTGATCCACTTCTTCGAGCTGGGGCGTCTTTTCTTTGGAATGGGGATTTGCTTTCTTCCCGATAGGTAATCAGCTGTTAACGAGCGGGGGGCAGAGAGGAGGGCTTTGAGGTCACCCTGTGCAATGATCTCTCCCCCGTCCTTTCCAGCTAGTGGCCCGACATCGACGATGTGATCTGCCTCCAGAATCGTCTCTTCATCATGCTCGACGACGATCACCGTGTTGCCCTTATTGCAGAGTGCTCTAAGAGAAGCGAGGAGCTTCTTATTGTCCCTCGGGTGGAGGCCGATTGAGGGCTCATCGAGGATATAGGTCGCTTTCGAGAGGCCGGAGCCGATCTGGGAGGCTAGACGCACCCGTTGTGACTCGCCGCCAGATAGAGTGGGGGCTGTTCGCTCAATAGAGAGGTAGTGGAGTCCCACATCGTAGAGGAAGTAGAGGCGCTGGCGGATCTCCTTCACCACCTCATCGGCAATGAGTGTTTCCACTTTGCTGAGCTTCATCTTATCGAAAAACTCATAGGCCTTCTCAATCGAGAGAGAGACGAGCTCTTGGATTGTCTTGCCTTTGAGCTTTGTCGCTGCTGGGTAGGGGCGGATCCGCGCTCCTTGGCAGTCGGAGCAGATCGATTCCTCCATCAGCTCTTCCATCTTGTTTCGGTAGACATCGGAGGTGGCCTCTTGGTAGCGAGTCCGCGCTTCGTGGAGAACCCCGCGCCATTGGACATACTCGGTCCAACGCGTATGTTTTTGGGGGTGGACGAATCGCATCTTCACCCATTTTTTCTTCGTTCCATGCAGAAAGATCTGTTTGGCCTTTTCAGGGAGTTTTTTCCATGGGGTGTGGACGCTGAACTTATAGATTCTCGCGAGGTTGTCAAAGATATTCCCAAAGCGGATCGTGTTGTAGGAGCTCCCTACGTTGCAGCATCCTTCGGCGATGCTCAGCTCGGGGTCGATGATCTTGTCTAGGGTGAACTCCAGAAGGTTTCCCAGCCCTTGACAGGTGGGACACATGCCCGAAGGGTGGTTGAAGGAGAAGTCTTGGGGGTTTAAGGGGCCGTAGGAGAGTCCTGATTTAGGACTATAGGCATGCTCAGAAAAGAGTTGTTCTCTTCCTGTATCGAGATGCAAGATATTGACGATTCCGTTTCCAGCCTCAAGTCCCTGCAGAATCGCTTCGACTAGCCGCCCCCTCTCTTCTTCTCGTACGACGATCCGGTCAATCACGAGGTCGAGATCATGGGCCACCTTTCCATCCACTTCGATCGGCTCACTGAGCTCGACTAGTTCTCCATCGAGGCGAACGCGGGTGTATCCTTTACGAAGCAGTTCATCAAACTCCTCCTTGAACTCTCCCTTTTTCCCCTTAGCAAAGGGAGCAAGCACCACAATCTTGGCTTTTTCAGGGAGTTTTTGGATCTCATTAAGGATCTGCTCAGTGCTTTGAGGGGTCACCTTTTCCCCACTAACTGGGCAATGGGGATGACCGATCCTCGCATAGAGGACCCGCAGAAAGTCGTAGATTCCCGTCATCGTCCCGACAGTCGAGCGGGGATTGCGTCCTGCCGTTTTCTGCTCGATAGCGATCGTTGGGGAGATCCCCTCGATGGCTTCAGCCTTCGGCCTGGGCATCTCTCCGAGGTGGCGCCTTGCAAAGGTTGAGAGGGACTCGATATAGCGCCTCTGTCCCTCGACATAGATCGTATCGAAGGCAAGGGAGCTCTTCCCAGAGCCTGAGACCCCAGTGAAGACGATGAGTTGATTTGGCTCTAGGGTGAGGTCCACCTCCTTTAGGTTGTGGACACTCACCTTTTTTAGGACGATTTTTTGCTGCATCAGGTAGAGAGTATACAATACTGAAAGAGTTGAGAACAAGCCGCTCTTTAGGTACCCTAAAGGTATGAGGACTCGAACAAAAATCGTCTGCACAATCGGCCCTGCGGTCTCTTCTTATGAGAAGATGCTCGAGCTCATCGACGCTGGGATGAATGTAGCCCGCCTCAACTTCTCCCATGGGACCCACGAAGACCACAAAAAGAGCATCGAGAACCTCAAACGGGCCCGCAAGGAAAGAAATATCCCCCTCGCCATTATGCTGGATACCAAGGGTCCTGAGATCCGCGTAGGGGTCCTGAAAGAGCCGATACCCGTTGCCGAGGGCCAAAAGGTCCTCCTTGTTCCAGAAAAAGCTGAGGATCCCACCCATCTCCCCATCACCCCTGGAATTGCTCTCGATCCGCTGAAAAAAGGGGATAGGGTCCTTTTTGATGATGGCTATATTGCCTCAGAGGTCGTCGAAAGAACCCCCGAAGGGGTGGTCATCACCATCCTCAATTCAGGGGCCATCAAGAGCCAAAAGGGGGTCAATATGCCCCATGTAGATGTCCCTCTTCCGGCTTTGACGGAGCAGGACATCGAAGACATCAAATTTGGCTGCGAACAGGATGTCGATGTGATCGCAGCATCCTTCATCCGCTCGGCAGAGCATATGCGCGAGATCAAGACTCTTCTTTACGAGTTGGGGAAGAGAGAGATTATGATCATCGCCAAAATTGAGAACAGCCTTGGGGTGAAGAATTTTGACAGCATTTTACAGGTGGCTGATGGGATCATGGTCGCTAGGGGAGACCTTGGTGTGGAGCTCCCTATTGAGGATGTACCAGCCCTCCAGAAAATGATGATCCGCAAGAGTGTCCAGTCCTCTAAACTCGTCGTCACCGCTACACAAATGCTCGAATCGATGATCACCAATCCTCTCCCGACAAGAGCTGAAGCCTCAGATGTTGCAAATGCGATCTATGACAGCACGTCTGCTGTCATGCTCTCGGGTGAGACTGCTATAGGGAAATACCCCGTAGAGACGGTCAATATGATGAGGCGGATTGTCGAAGCTGCAGAGGCTGACTTTTCTTATCGGGACTTTTTCTATCGCAACTCCCAGGTCTCTTCCTATGATATCTCCACCTCGATCTCCCTCGCCTCAGTGAAAACGGCCTATAGCTCAGGTGCCAAGGGGATTTTTGCTTTCACTAGTAGCGGCACGACACCTCGCCTCATCTCCCGCTTCCGTCCGGAGATGCCTATTCTCGCTCTCACCCGCTATGAGAAGACCTATCATCAGCTCGCCTTTAACTGGGGAGTTATCCCCGTCCCTCCGGCGATCACCCACAATGTCCACGAATCGCTCGCCCTCATGAGCTCCTTTGCCCAGGATCGTGGGCTCGTCCAGTTTGGAGATCTCGTTGTGATCACTTCGGGTTCTCACTTTGGGGTGAGTGGGACCACCAACATGATGATTGTTGAGAGCATTGGAGAGGTTCTTGTGAGGGGACAAGCTTCAGAGGGAAATGAAGTGAGTGGCGAGGTTTTTATCGTCCTTACGCCTGACCGGTTCAATGCCCGGAGAGCTGAGGGAAAAATTGTCGTGATCTCCCAATGCGATGAGAGCTATCTGCCCCTTTTAGAGAAAGCAAAGGCCATTCTTTTGCAAAATAGTCCAGAAGATCTCTCTTCAGAAGAGGTGGCGTTGATTTTTGCTAAAGCGAGAGGCATCCCCATTATTGTACGCGCTGACATGGCGATGCGCCGCCTTAAAGATCGTCAAGAGGTGACCCTCCACCCAGAAAAGGGGACGGTCTACCGCAAGTTTCCTGGGAATTCAGGTGAGGAGATCCCTGCGATCTCCGATCCGAGAGATTAGCCACGTAGAGGAGTGTTAAGAGAGACTAAATGCCGTTTTCTTGGCCTCATAAAGACTTCTAAGAGTGGCAATAGCCAGTTTAGCGAGAATATTCTCTACTGCCGTTTGTTTCTTTAGAACTGCTGTAATTTGAAATTGTATTTCTAAGAAGCCCTCTTTTGAGATCCCTTTTCTTAGCTTTCCACTCAATACGGCTGCAGATGCGCTCAGTTGCCCTTCATTGATCGAGACATTTCTTGGTGTGGAAGATGCTCTAGCGCTAGGACCTCTCGCATTCGATCTAGCTGCGGATTCATGAGAGCCTTGGGTATGATTTCTCGCAGCTTTTTGCTTCCCCTTCGTTGCTCTGCCCCCTTGAGAAGTTCTCTTCTTAGGGAGTGCTCTAATCGCCTTTTTTGCTTCTATAAATAAAGCTCTTAATTTTATGTCTTCTGAACTCGTTGCTTCTTTAGACGGACTGTATTTACGGAGCCATTTGATAATTACTTTGCGTTCTGATTTTAAAATTCCATTTTTCTCAAATTCGCCGATGCGCTGCAGAAGTTGGGCTCTATATTCATCCGAAGATGAATCGCTTGAAGAAGATTTCGATGCAGCGCCTGAAGCCGCGTATGCTGCAGAAGAGTCGCTGGTTCTCGAGTGTTTTATTTTTGGCTGATGATGCGATTTGTGGGGGTTGTCAGAGGGGGAATATGTAGAAGAACTTGAGCCTTTTTTGTGGCCTGTGTCTTTTACGTCTCCAATGCGCGTCCTTCCAGACAGAGAGCGGGGTTTGTGATCGCTAGAAAGAAGATGCCCGAGCGCTTTAATCGGAGCAGCCACAAGACTAAATAAAGATTTCACGACATTCGTGAAAAAAAATAGAGGCTGGAAGATAAAGGGTCGGTGATTGCTTACTTGTTTCAAGTTAATTTCCCTAGTTTATTCTTATTCTTCTTAAATTATAGTACATAAACCCCAAAAAGTCAAGATTTTAATAATATTTATTAAGTTTATGTAAATATGTAATAGTTTAAAATTTAGTTTGATATAAGCAAAAGAGCACAAATAGTCGCCGTCTCAGCTCATAAGCTATGGGGATTGAGTTGAGTAGAACTCGAGAACGAGTCCTTGAGCCGTTTTTTGTGCGTTTGCAACTTAAACGATTTCAGTATTGGGAAGAGATTTCAGAATCGATTCCAGTGTCTCAATTTCTGGCTTTAATGAAGGTAAGTTTTTTGCTTCTTCCTTCCAGAGTCGGAGTCGAGCCCCATAGAGTATTCGTTCACCGTTTCCTATGCTTGTCGCTTTAGAAAGAGTTTCATTTATTTTCTTAATTAATTTGAGCCTGTTACTGACGTCCGGAGAGCTCTCGGTGCTTACTCTTCCGGGAAGATCGGTGCTTACTCTTCCGGGAAGAGGAGTATGGTCCTTGCTTGAGAATGCTTTTCCTATCGCTTTGAAGGAAGCGGCAAGCACGCGAAATAAAGACTTAACTATTCTTTTCAAAATGTTAGGTCGATAATTTTCGTTGCTTCTTTGGATTGTAACTCTTATTTCATTCATAATTACCTCTCTTTTCTGTCTATTCTTTAATTATAATTAAATATTAATAAATAGTCAAGATTTTAATAATATTTATTAAATTAATATCAAGATGTAATAGTTTGGAAATTAGTTACTTACAAGTGAAAGGGCACAGATGGCAGCGGTCTCAGCGCGTAAGGTATTGGGGTTCAGGCGAATCCCTGTCCCCTTAAGGGGGCCCTGGAGGAGGGCTATCTCCTCATCGGAAAAGCCGCTTTCAGGGCCGATGAAGATGAGCAGATCCGAGCTGGGGGGCGTAAAGCGAGGTGCTTCTGGCGATAGGTCACCGAAGAAAGCAGGCATGGGAGGAGGGGTCCACTCGGAGAGAGGAGGTTTGAGGGTGATTTCTGGGAGGTAGAGGCGCCCTGACTGCTTGAGGGCTGAGATTGCGAGGTGGTGGAATCTGGTCAGATCTGGAAATTTGGTGAGCTGATTGTCGTTTCAGAAAAATTGTTCCTAGAGCAGTAAAGCTACGGAAAGACTCTGGAAGTTCGGTGAAGTGATTGTTGCTGAGGTCAATCCAGAGAAGAGCGGTAAAGTTGTTCAAGTCAGGAAGTTTTGTGAGCTGATTGCGAATTCGTGCCATTGCTCCATTTTTTGAGGAGGTTAGAAGTTTTTACACCGGTCGGAATTTCTGGGATCTTATTGCATTGCATTGAATGCTACTTGTAATGAGGGGCATTAAGCCAAACATTTTCATCGGGGGCGTTTAAGATTTACTAAACCTTTAAATAATTGGGGAAGGATTGTGAGCTGATCGTTGGGGAGGAGAAGAAGTTTCTGTAGAGCAGTTAGGTTGCCGAAAGACCCTGGGAGTTTGGTGAGCTGATTGTTGGTGAGGCGAAGCTCTACTAGAGCAGTTAAGCTGCCGAAAGACTCAGGGAGTGCGGCGAGCTGATTGTCGTAGAGATCAAGCTTCTGTAGAGCAGATAAGCTTCCGAAAGACTCCTGGAGTGCGGTGAGCTGATTGTTGCCGAGGCCAAGACTCTGTAGAGCGGTTAAGCTGCCAAAAGATTCTGGGAGTTTAGTAAGCCGATTGCCGTTTAGACCAATCATTTGTAGCGCCGTTAAGCAGCCTACAAGCTCTGGAAGTTCAGTGAGTTGATTGTCTTTGAGATCAAGTTTTTCTATTTTTACCAACTCATTAAGGTTGGTTAGCAACCAGGTCTCAAGTGTTTCATGATTTTTTAAATACTTTTCATCAATTGGTGACAAAGAAGCGGTTTCTGCTAATTTCTGGTAAACGACAAATGCATCTACAAACTTAAGCATTCCTTTTAAAGCGCTTAGAATTATCGGTCTTTCAAGTCTATTTAGCAACTTAGTTTTTTTGGAACAATCTGGCATAGACTGAATCTCCTTTCGAACAGCATCGATGACCATTCCTGGGATTTGTCTTTGGGAAGCCATCTGCATGTCTCCCACTGTATTCTGGCCTTCTTTTGCTATGACTTTTTCGATCGAAATTCCATGAGCTCTAGCAAAGATCGACCAAAAAGAATAATCATTACAGATACTCCAAAGTCTTTTGCATTCAGGAGCTAACGTGCCTCTTTCTTCAATGGACAAGAGCTGAAGGACTGGAAGTAAGATTTCATCTGGATACCCTAAGGTCCCCTCAGCTAAATTACTGTGGTCTATCTCCATTACTGAAGGCCCTAGACTTCGTGCGATTGGCTGCGTCAAAATTTCATTTCTCCAATTTTATCCATTAATTAAGATGTATGTTTTACAAAACTGTCAATAATAAAAATCTGTTCGTAGGATGCAAGTAAAAGTGCTTTCTTCAGACAGAAAATAATAAATCTCCAAAAAGGTTATTAAAGATAGCGAGTGTTTTCATTTTGATAAACAAAGAACTACCAAGGCTAGAGGACATGAAAAGCAAAAAAACTGATCCGTTGACCAGTCGCCCAGATTCTTGATCAATTTCCTCATGATCAAGTTGCTCCAAAGGTTTTGTCACTACAATAGCTTTAGCTATCTCCGAGCAGGATACTCAGTTCTTGTAGATGTGCAAGCGATTTTGGAATCTCATGAATCTGGGTACCCCTGAGATCAAGCTTCTGTAGAGCGGTTAAGTTGTCGAAGGACTCAGGGAGTGTGGTGAGCTGATTGCCGAAGAGATGAAGCATTTCTAGAGCGGTTAATCTCCCGAAAGACCCTGGGAGTGCGGTGAGCTGATTGTCGTTGAGATCAAGCTTCTGTAGAGCAGATAAGCTGCCGAAGGACTCTGGAAGTTCGGTGAGCTTATTGTTTTTGAGACCAAGCCTCTGTAGAGCAGATAAGCTGCCAAAAGACTCAGGGAGTTCGGTGAGCTGATTGCCTTCTAGAAGAACCCAATCGAGAGCAGTTAATCTTCCGAAAGACTCAGGAAGTGCGGTGAGTTGATTGTCGTAGAGATCAAGCCTCTGTAGAGCGGATAAGCTGCCGAAGGACTCTGGAAGTTCGGTGAGCTTATTGCTGCGGAGATGAAGTTGATGTAGAGCGGTAAAGTTGCTCAAATCTGGAAGTTCGGTGAGCTGGTTGCCGAAGAGGAGAAGCTTATCTAGAGTAGATAAGCTACCGAAAGATTCTGGAAGTGTGGTGAGCTGATTGTCGTTGAGATCAAGCTTCTGTAGAGCAGATAAGCTACCGAAAGATTCTGGAAGTGTGGAGAGCTGGTTGTTTCTGAGATAAAGCCCTTCTAGAGCTGTTAAGTTGCCGAAAGACTCCGGGAGTTCGGTGAGCTTATTGTTTTTGAGACCAAGCCTCTGTAGAGCAGATAAGCTGCCAAAAGACTCAGGGAGTTCGGAGACCTGGTTGCCTTCTAGAACAACCCAATCGAGAGCAGTTAATCTTCCGAAAGACTCAGGAAGTGCGGTGAGTTGATTGTTGTTGAGATCAAGCCTCTGTAGGTCTGTTAAGCTGCCGAAGGACTCAGGAAGTTCGGTGAGCTGGTTGCCGAAGAGGAGAAGCTCATCTAGAGTAGATAAGCTACCGAAAGACTCAGGAAGTGTGGTGAGCTTATTGTACTGGAGAGCAAGCTTCTGTAGAGCAGATAAGCTTCCGAAGGACTCAGGAAGTGCGGTGAGTTGATTGTTGTTGAGATCAAGCCTCTGTAGAGCGGATAAGCTACCGAAAGACTCTGGAAGTTCGGTGAGCTTATTCCCGCTGAGAGAAAGTTTCTGTAGAGCTGTTAAGCTTCCGAAAGATTCAGGAAGTTCGGTGAGCTGGTTGCCGAAGAGGAGAAGCCCATCTAGAGTAGATAAGCTACCGAAAGACTCAGGAAGTTTGGTGAGCTGATTGTCTTTGAGATCAAGCTTCTGTAGAGCAGATAAGCTTCCGAAAGATTCAGGAAGTTCGGTGAGCTTATTTCTGTTGAGAAAAAGTTTCTGTAGAGCTGTTAAGCTGACGAAAAACTCCGGGAGTTCGGTGAGTACATTGTTGTCGAGATCAAGCTTCTGTAGAGCAGATAAGCTTCCGAAAGATTCAGGAAGTTCGGTGAGCTTATTCCCGCTGAGAAAAAGTTTCTGTAGAGCTGTTAAGCTGCCGAAAAACTCCGGGAGTTCGGTGAGTTGATTGTTGTCGAGATCAAGCCTTACTAGAGCAGTTAAGCTGACGAAAAACTCTGGGAGTTCGGTGAGCTGATTGCCGTTGAGCTTAAGCTTACGTAGAGCAGATAAGCTGCCGAAAGACTCTGGGAGTTTAGTGAGCCGATTGCTGCTTAGATCAAGCTCATTTAGCGCCATTAAGCAGCCCACAAGCTCTGGAAGTTCGGTGAGTTGATTGTCTCTGAGATCAAGCTTTTCTATTTTTACCAACTCATTAAGGTTGGTTAGGAACCAGGTCTCAAGTGTTTCATGATTTTTTAAATACTTTTCATCAATTGGTGACAAAGAGGCGGCTTCTGCTAATTTCTGGTAAACGACAAATGTATCTACAAACTTAAGCATTCCTTTTAAAGCGCTTAGAGATATCGGTCTTTCAAGTCTATTTAGCAACTTAGTCTTTTTGGAGCAATCAGGCATAGACAGAATCTCCTTTCGAACAGCATCGATGACCATTTCTGGGATTTGCCTTTGGGAAGCCATCTGGATGTCTCCCACAGTATTCTGGCCTTCTTTTGCTATGATTTTCCCGATCGGAATTCCATGAGCTCTAGCAAAGATCAACCAAAAAGAATAATCATGACAGATACTCCAGAGTCTTTTGCATTCAGGAGCTAACGTTCCTCTTTCTTCAATGGACAAGAGTTGAAGGACTGGAAGTAAGATTTCATCTGGATACCCTAAGGTCCCCTCAGCTAAATTACTGTGGTCTATTGTTATTACTGAAGGCCCTAGACTTCGTCCGATTGGCTGCGTCAAAATTTCATTTCTCCAATTTTATCCATTAATTAATGTGTATGTTTTACAAAACTGTCAATAATAAAAATCTGTTCGTAGACTGCTGTGTTGAAAAATTCAGAAGACTATAATTGAAAAAGTTTTTTGAAAAAAAACGAAACTATTTATCTATAAATCAAACAAAAGAAGGAGTTTCTAATTCATGTACGTAACTGGAAAAAAATAATAAAAGAACTGTAAATAAAGGAGTTGCAACTTTCGTTATCGCTGAAGAGGCGTTGAAAGCTCCTGAATCGATCCAACTAAATTAATGAAACTCTGAGGGAAACAGAGTGGGGACTTGAGGAGGGCGCTGGTCGAGGGTACCTTCTCTAGGATGGAACGGCTCTATGGATACAGTTTGTATTTGAGGAAAAGCCTTATTCAAAGGATAGAGATGTGCCTAAAAGCCATGATGATGAACAGGATGATCGATGGGAAAAGAGCATAAAAGAGTGATGACAGGGAATGACCTGTCACTTCAAAAAGCCATTTTCTCAACAGGGTTAAGTATAATTAAAGATGTAATATTTTAAAGTTCAGTTGCTTACAAGTGAAAGGGCGCAAAGAGCAGCAGTCTCAGCGCGTAAGGTATTGGGGCTCAGGCGCACTCCTGTCCCCTTCAGAGGGCCCTGGAGGAGGGCTATCTCCTCATCGGAGAACCCCTTCTCAGGGCCGATGAAAATGAGCAGATCTCCATCTGGAGGTGAGAAGCGGGGTGCTTCTGGCGAGAGGTCCCCAAAGAACGCCTTCATCGGAGGGGCGGTCCATTCGGAGAGAGGAGGTTTTAGGGCAATTTCGGGGAGATAGAGGCGGCCAGACTGCTTGAGGGCGGAGATGGCGAGGTGGTGGAGCCTTGCTTGCTGATTGGGCGATAGAGAGCTCTTTTCAGAGCGATCGGCGGGGAAGAGCCAGAAGGCTGTGGCTCCGAGTTCTGTCCCTTTTTCGATCACGAGGTCGAGGTTTTTGGGCTTGAGGAGGGCCTGAGCGAGGATGACCTGGCGAGATGGGGGAGGGGCGGAAGTGCTTTCCTGGATGAGGAGGTGGGCATCTCTTTTATCGATAGCGGTGATTTGGGCTTTGGCTAAGCTCCCTTTTCCATTGACGAGTTCGATGTGGTCTCCGATGTCTTTGCGCATGACTCGGATGTGGTGAAGCTGTTCTCCTGAGAGGGAGGGGGTGGATCCTTGGGTAAGGGGGGCATCAAGGTAAAAGCGGTTATCAGGCACCTTTCACCTTTTTTTTGAGGGACGTATCAATGGCATCGAAGTGGTAGGTGGCTAGAGCGCTTTTCTTTTTGTAGTGGGCTTCGATGCGGGAGTTTTTGGTGAAGTTGAAGATCAGCTTGAAGCGAAGATCATCGCGGAAAACCTCATTTATGTGGGTATAGGGAATGAGCTCGGCGTCGAGTTGTGTGTGCTTGAGGAGGGACTTTGGGAGGAATAGGGTGATGTGTTCCCTGGGATAGAGTTCTCGGAAGAGGGAGGCTTTTTCAGCGAGCTCTTGATCTTCGGGGAGAATGATGGCGAGGCTGTCATGGCGGTAGGGGCTATTGATTTCGTCGCGGGTCTGCTGTTTCCAACGGTTGTGGATCCAGAGCCACTCGTGGGGGTTCTTCTTGATGCTTTGTTCGTAAATGTCGAGCACTGCGTCCATGAGCCGTTTGATCTCTTGTTCTTTGGGCTCTTTGTTATTGGGATAGAGGGGCTCGGAGTAGTGGATGTAGTAATGTCCGTCTCTGCGTGTGGTGGTGGCCACAATGATGGGTCTGTTTGTTTTATAGGCGAGAAGGGCGGGAAGGGGAGAGGTCCAGGCAAGGCGACCTAGGAAGGAACTTGAGTAGCCGCTGCCGGGCATCCCCTGATCGCCGACGATCCCGAAGAAGGCGCCGTTTTTGAGGGCACGTAGTCCCTCTTTGATTCCATTTTTAGGCGGGACGATTTTTCCACCGAACTTTTGTCTGATCTGAAGGATCCAGTCATAGAGGTATTTGTTTTTAATCGGACGGCCGATGGCAACTCCTGGCATATGGGTCGTCCCTTCTAGAAAGAGGAGCTCCCAGTTGGCTTGATGGCCGCAGAAAAAGATGACTGCTTTTCCTTGGTTGATGATCTCATGAGCCTTCTCAGGGTTGACAGCGGTGACGATTTTAGAGAGATGTTTCTCGCGGGCGATTTTGGGGTATTCAAGACAGGTGATCAGAGCGCTTTGGAAGGAGCGTTTGGCTACTTGCCGAATCTCGGCATTAGAGAGGTTGAGGTCTTTGGCAAGGGCGAGGTTAGAGAGGGCTCTTTTGCGGAATTTTGGGATGAGGTAGTAGGCGAGGGAGCCAAGGCGTTTTCCTAGAAAGTGGAGCGCTTTATAGGGAAGGAGAGCAAGGGGAAAGGTGATGATCCTGATGAGGATATAGGTGATTAGCATAGTGTTTGCTCTATATATTTCTCGAGCTGGTTGGAGAGATCGAGATGGCGTACTGAACTCCGTATTTTCTTCGCCTGGTTGGGTGTTTTGGGCCTGGATAGGGCGATCTCAAGAGCCTCTTTCATCGATTCTATTGCATGGAGGTCTTCGATAATATGGCCAGTATTGGGACAGAGGACTTCTGATCCCCCATTGTTCTTTGAGCTGATCACAAAAAGTCCCATAGAGAGCGCTTCAATGGTTACGTTGGCAAAGGGGTCATAGTAAGAGGGTATGACAAGACAATCGGCCGCTTGAAAGAAGGGGGTGAGGTTTTTTTTCGGCCCGCAGAAACGGACTTGCTGTTCGAGACCGAGTCTTTTGGCAAGAGAGATGAAGGATTTCTTTTTTTTATCGTTGCCAATGATGGTGAGGGTCCATTCCTTTGTTGGTAAAAGTGCGAGGCCTTTGAGAAAGGTTGCAAGTCCTTTCCGAGCAAAGTTGTGCCCGATGAATAGAAAATCATAGTTCCGCGAATTGTAGTGGTTTTCCCAGTTGTTAAAACTCTCTTCGTCTTCATGCCATTGGACGCCGTTGTGGATCACTGAGATTTTTTTTTGGTCGATGTCGTAATAGGAGAGGATCTCTCGTTTGACGAGATGGGAGTTGGTGAAGAGACGGCGAAGTTCTGGGTGTTCGATTGCTTTTTTTTCGGTATCGAGAAGCATTCTGTGCAGAGGGTTGATCTTGTGTCTAAAGCTCTTCAACGACCCTTCTGTCATTTTTCTGTGCTCGAGGAAGGCGCGGTGGACACCTGAGCCTGCTCTGAGGTGGGTCTGATAGGGAGAGCGATCGAGGCCAAAGGTGATCGAAGTGGGGTTGGTTGCGATCTCTCTTTTGCAGAAGCTGTAGAACTGGTTCCACTTTCCGAGGCTCGTCTTAGCTGAGAGTGTGGTAGAGAGCACTTCAAAGGGGAGGTCGTCTGGATAGGGGCCACTCGTGAGAAGGCGGAGATTGCATCCCTTTTTATGGAATGCATTTGCTAGGGTGCGGGCATAGTTTTCTGCACCGCCGAGTCTTGAGAATTCACTTTTGAGGAGGGTGATCGTCTCTGTCATTCTTTCAGTATTTTCGACGAATTGGGCAAGGGTGCTGTTCCTTCTTCGAGGGAGACCTTGTCGTTCGTGAGTTTAGCTGTGATGCGGAGCCTCTCATCCTCGGATTTGTAGAGTCTAAAGCGATTCATATAGCTGCGGAACCGGTTGCGTAAGTATTCTTCACGGTCAAGAGGTTGGAGTTCGTGTATCTGGCTATCGGAGATATCGGACATCATGATGGAGACATAGCGGTCTTCAAGGAGCCTTGAGTTGATGAATTCGATACTCCAGGGGAGCTCTTTGGTGATGTCAGATGGATCTATGGTGATCGTGATTTTAAGCATGTTTTCCACTATTCGGACGAAAAGGGGAGAGACACCCTTGGCATAGAGGGGAATCGCGAAGACATCGAGACCGCCCACTGACTGGATCAGTGGCCCAGTAGTCAATGAGATGTTTTTGGGATTATAGCGATTGAGGTTCTCAGTGGGAAAATAGAGGGAGACGGGAATCTTCGAATTGATCGGGAGGAGGGAGATCCGGACAAAGTCGACCCTGAGATTTTTCGCACGGGGATCGTCAATTTCAATAGGGGCTTCGGAGAGAAGAGGGATACTCACTCTTTTCCATTGTTCAGGGACAAAATAGGAGACTTCATCACCTTGCGCAGAATCTGGTCTTGCCCGAAGAGCATCGAGTTCGGCTTTTGTGATGTCACTGAGGTCAAAGGTGAGGCGGATCCCCTTTGATTTGAGTCTTTTCACCACATCTTCTGGGCCACTAATATTGAGTCTTAATTGGTAGGGCCAGATGTCGAGGTACTGGTATCCAGTCGGTGCTTGACCAATGGGTTGTGTAATGAAAACGGGAATCTTCTCTGAAACGAGTTTTGTGAGACGGATGATGACGTTGGTCTCAGAGGTCCGGGTGATCCCTTTTGAAAGGTTGAGGTCGGGGTTCAGAGAAATGAGATTGCGTCTTGAGATGGTTGCGATCCATTCACCTTGTTTATTTTGTGCATCAATCACCACTTCCAAATCATTCAGAGAGAGTTCATCGAGAAGCGCTTTATTGCCAACAAGAGTGAGTGAGGTCCGCTTGGCAAGAGTTCCATTACTTTGGAGATCAACAACTGTTTTACCTTCGGGAATATTGATGATTCGGATAGGGATATTATTGATGACTCTAGACGTAATCAGCGACTGGTTCACCATAAACCAAATGATCACTGCTAGAAAGACAGAGATCAATTTCCTCTGCCAATTCTCTAAGAAAAGCTTGCGGAGGAGTGTTCTCATTTCTTGATCCACTCCTTCAGATTAAAGTTTCCTTTGTACTCCTTTTCTTGAGGAGTGGTGAATATACTTCGAACGATTGCTTTAAAACGATCGATTTTCACTCCGCGTGTGATCACTCCTTCTCGAGCGATTGAAACTTTCCCAGTCTCTTCAGAAATCGCAATCACAAGAGCATCGGTTTGCTGGCTGAGGCCGAGGGCTGCTCGATGCCTTGTCCCCATAGAGCGGGTGAGCTGGGATCCTTCTTCGGCAAGTGGTAGGATTACTGCTGCAGCGACGATCACCTGATCCCGGAGGATCACAGCTCCGTCGTGCAAAGGCGTAGTCGTTGCGAAGACCGACTCGAGAAGCTCGGGAGCAAACTGCGAGTTGAGCACAACTGCTCTGTTGGCGTATTCATCGAGTAGATCTTCATGCTCTAGGGCAATGAGTGCTCCTATCCGTTTCTCTGCAAGGCGGTACACCGAGCCAGCGAGTTGGTCGAGAAAACGGTCAAACTCAGTGAACTCTTTAAAGCGGCGTCCCTTGAGGCTGAGTTTGGATAGAGCTGCGCGGAGCTCTGGCTGGAAAATAATGATGATTGCGATCAGTAAAATATTTGAGACAGCGATCAGGATTTGGTGCAAGATCGGGAGCTTGAGCCAAGAAGAGGCAGCCAATATGAGCAAAAATGCCAAAAGGCCTAGAACCAGGTCTTTGGATCTAGTGTTCCAAAAGAAAGAGAGAAGATAGTTGAGCATGATCGCCATGATCAACATCTCCAAAAACGGTGTAATCGAATGGAACATCTCTAAACTCTAGTGATTATAACATCTGTAATTAAGGTCATTCTGCGGAAAAAAGCAAAAATGTCAAAGCATTATCTACACAGGCGTCTGGTGCGGGAATCCCACAACTGCGCCATAGCAGAGGATCAAGTGGTCCACACCGTTCATCGCTCTATGGGGTTTTTCCTCAGGGGGGAGCTGGTATGCTTCCGATATGCGGTCTTTAGAGACCCCCGTCTCCCATGGCGTAGGCTCCTTCCGAAGTTGGATGGCCCAGTACATCGAAGCGAGGTCGAGCCAGTGGTACGGCCAATCTAGTGCTTCCTGCATATCGGGGTCTATGAGCTGGGAAAAGAAGGCGCGATCAAAAGAGGGATTTTGACAGATGAATACCGCATCACCTCGCTTGATGCCACATTGTGCGAATGCGGTAATGATCGCACCAGCCACCTCTTCCTTTGGGAGACCCTCTGAAACCTCCTCCCATCTAAATCCGTTGATGAGAAGACTATGGGGATCCGCCGTGTCCCAGTTGTGTTTGGGCTGTCCGATCACGGCTTGATAGGAATGAAGGAGCTCTCCTGATTGAATATCGATGATCTTGTAGGCCAATTCGAGGATGCAGTGCTTTTGCGGATTCAGGCCGTTTGTTTCTGTATCTAAAAAAATGCCGAGCATCAATTCCCCATTTTTGTACAAAAGGAGCGATTCTACTGAGATCTTATTGATTTCTCAAGGAAAATATTGTATCGATAGGGAAAAGGAGGAGTCAATGGAAATCAATACAGGAATGAGCAGTGAGCAAAGGGCAACAGTCGGTGGAGGGCTAGCAAAGCTTCTCGCTGATACCTACGTTCTCTATCTAAAAACGCAAAATTTTCATTGGAATATCACAGGGCCAGAATTCTTCTCTCTCCACAAGCTGACAGAAATGCAGTATGAAGAGATGGCAGTAGGAATCGATGAGATTGCTGAGAGGATTCGTGCTCTAGGTTTCTATGTCGAAGGGTCGATGGAGGCCTTCCTCAACCTCTCATCCGTCACAGAGGACCACAAGGTCTATCCTAAACACGATCTTATCCACCATCTCGTAGAAGCTCACGAAGTGGTGATCAAGGATGGCCGTATCCTCTCCTCGCTTGCAGAAAAAGAGAACGACCCAGCAACGGTCGACCTCATGGGGCGACGGCTGGGTTTTCACGAGAAGGCCGCCTGGATGCTAAGAGAGAGTCTTTGAGTGAAGAGGGAATGAGCCGTTCTTCGACTTTCAAAAAAAGAAGTTTCCCGTTTCAGCTTAGAAAAATTCCAATATTTGATTCTGCTTTGGATGTTAGCGTCAAGTAGAAATGCCCTACTTCATTTCCCAAAGAGCGAACATTTTTAATATCTATCAAAAAAGGGCGGGATTCATCAGAGAATAGCTGGAAGTTGATCTTTAAGATTTAATTATTGGATCGATGGATCTCTTTTTTCTGATTGTATTTTTTGGGATGTACAACAACAACATCAAACACATCCGCAAATCGACATTTGCAGGTTTCTAGGTGTTTCTTTACACCTGCGAAAGCATAAGAATCTAACAATAAATAATCTATCATTTGAGGGATTTTGGGGTTTTTGCGCGTTTAACTATTTTCTTACCCCGATGTTCAGGTTAGGAAACGTGGAAAGAGCGACTCAAGCAAATATTGATCATCTTTCACTTGATTCACCTTCTTCGGATTGAGAGAAAGCTCTTTGTGTGGTATGATCCTATTCATGAAGCTCTCAATGCAAAAATTTCGTGAAATTGTTTTTCAATTCCTCTATAGTCGCGATTTCGAAAAATGCGATTGGGAGGCAATCGAGCCCCTTGTCATGCGGCAGCTCTTGATTCCAAAGAGGGCAGCTCGCGAGGCAAAGGCAAAAGCTGAAGCGATCTGGGAAAAGTGCGAAGAGCTCGATCAAAAAATTGCTGAGAAGTCCAGCAACTACGATCTGAAGCGAGTTCCACGTGTAGAACTGACAATCCTTCGTCTAGGCGCCTTTGAGCTTCTGTTTAGCGATCTTCCTCCTAAAGTGGCCATCTCTGAAGCGATAAGAATTACCCGCAAGTATGCGACGGTAGAGGGAGCCACTTTCGTCAATGCAGTCTTGGATGCACTGTATAAGGAGAAAGAGGGTGCTGCCGTTTCAGAAGAACAAATCTCTTAAACATCTCTCCACTTTCAAAATTGGGGGCAATGCCCGCCTTTTTACAGAAGTTTCTACTATCGAAGAACTCCAGTCCGCACTTTCGTATGCTGAGCGGGAGGGGCTCTCTTTTCTTCTTGTAGGTAAAGGATCAAATTCTTTGTTTCACGACCGGGGATTCAACGGGCTTGTCATTCACAATAAGATCTCTTTTTTTGATGTGAAAGGAACTGAGATCTCTGTTGGGGCGGGTTATAGTTTTTCTCTTCTCGGGGCAAAAACGGCAAAATCATGCCTCTCAGGCCTTGAATTTGCCGCGGGGATTCCCGGGTCGGTCGGGGGAGCGGTTTTTATGAATGCAGGGGCCAATGGAGGGGAGACAGCTGATGCTTTGACAGAGGTGACCTTCGTGACTAGAGAGGGTACTATCCAAACATTTAGCAGAGAAGAGCTCTATTTTTCCTATCGGAAGAGCCCCTTTCAGAATATGCTTGGAGGGATTGCTGCCGCGAGATTTTCTCTTAGTCCATCGAATGATGCTCGCAAGACGCAGAAAGAGATCATCTCCTATCGGACAAAAACGCAGCCCTACTCCGATCTTTCATGTGGGTGTGTTTTTAGGAATCCCGAAGGAAAATCAGCGGGCGCGTTGATCGAGAAATGTGGACTTAAAGGAGTGAGAAAGGGAGGTGCTGAGGTCTCAACACTTCACGCCAACTTCATCGTCAATCGAGTCGACGCGACAGCTGAGGATGTCGTAGCACTTGCCCAGCATGTCCAAGAGAGTGTCAAGCGAGACGCGGGAGTTGAGCTAGAAATGGAGCTGAGAACAATTCCATATGAATGAGTTTCGTGCTGATCTGCATTGCCATACGATCTGTTCTGATGGTTCGTTGAGTCCTACAGAGCTTTTGGAACATGCGAAGAAAATAGGACTGAGTGGTCTATCCATCACCGATCACGATACTGTTGCTGCGTACAAGGAGGCGATCCCTGTAGCGAGGAGGTTGGGACTATTACTTGGGAGCGGAGTGGAGTTTTCTTCGATGTGGGAAGGGATGAGCGTTCACGTTCTGGGGTATGATATCGACTTGAAAAGTTCCCCACTCTTGGAGCTATGTGTTAGGCATATTGAGCGTCGAAGGGATCGGAATCGCGCCATTCTGAAAAAACTCCACGATCGTGGCTATGAGCTGAGTGTTGAAGAACTAGAGAAGAAGATGGTTGGGGCTAGGCCGATCGGACGTCCCCACATTGCTCTGGCACTCATCGAGAAGGGATATGTTTCCACAGTGCAAGAGGCGTTCGATAAACTTTTGGGGGATAAAGCTCCCTGTTTCGATCCAGGCAGTCCCATTACAACTGATGAGACGATCGAGGTGATCCATGCAGCAGGAGGGAAAGCCTTCATCGCACATCCCCATGTCATTCGAGAGAAAGAAAGGATCCAGATGTTACTTGAGAAGCCCTTCGATGGGATCGAGGTCTATTATTCGAAATTTCTCCCCCACCAGGAAAAGAGGTGGGAAAAATGTGCTAAAAAGCGGTGTCTATTAATGAGCGGAGGATCCGATTTTCATGGAGAGGTCAAGCCAAGCGTTCCATTAGGTGCATCTTGGGTAGATCAGAAGACCTTCGAGCAGATCTTTCAAAAGAGGCTCTAACGATGGATGAGTACCAAATGGCTATGGAGGATCTCTTTGCCAGGCGGCCCGATAATGTGAGATCTCTGAAGGAGATCCGAGCCATTTTGAACCATTGGGGGAATCCACAAAATGCCTTTCCAGTTATTCATGTAGTGGGGACCAATGGGAAGGGGAGTGTCTCTGCAAAAATCGCTAACGTCTTGCATCGATCGGGATATAAGACAGCCCTTTTCACATCCCCTCATCTTTTTGAATATACAGAGAGGATCAAAATTGGAGAGGAAGAGATCTCAAAACAGAGAGTCCTTTCCTATTACACCGAACTCTTGGAGCTGATTGAAGAGAAAGGATGGAACCCTAACTTCTTTGATTGTACAACCGCATTTGCATTCCGATATTTCAAGCAAGAACAGATAGATGTCGCTGTCATTGAAGCGGGGTTAGGAGGCAGGTTAGACTCTACGAATGTCGTCTCTCCAATCCTCACGGTCATCACGACTGTGGAGATGGACCATATAGACTATTTAGGAACAACACTCGAAGCAATCGCGTACGAAAAATCAAGAGCTATCAAAGAGGGGATTCCCGTTGTCGTAGGTCCAAAGGCCTGTCATCTGCAAGTAATCGATAGAGCAAAGAAAATGCGAGCGTCGATCAGTTTTGCCTGCCCAACATCATCTGATTACTCTATGGAAAATAAGGCCATTGCGAGAAAGTCCTTAGAAGTACTCGCAGAACGCTTTTCTCTCGATGAAAAAAACATAAACGAGGGGCTTTCAACCGAGCTTCCTTGTCGTTTTGAAAGACAGGGGAATCTTCTCTTCGATGGTGCTCATAATCCGGGAGGTTTTGCCTATCTTGTAGAGGCACTAAGAATGCATTATCCCCAGAAAAAATTTCGCTTTCTCATTGGTATGGGGAAGAATAAAGACTTTGAAGAATCATTGAGAATGATCTGTCCGATTGCCCAGCATATACACTTTGCAGCATCCAGCCATCCTGACGCAGCCTCTCCAGAGAAACTCGCAGAGGCTTTGCAAAAGATCTATCCTCTTCCTTTTTCCATAGAGAGCTCTTCATATTTAGGGATGGAAAAAGCAAAAGCTGCCTTAAGAGAGGAGGAAATCCTCGTCATCTGTGGCAGCTTTTATCTCATTGGTGAAATCTATCATGCTCAAGCATGCAAAGTGTGAATTAGACACGCCTCTCTTTGTTCAGATTCCCACTCTGTGCAAGGATCGCCGTCAGCAATTTCAAGAAGGATTTGAATGAGTTCATCGATTGAATCCCCTGCAGCTTCGAGACGCTTTTGTTGTGCTGGTGTGAGTTGCGAGTGAATTAGGTTAAGGCGTAAATGGGCCTCCTTCTTTTTTCTTTCGTAGAAGAGCTCGGCAATCTCATAGAGCTGCATCACTAGAGCTCCCTCTTCAGGGTCGATACAGGCTTGCGCCTTTGCTAGAGCCTCTCTCATGAGGATCTTGAGAATGTGGACAAGGTGCATATGTTCTTTATTACTCTGGCCCTTTCCCGTAAGAATTCCATTTGCATGGTCCATGAGCTTCATCGCAAGATGAATCACTCTTCTATGGGCGAGAGAGGGTCTTCGGTGGTTGAATAAAAAATGAATATTATGGCTTAAGCCCTCAATCATCTTTGCTACCTTCCCGATTTTCCCCAATTCGAGAAGGCTGCCGATTGCCAAGGCTGTTTTTGAGATCAGAGTCACCTCATAATCTTCAAAAGCATCTTCGATCTCTCCGTAGAGACTGATGATGCTATCATCCATTTCATCCATCTGTGAGAACTGCTGCTGTGAATGCGATGCTATTTGCATTGCACTCTGTCTGAGGAGCTCCATGGAGGATTGGAGGCTCTCTAGTTCTTTGTGCAACTGTTCTCGTGTAGTGGGTGAGATCTGCTCTGATCGCACCTTGTCTCGGATTACTTGAAGTTTTTGACTTAGTAAACAAAAGTCCTGGAATATGTTTGTTTGCATAATCTAACCCCTTGTTAATATAGCTAAATTATAGCACCTTTAACAATTCTTAACAATCCCTTAACATTATTTTAATAAAAGGGGCTGAATGACTTAGTAAATATTTTTCTGTATAACCAGGAGTGAGGGGGCTTTCCTGCGGTTGAGAAAGCGGTGGAAGGAGACGCTCCAGTCAGGGGCGAGGAGAGACTGAGAGTAGTCGAGAAGGGCTGACTCCTCCTTTTCTCCCTCAGGATGGCCTGGATAACAGGTCAAGGAGACTGTTCCCCCAGGTGAGAGAAGAGCTAAGGCTTTCTCCACACTTGATAGAGTCGATGCGACACGAGTGGTTAGGGCCTTGTTGCCTCCAGGGAGATATCCCAAATTATAGACGATGAGTTGGACGGGGTTTTCGTTTGCAAGAGGGGGGAACTCCTCGTGGCTTTGGTGGAAGAGATGGACCCCCTCTTCTTTCTGGTTCTCCTTGAGAAGGGCCTTTGTGCTCTCTAATGCCTCTTTCTGGATGTCGAGCCCAATGACCCCGCCATTTGGCCCAACAAGCCGAGAGAGACGTAAAGTGTCATGCCCATTGCCACAGGTGGCGTCAATTGCCCACCCTCCTGACGCAAGACCCTTTTCCCAAAAAGAATGGGCCAAATCGAGATGGGAAGAAAAAATTGAATAATTCCTTTGCTCTTTCATACAATTGGTGCCTAGTGTACACTAAATGCTAAATTTGGGATATTAGCTCAGTTGGTTAGAGCGCCACGTTGACATCGTGGAGGTCAGCTGTTCGAGTCAGCTATATCCCAACGCTTTCTAATCATGATAAGTAGTTCTCAATCCCAGAATCAAGTCGCTGCCCTCCTCCTCGGAGTTGCTATTCGGAAGAGTTTTCCAAAAGAAGACTATTTAGGCTCAGGAGTGAATCGAAGTGGGTTTTATGCCGATTTCACCATTTCTGGGACCTTCCACGAGACCTATTTACCACTGCTTGAAACCGCGATGAAAAAGGAGAGCCTTTCAGACGCCCATGAGATGGAAATGGTCGCATCGAATGCTCAGACCTTTTTCATCCATAAGAAAGAAAAGGGACTGGCAGAAAAGCTCGAAAGTACCCGAGGAACCGTCCGTGTGGTTCAAATGGGAGACTTTGTCGATCTCTATGAATACCCTCTTGTTGATCCTGCTGAAAACTTTTATTTCACACTGTTTCATTTTGAAAAGAGGGGAGAGACCACCCGAGTTCTCGGACGAGTATTTTCTACAGATAAAGAGAGAAAAACTTTTTTAAAGAAATGGCGGGCTTATCCGAAGAAGTCCCATGAGGCTCTGGCAAATGAAATGGAGCTGTATAGCCAAATGGATGGGACCTGGGTCTGGCATTCCAGAGGGATCATATTGCAAAATGTTTTGAAAAAGTGGTGGGCAAACCACTTGCAGAAGTGGGGCATTTTCGAAGTGGGGATTGAGCCGGAGTTTGCTAAGACTTATGCAGAGACGAGAAAAGAGAGGTGTATTGCTCTATGGTCGAGTATAGAGAGTTTAGAAGAAGATCTTTTCCCAATCGAAACGATGACAAGGGACTCTGTCTATTTCTTCTTTAACAAAGGAGAAAAAGAGAAGAACAGGACAACCTGCCTTTTCTGTGTTCAAGAGTTTTGTCAAAGATTTGGTTTAGAGGAGGTGCCAGAGGATTCTGGCTCTTCTCATATCCAAATCCCCATATATGACGCTCTTGGAAGAAAGTGGCCTGGCCCCCAGATTAAGATTGCCGAAACATCAATCGAATTTACGCTTTTCTCAAGCCTGGAACGGTTCATTGCATTGCTTTTGGAGCGGTTTGAAGGGGATCTTCCCTTTTGGCTCGCTCCAGAACAGGTGAGGGTTCTCCCTTTGAAGGGGGTTGACCTCTCTCCTGTTGAAAAAATATTTTCCACTCAACAAATCCGCGCTTCATTTGACGAAAGTGAAGGGACTCTTGCAGAAAAAATGCATCGAGCATTGCGCACGAAAGTTCCTTATGTTATTGTTTTTGGTAAAAGAGAAGAGCAAGCTGGGAGAGTAACTGTAAGAGCCTATGGCGAAAGAAAGGAAGAGACGTTGACTTTAGAGCAATTCGAAGCGTTATTAGTGAAAAGGAAATCAGTAGTTTGAGAGTCAATAGGCAGATTCGCGCTCTAAATGTGCGCTTGATAGATAAAGCAGGGAAACAAGTAGGCATTCTTACGATCCAGCAAGCGATGGCTCTTGCTGAGTCAGAGAATCTCGATCTTGTAGAGATAGCTCCAAAAGCGAATCCACCAGTTTGTAAGGTTATCGATTATGGAAAATTTCGATATCAGCAGACCAAGAAAGAAAGAGAAAGCAAGAAAGCACAGCACCAAGTCAAAGTCAAAGAGATCAAGGTAAAGCCTTACACTGATGAACATGACCTGGCTGTGAAACTCAAAAAGGCACGGGAATTCCTCGAAAAGGGAAACAAAGTGCGAGTTTCTTGCATGTTCCGTGGCAGGCAGATGGCCCACCCCGAGATTGGGAGGCGCATTGTGCAGAGGATCATCGATGAGCTTGATGATATCTCTACAGCAGAAGCAATGCCTAAGCAAATGGGCAGAAACCTAGCGGTAACGTTAGCTCCTGCAGCAAAGAAGATTAAGGAGAAACCGAGTGAAAGTAAAAATGAAGCCTAAAAAAGCGGTGAAGGCGCGATTTAAAGTGACCGGAACGGGGAAGCTTCTCCGTCGCCGTCCAGGCAAACGTCACATTTTGACGAAAAAATCTTCAAATAGAAAACGCCGTTTAGGAAAACCTGCTGTCCTTGATAAGACTAGAACAATCTTGTACTCCCGTTTAATGGGTGCATAAAAAGAGAGAAAGATCATGACCAGAACCACTAATGCAGTGGCCAGACACCGTAGACGCAAGCGACTCATGAAGCTTGCTAAAGGTTTTGTTGGGGATAGAAAGAACCACATCCGTCTGACAAAAGACGCGGTAATGAAGGCACTTGCTTTCAGTACAGAACACCGTAAACTGCGCAAAAGAAATTTTCGAAGACTTTGGATTATCCGAATAGGAGTTGCTGCAAAAATCAACGGGATTTCCTATAGCAAAATGATCGAAGGCTTAATCAAATCGAAATGTTCTCTCAATAGAAAAATGCTTTCAGAAATGGCGATACGCGATCCCGAAAGCTTTTCAGCTGTTGCGAACCAAGCTAAAAAAGCGCTAGCGTAAAAATTGACAAAAAGAGTGATGAATGTCATTTTCATCACTCTACTTTCTCATGGAAGACAAAATTCTCTCAGTCAAAAAGTCCTTTCAAATAGACCTCCAAAAGGTTAAGAATTCTCGTGACCTTGAACAGCTAAAAGTAAAGTACCTGGGAAAAAAGGGGCCAGTGCAAGCCCTGATGCTCGATCTGCGTAACCTTGATCCCGAATCTCGCCCCTTAGTGGGCAAAGGCATCAACATCCTAAAGAAGGAACTCGCTGATCTTTGTGACCAAGCTCTTGAAGGTTACGCGAAAGCTGAAGAGAGGAAAAAACTTGAAGAGGAAAAGCTCGACGTAACCCTCCCTGGTAATAAGGGATTTCTTGGACGTCGACATCCCATTCGGATCATGCTACAAGAGGTGATAGACATTCTTTCTGGCATGGGATTTTCCGTTCAATGTGGGCCCGAAATTGACTCAGACTGGTATAACTTTGAGGGCTTGAACTATCCTCCTGATCACCCTGCAAGGGAAATGCAGGATACCTTTTATATCACAGAACACCTTCTCCTTCGCTCACAAACCTCCAATGTACAACTCAGAGCCATGGAATCACATAATCCCCCCATTCGAATCATCGCTCCGGGGACTGTCTTCCGTAATGAAAATATCAGTGCACGCTCTCATGTTTTTTTTCATCAGGTAGAAGGAATGTACATCGATGAGGATGTCTCTTTTGCTGATCTCTTCGCCACAATGGAAGAGTTTTGGAGTAAGCTCTTTCAGAAGAATGTTGAAGCCCGCTTTCGGCCAAGCTACTTTCCCTTTGTCGAGCCAGGAATCGAAGTGGACTTGCGTTGCACAGTCTGTGAAGGAAAGGGGTGCCGCCTCTGTAAGCAGACTGGTTGGCTAGAAGTATGTGGTGCGGGGATGATCCATCCTGAAGTGCTCAAAAATGGGGGCATTGATCCCCATAAATACTCAGGGTATGCCTGGGGACTTGGTATCGAACGCTTGGCTATGTTACGCTATGGCATTCACGATATCCGCATGTTCACTGATAACGATATGCGCCTCCTCTCTCAATTCTGACCAAGGGGATTTTGATGATCTATTCGCTTCTATTTTTTTTTCTATTTCTATTTTCTGGCCCAGTTTTTTCTGCTGAGATTGTGCAAGCATCCTATGCTTCTCAGGAAGTACTCCAGAGCGTTTATGAGGGAAAGAAGCCCGAACTCATTTTGAAATTTTGTCAGGGGGAAGAATTTCCCTTACTTTTCAATAGTGAGAGCAGTTTTTTTTCATTTCACGATCTCTCTGATGGTGAGATGCCCTATTACATCAAACTCAAACAAGATCTCTATATGCGCTGCTCAAGTGAAGGAGTTCTCCTCCTTTCTTTAGATCAGAAAGAGTGGAAGACTTTTTTAGAGCTCTTTACAGGGGAGTTCTCTATTGGTTTCCAAAAAGATGATTTCAATCAGCCAGTTCTTGAAATTTCATTGGATTTGCATAAAAAAAGCCGTTAAGGATTGACTCCTTAACGGCTAGATTCTTCTAAGGGAAAAGAATGTTTTCCCTATTGAATTAGATGAACCTTAACGTCCACCCCTAAAATTATTTCTAGGGCGCTCTTCGCGAGGACGCGCTTCGTTTACTTTCAATGCACGGCCATCATGCTCTTGGCCATCTAGTGATTGAATAGCTTTTTGCGCTTCTGCATCGTCAGCCATTTCAACAAAGCCAAATCCCTTTGAACGTCCTGTGTCTCGGTCCATAATTACTTGAGCCGAAGAAACAGAGCCATGTTCTTCAAATAGATCTTTTAATACTCCGTCATTTACTGAATATGCCAAATTTCCGACATATATTTTCTTAGCCATAGATAAGTCTCCTAAAAGTACATAAAAAAATTACACCTAGAACGAGTGAAATACCAAGGAGATCACAGAGACGTTATCTTCAACGGGCATTTATACATCCTAAGATCTAGACAGTATAGTAGAGTGGTATCTTTTCCGTCACCCCAAAATTTGTTTTTTAAAAAGAAGAGAGCCATACGAAGAAGAAATGGAGAGAAAATCATGGACAATCTGGCAATTGAATTTACAAATTGTCCAATTTTTTTGTACAATCAAGGCATGATTAAACGACATATCGCCAAGAATATTTTGCGCCTTGCAAAAAGCTTTCCAGTCATATCTCTGACAGGCCCGCGTCAGTCGGGTAAAACCACTCTTGTAAAGGAGTTGTTTTCCAAAAAGTACCGTTACGTCTCCTTAGAAGACCTTGATGTTCGCGCCTTTGCTAATGAGGACCCTCGTGGTTTTCTAGAGGAATATCAAAAATATGTAATTTTTGATGAAGTGCAGAATGCTCCGGATCTATTTTCCTATATCCAAGGCATTGTAGATAGAGATAAGCTTCCTGGGCAATTTATCTTAACTGGATCTCAAAACTTTCTTCTTCTAGAAAAGATCTCTCAGTCTCTTGCCGGGCGATCAGCTATTCTTCATCTTTTGCCCCTCGAATTAAAAGAAATACAAGATGCAAAAATCTCAATTCCCTCTTTAGAAGAGATGTTAGTTAAAGGATTTTATCCTCGCCTATATGAGCAGACGATAAGGGCAAATGAGTGGTATGCAAATTATCTTAAGACATATATCGAAAGAGACATCCGTCAAATTAGAAATGTTCATGACCTTCCTACATTTCAGCGCTTTCTGAAAATGTGTGCTTCTCGATCGGGCCAGTTATTAGATTTAATTTCTTTGGGCAATGATTGTGGAATTTCACATAACACTGCCAAAGCTTGGCTAAATATTCTGGAATCCAGCTTTATTGTCTATTTTCTAAGGCCTCATTACAAAAATTACAACAAAAGACTTGTGAAATCTCCCAAACTTTATTTTTATGATACTGGGCTTTTATGCTCATTGCTTGAAATTACTTCCTCTGATCAATTGAAAACCCACTATCTTCGAGGGGGAATTTTTGAGACTTATGTCATTGGAGAGTTGATGAAAAATCAATATCATCAGCTCGCCACTTCAAGTCTGTATTTCTGGCGGGATCGTCATGGCCATGAAGTAGATTGTGTGATTGAAAAAGCAGGGGAGTTAATTCCCCTTGAGATCAAGTCATCCAAAACGATTGCTTCTGATTTTTTCGGAAATTTACGTTATTGGAATCAACTATCAGGCGTTTCCCCTGATAATTCCTATCTTGTTTATGGCGGGAAACAAAAACAAAAGAGGAGTGAAGCAAATGTGCTGGGATGGCAAGATGTGAATCGCATTCCACTTTGAGGAATTGGAAAACCCTAACTCCTCGAAAGCCTCAATGAGAGGCCTTTTCTGCGAAATTATCGCAGATATCGTAATATATAGAATCCTAAAACCCATTCATGAGATACGAAAGGATAATCATGCCAGAGACGAAGTATACTATTTCTCCTCACAGCAGCGAGTTTGGGCCGAGTCCTCGGTGGGTGCGTGTCTATTTCAATGGACAGATGATTGCTGGGAGCAAAAGTATGATGCTCCTTCGCGAAAAGGATCATCTTCCGGTCTATTATTTCCCAAAACAAGACGTGCGGATGGACTTTTTGCAGCCGAGTGACCATAAGACCCATTCTGATTACAAAGGAGACGGGGTCTTTTGGCACGTGCAAGTCGACAACAAGATCGCGAACAATGCCGCCTTCATCTTTCATTCCTCCTCCGGCACTGGACTGAAATTGGAAGACTATGTCGCATTTGAATGGAACAAGATGGATGCCTGGTTCGAAGAGGATGAGGAGATCTTTGTCTACGCGCGCGATCCACATAAACGGGTCGATGTGATACAGAGTTCTCGCCATATCAAAGTGGTGCACAATGGCATTACATTAGGGGAAACCAAACGCCCAACTCTGTTGTTTGAGACAGGATTGCCGACGCGCTATTATATGCCCAAACACGATGCGCACATGGATTTATTGCAGCGAACAGATACAGTGTCACGCTGCCCCTACAAAGGTGAAGCGAATATCTACACGGTTAAGATCGATGACTCGCAGAATGAAGGTCTCGCGTGGATTTATCGTTTTCCTACGTTGGAATGTACAAAAATCCAGGGACTTGTTGGCTTCTTCAATGAAAAGCTCGATATATATGAGGATGGGATATTATTACCCCGCCCAAAGACAGTTTGGTCATGAGAGATGTAACAGGAAAGGATGCAATCGATAATATCCGAGAACTGCTCAAGAAGGACTAAGCATATGAGAACTACAGAAAAAATGTACAAAGTCGAGCTGATGAAAAGGCTGAAATCATCATCTACGAATGCATTAAAAATAATAGGTAATTTGAAAATATGTCAGAAAAGAGACTGGAAGGAAAAGTAGCTTTAGTTACTGGTGCCGCACAGGGCCTGGGAAGGGAGATGTCTTTGCTTTTTGCTCGAGAAGGAGCGACTGTTATTGTGTCCGATGTTAATGATTCCATGGGGGCAGAGGTAGCTAAAGAGATTGGTGAAAGGGCTATTTATCTTCATCTCGATGTTTCTAAAGAGAGCAATTGGGAGAAGGTGGTCACAGATATACTGGAAAGATTTGGAAAATTGGATATTCTGGTGAATAATGCAGGAGTTACCGGTTTGCAAGAAGGATTTGGGCCGCAAGATCCTGAACATGCCTCTCTGGAAAGTTGGCGGAATGTACATGCCATCAACTCTGATGCCGTTTTTATGGGCTGTAAATATGCCATACAAGCTATGAAGCAGTCTGAAAAAGGATCGATCATCAATATTTCTTCAAGATCCGGTTTGGTTGGTATTCCGGGTGCAGCAGCCTATGCAGCAAGCAAAGCAGCTGTGCGCAACCATACAAAGACGGTCGCTCTGTATTGTTGTGAACAAGGGTATTCAATTCGTTGTAATTCAATTCATCCTGCTGCGATTTTAACCCCTATGTGGGAGCCTATGCTTGGTACTGGTCCAGATAGGGAGACAAACATGGCAAATATAGCAAAAGACATACCGATGAAAAAAATGGGTATGCCTGAGGATGTTGCTTATGCAGCTTTGTTCTTAGCTTCCGATGAATCAAAATACATCACAGGTATCGAATTAATCGTCGATGGAGGAATTCTTGCAGGAGCGAGTGCTACTCCTAAAAAAGAGGACTAATACAGCGAACAGATACAATCTCGGGCTGTCCCCTACAAAGATGAGGCGAATATCTACACGGTTAAGATCGATGACACACAGAATGAGGGTCTCGCGTGGATTTATCGCTTTCCCACGCTGGAATGTGCAAAAATCCAGGGACTTGTTGGCTTCTTCAACGAAAAGCTCGATATATACGAGGATGGTGTATTATTACCTCGCCCAAAAACAGTTTGGTCATGAGAGATGTAACAGGAAAGAATGCCGTCTGTAATACCCAGAATTGTTTCAAGAAGGACTAAGCTATGAGTACATCAGAAAAAATGAAAGCTGCTGTTATTAGAGAGTTCGGTGATTTTGATGTCCTCAAATATGAAGAGATCGATATCCCAAAACCACGAGCTGGACATGTCTTGGTTAAAGTGCTGGCCGCTGGAGTCAATCGCCTTGATCACTATATTCGCGAGGGGACAGTCGCTTCTGAACTTTCTTTCCCTCATATTCTAGGGACTGATGCTTCAGGAGAAGTAGCGGAATTAGGTGAAGACGTTATTGGATTTGAAATCGGAGAAAGGGTGATCGTATTACCGGGATATCCTCAAAAACAAGAGGAGACCGGCATTCGTCCTACGGTTGTTGCCCCTAGTTTTGCACTGCCTGGATTACACATTTCAGGAACCTATGCTCAATATATGGAAGTTCCAGCTTATGCTCTGATAAAGGATGAAACAGGGTTAACACCCGAAGAAGTAGCGACACTTCCTGTGGCTTTAGCAACAGCTGTTCATGCGATTATGCAGATAGGTGAAGTAAAGAAAGGAGACAAGGTATTGATTCATTCGGGTGCATCCGGATCAGGGAGCATGCAGATACAAGTGGCCAAGGCAATTGGTGCTAATGTAGCTACAACTGTTCGCAGTGATGCAAAAGGGGAATTTGCCAAAAAAGCCGGTGCTGATTTAGTGATCAATACCAGAAATGAGGATCTGGTTGAACGTGTAAAAGAATGGACAGGAGGCCAAGGGGCTGATGTTGTCATCGATAACTTAGCGGGGGATGTTTTGGCCAAAAGTATCGAAGCCACTAGGCCAATGGGGATCATTGTTGCTTTTGGTTTTGCTGCTGGTCCTGAAGTGAAATTTGATATTCGATCCCTCTTCTTTTCTCAGAAACAGTTGCGCGGCTCAATGGCGAGCGACATCGAAGATCTTCAATTTGGTCTCAAGCTGGTTCGTGAGGGCAAAGTCAAGCCTATGCTTGACCGCACCCTTCCTCTAAGCCAGGCTAGCGAAGCGCATCGCTTGGTAGCAAATAACGAAGTCAGTGGTAGATTAGTTTTGCTACCTTGGGCAAATTAAGTTTTTCGAGCTATTTGATAAGTGTTTGAAAGTGAAAGAACTACGCATTTTCTCAATCTGCAAAACTTCGACAAATCCGGAGTTGAACTTCGGATTTGTCGAGAAATTCTGTTTTGATATCGTGAAAATAGGATTGATGCGCTCATTCCTAAATTCTGCAAAATGCACCCAAATAGGATTAGTGGGTGCATTCTGTAGAGTTGCTTTGAGTCCTGCACTGGAGGTCGCGTCTTTCATTCGGAAGAGTTCGGGATGGACGCCTATGGCGCCCCTTCGGGGTCGTTTTCTTCGAAAACGCTCCTGTCGCTAGCGCTCCAGGCGAACCTCCTAATAGACGGGGGTTCTCATCCCTTCTCTTCAATCGGAAGAGGAGGGATTCGAACCCCCGGTACCTTTCGGCACTTCTGTTTTCAAGACAGACGCGATCGGCCACTCTGCCACTCTTCCAGATGAGGAAATTATAGCGAAATTAGCTTAAAGATCAAGATGGGCGTTGATGATTCCAGGGGTTTTTTCACTGGGAGTGAGGGTGAAGCCCTCTCGGGTGAGCATTTCTTTCATCGCCTGATTGTCTTGCAGGATTTGTACATTGATAGAATGGACCTCTTCTTGCTTGGCAATGCGCAAGGCTTCTGAGATCATAAGGGTCCCAAGTCCTTTTTTCTGCATCTCATCGATGATGATGATTTTGAAACCCGCATTGTGGGTGAGGGGGATTTTGCTTAATCTAGCTGCTCCAACGATCTTCCCTTGGTATTCGGCGAGAAGGAGGATCTCCCGATCATAATCGCTGTGGCAGATCCGGATGAGTCTCTCGTGACTTGTCCTTGCTTCTAAGGTCATTTCTTCAAAGTAGCGGGCGCGAACGGTCTCTTCGGAGAGGTTTTTGTGGAAATCGATCATGAGAGGCTCGTCTTCGGGACGGACGGGACGGAGGGTGACATTTTCTCCCGATTTGAGGGTGGTTGTAGAGATATATTGTGTTGGATAGGGACGGATGACCGGTTTTCCTATGGGCTCTTTGTCGAGGACGATTCGGGCGTCGAGGGCGATGAGCTCCTTTGAGGATGCGAGAAGGGGATTGATATCGCATTCTTTGATTCTGGGGTGGTTCACGACAAGCTCTGAGAAACTAATGAGGATCTGCTCGAGTTTTGCGAAGTTGATCCCCTTTTCTCCTCTGACTCCTTTGAGAGCATCGTAGATCTTTGTGTGGCTCATGAGCCTTTTTGCGAGGGTTGCGTTGAGCGGAGGGAGGCCGAGAGCCCGATCTTTGTAGACCTCTACGAGTTTTCCTCCTGTTCCAAAAAGGACCACGGGACCGAATTGGACATCGACGCTGCTTCCGAGGATGATCTCGTAGCCCTCATCTTGGATCATTTTTTGGACGGTGACCCCCTGAAAATCCTTTGCGCTGGCTTTTTCAGTGACGGAAGCTTGGATCTGGTGGAACCCTTTTTCCACAGATTCAGCGTTTTTTACGTTGAGTAAAACGCCTCCGACGTCACTTTTGTGGGTGATGGTCTCTGAATGGAGCTTGAGGACGACTGGGTAGCCGATGCTCTCTGCTGCAGAGACTGCTTCTTTTGCGGTGGGAGCGACGATCGTGATGACTGTGGGGATCGAGTAGGTAGCGAGGATTTGTTTCGACTCTTCTTCTGTGAGGAGCTCTCTTCCCTCTTTGAGGGCCTTTTCGATGATCTCTTCGGTTTTTTCGATCCGATTTTGGGCTCCGGAGAGCTCTTCTCGCACTTCGGGTGTCTCATAAAGGGCTTGCAATGCAAAGTTTTGTCGCCACATGGCGGCAAAGGTCTTGCTTGCACTATCGGGGTATTCGAAGTTGGGAATATCTGCTTGGCTGAGAATTGCATCCCCTTTGCTCACTTCTTTGCCCCCCATCCAGCTAGCTAGAAGGGGTTTCCCCGGCAACTTCGCAAAGGGGATGAGGCACTCGGCGGTGCCTGTGATGTCTGTCATGTCTTGTGGAGAGAGAACGGTTAGGATGCCGTCTACATTTGGGTCTTTGGCGACGATTTCTATGGCTTTTGCATATCTCTCGGGGCTTGCATCTCCGAGTAGATCAACGGGGTTTCCATGGCTCCAAGCTTCTGGAAGTACTTCGTTTAATGCATCGATTGTCTCTTTTGAGAGATCGGCGATGACTGCCCCATATCGGGAGGCTGCATCGGTGGCTAAAACGGCGGGGCCTCCGGCATTGGTGATGATGGCTAAGTTAGGTCCACCCGGCGTAGGCTGTTTGGCGAGTACTTCGGCCATATCGAATAAGTCGCCGATCTCATCGACTCTTAGGACGCCTACTCTTCTCATTGCTGCATCAAAGACCTCATCGCTTCCGGCCAGGGAGCCGGTATGGGAGGCGGCTGCTTTGGCGGCTGCTTCGGTTCGCCCTGCTTTAATGACGATGATCGGCTTATTGAGTACGACCTCTTTTGCTGCGGAGAGAAAATCCTTGGCCTCGCCAATCGTCTCCATGTAAATGAGAATGCTTTTGGTATTTGGGTCATTGCCGAGATAGTCGATCAGGTCTCCCCAATTGACATCGGCCATGGATCCGATCGAGACGAAGGCGCTGAATCCGATGTTTTCTTTGAGGCTCCAATCGAGAACTGCGGTGCACATAGCTCCTGATTGGCTAATGAAGGCGATATTCCCCTGATGGGCCATGGTAGCAGCGAAAGTGGCATTGAAGTTAGCGAGGGGGTTCATCACTCCGAGGCAATTGGGGCCGATGAGACGGATATTTGCCGCGCGAGCCTTCTCGAGAACTTCGTTCTCTAATTTGAGTCCCTCAGCTCCAAGCTCTTTGAACCCTGCCGAGATGATGATGGCTCCTTTTACTCCTTTAGTCCCACACGCTTCGATGATCTTGGGGACTGTGCGAGCGGGGGTGATGATCACAACGAGTTCTACCTCTTCAGGGATCTCTTGAATCGAGGGGTAACAGGGGAGATCGAATAGCTCTTTGTATTTGGGATTTACGGGAAAGATCTTTCCTTCGAATTTCCCCTTTATGAGATTTCCCATGAGGGTTTTGCCAACGGAATTTGGAGTGGTTGTTGCGCCGACAACAGCGATACTCGTTGGATTGAAAAAGGGACGCAATGGGTGAGAGGGCCTTTCCAAAAATTGATGGGAAGGATCAACGAAATATTCGGTCATTTGCCCTCAGTTGATAGTGTTATCGGAGCCTTCCGCGGCCACTTCGTCCACGAGGAGCTGCTCCTCGAGGTCGCCCCCTCATGCCTCCTCCAGGTCGTCCTCTTCTAATGGCTCCTCTAGGTCGTCCTCTTCTAATGACTCCACCACGGTGCCGACGAAAACGGCTATGTCTTCTGAACCGTGGGTAATGAGGGTGTGCGTAGTACCTTCTATAGGGTCTTCCCCAGTAGTAGCATCCGCCGTAATAGGAATATCCAGGGCCCTGGTAGTACCCAGGAGGACAGTAGTAGCCGGGATAAGAATAGTACCCACCATAGGGATAAACTTGAATCCGTAAACCAGCAGGGATGGCTGTGACTTCCTCACTGTCGGTGGGAATCGGAGAGATCAAAAGCATGAGTGCGTTAAAAGCCGACAATAAATTCATAATACCCCCTTTTTGTTTATTATATTTACAATTTATTTTATTAAAAACAAATTTGTTTAATTAGTAAACAAACAGGTGGGGGATAGTACTTTACAGATTAAAGTGTTCTTTTCGCGCTTCATAGACAAATGTAGTCAACGCTTGCCATTTCTTGTCTTTGATATAAGGGAGAAGCGTTTTCTCTTGCAGATTGAGAGCTGCGCAAAAACCAGGAAGCATCGATGTGATTGTGTTTTCCTTCCTTTTGAAGCGAATTTCTTGTTTTTCCAAAAACTCTGTCCATGCATTCTCCCTTCCTAAAAACCAGATAATGGTGTTCATGGCTGTGGTGTCCACTTGGCTTTTGAAATAGGCGACTTGCTGTGTCTTAGCTCGATTGTGGAAAAGAAAATAGAGAATCTCCAGTGGATGAAGAGAGGCGTCGGGATCGTCGAGTTTATCTTCGAGATCGAAGAGGGTTTCCTGCTTTCCATACCAGGTCCAGGGGCCATCATTTCCTAAAATGAGGAACATCTTGGTGTAGTCCCTATAAAATTCCTTTCCACGAAATTCCCATTTGCCCTCGGTAGGGAAGAGGAACACCTTTTTCCGAAAGGGCGAGTTGGGAAGAGTTAATGGGGAGACCTCGGGAATGTGAAGTTGGGCAGCGATTTTGATGGATTGTTTTTTTGTTAGAGAAGAGGTGGTGTTTGCTTTGGAAGTGGTACAGAGGCAAGAAAAGAGGCTTTTGATCAGAGTGAATAATCGTGTGACCCATCTCGTGAGGAAAAAGCCCTCATTGGATCCTTCCCTGAGCGAGGATAGAGCAGAAGAGGAAGGTGAAAGAGGCGGGCTTGAGGGAGATAGCTCTTGCAGGCCAAAAGGGGGTTTTTGATCAAAAGAAATAGGTGTTATCATTGGCGCGAAATGTACAGAGCAAATGATTTTTTTTCAATTGAATTGGATGCAGCGATAGCATTTCCCTGAACCAGGAGATAATATGAGCTACGATTTGTTAGTTGCGGGACTCTTTCTCTCTCTGCTTTTCTATTATGGGCTTAGCAAAACGAAGAGAGCCTCATCCGAAGAGGGGTATTTACTGGGAAGCAGACGAACCTCCCTTTTTCCGCTCATTGCTACCCTGGTGATGACCGAGTTCAATACAGCAACTCTCATCTCTTTTTCATCTATGGGATACCTCTCAGGTGTATGGGCTCTGTGGTTTCCTGCGATTTTTTTGATTGGGCTTCTCTTTTATGCCGTTACAGTCGCGCGAAAATGGAAGAAGTACAACGGGATCTCTGTGGCCGGCTATTTCTCTGAGCGATATGGAAAAGACATCGGTAGAATGGCAAGTGGAGCTCTTCTAGTTGCAATGTGTGGCTTTAGTGCTGCCTATGTGAAGTCTCTTGCTCTTCTTTTCTCTCCTTTTTTCCCTGAACTCAGTCTGTGGGGCTTAAGCGCCCTATTGGTCGCTCTCGTCCTTGTGATGATGGTACGTGGAGGGCTCTTTTCGATTATCCGCACTGACCTCTTCTCTTTTGTTGTGGTTCTCTGTTTTTTCCCCATCATGGCCTATTTCTGCTACAAGACCCCAGTTGGGGTACTGAGCGAGCCCTCGATGGTCTTGGAAAGACCTTCTGTTAGCTTTGTTCTTCCTCTCATTGTCCTCACTATGTTCACCTACATTTTGGCTCCCTGGTATGGGCAGAAAATCTTCTCCGCCCGATCGAGGCAGGTGGCTTATTTATCGGTGGTGTATGCGGCGGTGATTGTTTTCTTTCTTTACGGACTTGCGGTGATGGCGACCTGGTTTTTTCGAAAAAATGGTGGGGTTGTCCCCTCCGCTGAGCAAGGGTTTTTCATTGCTATGCAGACTGTATTGCCACCAGGGTTGAGAGGACTTGGATATGCGATCCTCTTTGCTGCATCGGCAACCACACTTTCCGGTGTTTGGAGTGCGATGAGCGCAATGGTGATTGGGGATTTTTTACATTATCAGGAGAAAAACAGCCGGAGGCGGTCAATGGTTCTGTCTGTAGCACTTGCTTGCTTCTCTTATCTCTTGGCAAATCTTCTCGTTGATAGGATCTTTGATCAGTTGATTTTAGCCAACATTCCTATCGCAGCGCTCTCTTTTGCTTTGCTTGCCGGGTTTTATTGGAAAGGAACCTCTCGAGTGGGGGTTTACTGCAGTATGATCGTTGGTTGGAGCATTGGGATAGGTTCATACTTGTTTTTTGAAGGGGGTGGACGTTATATATGGGTTTGGGTGATGTGGGGGATTCCTGCGATATTTTTGTCGGGATATGTCGGCTCCTTATTGTTTCCTAATCAACAGGTTACTCAAGAGTTTTCTTAGTTGAGATTAATAGTATTACCTAGTATAATACTATCTAACCAATTGCATGGAGGTGAGAATGGAAAAACAAAAGTCTACTAAAGGTTGGAAAAAAGGAATTATTATTTTTACTTGTCTGGCTGTTGTAGGGGGAGCTGCAGGATTTTTCTCTATGAATAAGCCAGAAGAGAGGATCTCTTCCTCAAAGTGGGAAAGCTACTCGCCCAGGAATTCTCGTTTTCTCATTCAGTTTCCTAAAGCACCAGAAGCTACCGCTGATCGGATCAATGTCGCCAACACTCTTGTCACCTACTATCACTTGAGCGCTGAGGAAAAGGATTCGGTCTATGCGATTACCTATCTCGATTTCCCTGGGGTTTGGAAACTTCTCGGTGTAAAAAAGCTTCTCAATAAAACCTTTACTAAGATGATCGAAAGAGAAAAAGATGTGGAGCAAGTCCTTGAAAGAGAGATCAGCTCCTATAAGGGATATCCTGCTCTTACATTCCGCTATCAAAAGGCCGGGAAAGAGCTTATGGGAAAATTCATCGTGGTGGGGACAACCCTCTATAGAATCTCCGTCACATATCCGCAGTCTACGACTGATAATGCCTCTTCTAAGGCATTCTTAGACTCTTTCCAGCTCAAACAGTAACAGAAAAGATCCAGCTCACCTAGATTGTAGGCCCACTTTCCAGTGGGCTTTTTTTTGCATGGGAAAATTTTTCATTGCCACAATGAAAATTTTATGGATAATCCAGCTTTTTTTGAAAAGAAGAGAGCACAATGTCAAGTTTAGTGAGTACAGCTGGAAAAGGGAATGAAGGAACAGAAGCTGGTTATGAAAAAGTCCAATTTACATCAACGGAAGATAAGATGGAGAACATTAAGTTTGTTTCTATTCATGATGGTGAGTGTGTATCAGGCAAGCTTCTAGATTTGACAACTATCTATCTCATTTGGATAGGTATTGATTTTTCATCATGGCCAACTTTATTCGAAGTGAGTGGGACTCTGGGAGATCAGCTCTACAACTGCTCATGGACTAGAACTGAATTTCTTCGTGTTTGTTCGCAGGGAGAAGTTGCAATTCACTGGAAAAGAGCTTGAGGCGGGAGCTCCAGCCCCCTTTTTGATTTGCTATCATCTTCCTGGAGATAGAGACAGTATTGCAAGTCTAGGTCACCGTCGTCGTCAAATAGATCGAGCATGGTTTTAGTATCTAAACAGTAGGCCTCGCCTTTATAAGGGTCTCGAAAAAAGACTCCCTCTTCTGTAATCACATCGATGATGATCCAGTGCCCATTGATGATATCGTGGGTGATCGATGCAATCACGGGAAACTGTGACTTGGTGAGTAAATCTTCGATAGTTTCTAGTGGGGTCTTCTTGGAGTCATCGAGTTTTAGTCTGGTGAGAAGGTAGCCTAATTCCTGGATGTTGGTGAACTTATTTAAGCTAAATGCGAGCTCTTCAGCCATCGTTAGGAATTGACCCCCATACCAGTTCCAAAAGTTCTTTAGAATCTGAAAAGTTTGATTCTTTCTAGCAATATCAGTGCAAAGCATCAGAAGAGCTGCTGAGCCACATCCTCCACTTTTATCAAACTGTTTGATAATCGTATGAGCGTATTCGCCATGTCCATACTCTTGGCAATTAAAACCATTATCAGCAAGCTCAAAAGGATCGTGAGTGAGTGTTGGTGTGCTAAACAATGGCTTCTCCTTAAATAAGGAATCTGGAGTTCTTGAGGTATTTACTTGATTTCCTCTTTTTGTAGATGAACGGGATGGTCTTGTTGGTGCAGCGGGGGTATATGTAATCATCCGAGTTCCTGTTGGAGTTGTAAACGGGGTCCCTGCGGATGAGGAGGAGAAGGAAAGGGGGCTTTCTGCAAGATTTCTTTGAGCTATCTCACCGACAGCCATGTCTTGCGAGGAGGGTCTTCTGACTTGCTCACGAGTTCCTGTTGGTGTTACAGGGGATTTGTGAACTCCAGTAGGGAAGGATGTGGATGCCATAATTGAATTATTGTTTATGTATTAGTTTGATTATACTAAAACTCAAGCTAAATCTCAAACTAAAGAAAGTTTTTTGTATATTTTGTGTATTCATGTTTGAGTTGCATTCAAGGAAGGAGGAGGTAAAATTTAGAAAAAGCCCTTCTTGCTTAAGTGGGAGGTGCAAAAAATCTGAATCTGTTCGCTGTTTCCCATAACTACAGGCAGCAAGGGAACAGTATCCTCCAGAAGAAAGCCTGAACTCGACGATCGCTTTGGAAGGGAGCAAATAAGGACATCCAGCTCTAGAATTTCGATATCAAAAGGCCGGGAATGAGCTGATGGGAAAATTCATCGTGGTGGGGACAACTCTCTATAGAATCTCCGTTACATACCCACAGTCTACGACTGATAATACCGCTTCTAAGGCGTTCTTAGACTCTTTCCAGCTCAAACAGTAACAGAAAAGATCCAGCTCACCTAGATTGTAAACCCTCTTTCGCGAGGGCCTTTTTTTTTGTATGGGAAAATTTTTCATTGCTACAATGAATATTTTATGGATAATCCAGCTTTTTTTGAAAACTGGAGAAGCAAAATGTCATCTTTGTCCGTACACTCAGCAGGAAAGGGAGATGAAGGATCAGCTTTTTTGTGGATCGAATTTACATCTGATAAGGACACTATAAAAGAGTTTTTCCTTACTGCTTTCCTAGCTGAGAAACAATTATCAACAATGACTGCGAGTTTGGGAAAGAAGAATATTATTTGGATTGGTAATGAGGAAGAGTCAATTCCAACTCACTTTGTTGTGATAGGGAGGTTGAATAATCAAAACTATTTCTGTACGTGGACTAGAAAAGAATTTCTTTCCTCTCTCCATGAAAAAATTGCCATTCATTGGGAGATTGTTACTGCAATTTGATCAGATTTTTTCAAGGTAAAGGCAGTATTGGGGATCGTCATCAAGATTTCTAGATAACTCGATAATTGTTTCTCTTGTAACTCTATATGCTCTTCCATCAGTAGGATCGCGGAAGAGAAATGTCTCATGGCCTTCTTCTGATATCATTTTATCAAGCATCATCAACTGTGTTTTTCCATTGGGGCGCCCGGAAGAGACGATAATGGAAAAGTCCGAGTCATTAAGTAATTTTATGATAGTGTTGATTGATTCATCATCATCAATTCGTATTTCTCTGACAGCTAGCTGATATCTGCAGACTTTGATATTTGTAAATTCATGGAAAAAGCTCTGAAGGACTTCAGGAGTGGAATAGACTTCATTTATGCACCATTCCTGAAAACTTATTGGATCAGTAATTTTAAAGTCAGCATTTACCTTATCATTTAAGGCGACTTCCAGACATAGCATACGGATGACAGCTGATCCATAACCTCCAAAATCCTTACTCTTTGGAATTGTGATATACTGATCACTGGTTATTGGATTTTGGCAACCATATTGAAACTGGATAAGGCCATTTAATGGTTTTCCTTTTGCATTTTTATACCTCTGTAGAGGATCCGAGAATAATGAGTGTTCTTTTCCTTTCCTGACTGAAACAATACCATCTACTACCATCCTGATTCCTTTGCTCGGTCGCTCATGAGGAGGGCCTATTGTGAAATGCCTATCTGGAGTTTTTGGGTTGGGAGGTGGGCTACTTTCTAGAACATCGCCGAATTCATCGCACGTAGAGGAAGCAGTTTTAGTTCGCGCTTTTTCCGGTGTCGTAGGAGGCATTACCGGCGGCGAAGAATTGCGGCTATTGGGATTTATTGCTGACATAATACAAACTTTTATTGATTTTGTTTTATTATATCTTAACACTTCTCTGCTTAATATCCAAATTAAATCATTTTTTACATAAACTTAAACATTTAAGTTGATTTGCATTCTAAGAGCAAGGGGGATAAAGTTTTGAAAAAGCCCTTCTTATTTAAGGGAACTTTGGTTTATAAAACACAACCTCAGGAGGTTACGATGGCAAAGCTCTATTTTCGTCACGGTACAGTGGGAAGTGCAAAAACTCTGAATCTGCTCGCTGTTGCCCATAACTACAGACAGCAAGGGAAAAGTATCCTCCTGATGAAGCCCGAGCTGGATGACCGCTTTGGAAAGGAGCAAATCAAGTCTCGCGCAGGTCTCGAAATGCAAGCTGATGTCCTTGTGAATAGTGAAACGGACTTGCTGGCAACGGATTACAGCGGGATCGATTGTATTCTCGTTGATGAGGCGCAATTTCTTCCTGGACTGACTATTGAACAGTTAAGAGAGATTAGCATTGCTAAGGGAATTCCGGTGATCTGCTATGGCTTAAGAACCGACTTTCGATCGAATCTTTTCGAGGGATCAAAGAGGCTCATGGAGCTTGCTGACTCGATTGAGGAGGTGAAGGCAACCTGCCATTTTTGTAACAGAAAATCAATTGTGAATCTCAAGCATGTCAATGGGGCAGCAACCGTCGATGGCCCTACAGTACAGGTGGGAGCTGAAGAGACTTACTTACCCTCTTGCTATAAGTGCTACAGTGAGCAATTAGCTGCTGTTGCGCATTGAGTTTAAGAGAGTAGCCAGCTTAGATCTCGTCGTTGCTGATTTTCTTCCGGATGGATGCCATGTACTCCACCATGAAGTGGAGATTGTGGATGGAGGCCATGGTGAGGGCTGAGAGCTCCTTGGCTTTAAAGAGGTGGTGGAGGTAGGCCAGGCTATATCGCTTGCAGGTAGGGCAGGTGCAACCTTCTTCGAGTGGAGCAAAGTGGGTCTTATTCGCGTTTTTCTTGAGTTTGAGTGGCCCATTTTTTGTAAGTGCAACGCCATGCCGGGCCGCTCTTGTGGGATAGGAGCTATCGAAGGTATCGATCCCAAGGATTATCCCTTGATCAATGGAGTCTAGATCGCCTATTCCAAGAAGATGGTTGGGCTTTTCTTTGGGAAGCAGGGGAAGGGTGTGAGAGAGGATCTCCTGCATCTCTTTTTTGTTTTTCCCCATACTTCCGCCGATAGCAAAGCCATCGAAATTCAGATTGGTGAGTACTTCGCAGCTTTCTTTTCGATAATCGAGGTTAATCCCACCATGGATAACTCCATACATCGCTTGGCCATTGGGACTTTTGAGATGGGCATCAAGGGAGCGTTTCTCCCAGCGGTGTGTTCTGGCTAGGGAGTGTTTAAGAGCCTCTTCTTTGATGTGGTAAGGGGGAAGCTCGTCGAAGGGGATGATGATATCAGCCCCGAGGTCCTTTTGCGCGGCGATGGAGGTCTCTGGGGTGAGAAGGACCTTGGAGCCATCTCTGTAGGAACGAAAAAGAACTCCCTCTTCATCGATTTTAAGGACGAGATCGCCTGTTTTTTTGCATCCACGACTTTTGAGCTCATCGGCGACCGATCCATAGGCCAGACTGAAGACCTGAAACCCTCCAGAATCGGTGATGATTGGGAGGTCCCTGTGGATGAACTCGTGCAGACCTCCTGCTTCTTTGATGACCTCAGTGCCGGGCTGAAGGAGGAGATGATAGGTGTTGCAGAACATTAGCTGGAGGCCGATCTCTGTAACGGTGCGGCTGTCTAGCCCTTTGATGGTGCCATTGGTGCCCACTGCTACGAAACTCGGCGTGTCGATGATGCCATGGGGTGTGTGGATTTTTCCGAGGCGTGCTTCAGATTTTTTCGACTTGTGGAGAACTTCAAATTTGAATGGAGTCATGAGGGGTTTTTCTCGAGTTTATAAAAGAGAGAGCTAATGGGTCCCATGAGGAGGATAATCAGTGCCTTGAGGCAGAAGCTGATCAAGATGATGTGGGACATCCTGGCGACCATGCCGTAGAGGCCTAGAAAACTAAAGAGGATGGTGTCAGCGAGCTGGGAGATGACGAGAGAGAGGGTACTGCGGGTGGGGAATTTCGAACGGGGGAGGAGGTTTGAGATCAGGCCAAAAAGGCGGATATCGAGATGCTGGACGAGGTAGAAGGAGAGCAGAGAGGCGAAGAGGAGGCGAGGAGCAGGGGTCAGAAGGCGTGCATATGCGGCATGGGCAGTGTCGTGGACGCTCGGGGTGAAGAGGAGGTGGAGCTGGGACATAACGGCAAAAAAGACCATGAAGAAAAAGCAGATAGAGATCCCTTTTTTGGCGCTATCGGCTCCAAAGTGTTCCCGGAGGAGGTTGAGTCCTAGGATGCTGCCGATAGCAAAGGCATCGGAGCAGGTGACCTCGAATCCAAAGAAAGACATTTGCTTGAGGACAAAGAGGTTAGCTAGAACGGCTTGCATTGTAATAGCGGTGAAGAGGGCTCCTTTCCCGAGACGGAGGGCTCCATAGGAAAAGAGGATGATGCAGAGGATTTGTGAGAGGAAGTAGAGCTCGTTCATCGGGGTAATAGGGTAAGGAAAACCCGATTATTTTGCGAGTCTATCATTGATCTGGCGGCAGGAGAGATTATCCGTCTTTGATGGGGATTTTTTTAGCGACCCCTTTTTTGGTCTTATAGAAAGACACTTTTAGAACACCATTTTTGCATAGAGCATCGGGCTCTCTCGACTCATCAACCTCGCCGGGAACGGCAACTCGATAGGAGAAAGTGCGCATCGCTTTGCGGTAGTATTTCTTTTTTTTATCTTCTGTCTCGTCTTTTTTTTCCGCTTTGATCCAAAGAACACCTCTATCAAAAAACATTTCAATCTGGTCTGAGGGGATCCCTGGAACAGCGGCTTCCACGTAAACGTGTTGGTCGTCCTCTGAGACACTCAAACCTGAAAGGCTGGAAAACTCATGCAAATCCCAATCATCATCACCGCTCTCGAGAAAAGAGAAGGGCAAGCGGGAGCGAGGAAAAGACCAAAATGGTCGGGGTTCCCCTTTTTTGTCTCTTTCTTCTGCCATTAGTTCTCCAAAATTAGTTTAGGATTTTTTCTACTTTACCCTTCTCGAAATTCTCAGTCAATCGCCAGTTGATCTCTTCTTCCAAAAAGTCAAAGAGTTCGGGGTGATATTTTTTTACCCATCGACGCAATTTAACGGTTTCAAAAAAGAAGGTCCTTTTGCCAGTGCTCTCGGTCATGAGACTATCGTCGAGAGTGAAGGAACCAAGATCGATCTCTACTGCTTGTTCTTTGATGAATCCAAAATTCCTTTTTCGTGGATCGTGATCGGCAATCCCTTGCTTGCACCGGGTGATCATCAGATCGAGCAAAGAGGCAATGCGCACCTTGGCAGCTTCTATTTCTCCTGAGGTGGCCAGAGTTGTCAGGGTGGGGTAAGCCATAGAGGCCTTCCTTTGCAGGGCGAACTCGATATTATCGAGATCGATCCGATGGCGGATGCCGATCGCATCGTAGAGCTTCAGTGTTGTGTTGAGATCCTCGCTTTTATTGAGATGGAGATACAGAAGGGCCGTTTGATCACGCAGGCGCTCAAAGGCAATGGTGAAGCTGGTGAACATCTCTTCAAGGCGCATCGTCCGTTTCTTTTTCTGTTTTTCTAGAAATGGAGTGAGGACTTTTAAGGTTGGCAAGTGATCTAGGAGGGAACTTGGGCGCATGTGGTGGTGTTTGAAGAATTTGAGAACGTATTGCTGGTCTTTAGAGACAAATGCGTAGCATTGTCCGCCGCTATCTAAAAAGCGATAGGGTTGGTTTAAGGCCTTTTTTACCTCTTCCATCTCATTGGAAGAGAGGGGAGGGAGGCTCCATTTGGGGTTGTGGGGGAGATTGGAATGGATTTTGGAGATGCGAAAGCCGCGAGTCTGATGGTGGCAGAACCTCTCAAGGAGGATAAAAGCCATGGAAAAAAAGATGAGTTTAAAGAGAAATGTTTTCATGCTTGCAGTGCTAAACTGATACGCTCTTCAAAGTAATCGGATAGTTCGGGTTGATTTTGCAAGATCCACTCTTTCATTTCCAGAGTTTCATAGAAGAGCTCTCTCTTAGTATAGATGGGGCTTTTCACAAAGGGGTTTTCAGAAAAGGAACCGACATCGATTTCAATCACTTTCCCATCGAGGATCCCAAAGTTTCGATAGAGTCTTGGGTCACTGTTGGAAATCCCTTTTTTCGATCGGTTGACAATGCAGCAGAAGAGAGAATCGATCATCTGCTTGGCTTCTTCTTTGTGTTTTTTTATATAAGGTAAAAGGAGATTTGCTTTTCTTTGCAAAAGAAAAGGAGTTGCCGAAAGGTCAAGGGTTCGACGGACCCCGATTTTATCATATATTGTGATCGGAGGGGCCCTTTCGTTTGGATTGATGCAGAGGTAGAAAACACCTGTCTGCTCACTGAGCTCGTGTCTTGCAATGATGGCACTTGAAAAGATGTGTTCCATCCTTTTTTTTCTTTTCACTAAAAGTTCCCTGCGAAGGGTATGGAGACACTTAGGAAGGGGGAGCTTCTCTAATGACTGTGTGCTTAGACCAAAGTGGTAGTGTTTGAATACTTTTAGAACGGTGCTATTGTCTTCGCCAATGAAAGCATAACATTGGACACCGCTGCCCAAGAAATAGAAGGGTTGATCGAGAAGGGTGGGATCGAGGGGGGACTTCTCGGCAGGCCAGTGGGAACAGAAGGAATAGCTTCCTGTCGTTTTGGTTTCCCTAAATCCATCTGTTTGCGATCTCGTGAACCTCTCAATTGCAACGAGGCAGAGGCAAACGAAGAGACATCTAAAGAAGATTTTCATCGAGGAGCTTTTCATGGCACTCTTTAAGGTTTTCAGGATAGTGTTTTTTGACCCACAGGAGGAGGCCAAGTGTCGCTTTGAGCCGCGTCTTTTTGTGGGGGTTCTTACAGGTAGAGCGGCTGCGAATGACGTAGGAGCCGATATCGATCTCAGCTGGCAAAGGGCCTATGTAGCCGCAGTTCTCACACACTTTGCCATCCTTTTTTTTAATCCCCATTTCCGAGCGACACTCGATTAGGGTGAGGATCCCTTTCATCGCCGAAATGGCCTGATCTATACACCCATTTTTAAAGAGAGGGTCTAAGTACTGAGCTAGGGGGATTGCCCGCTTCTGCAGGAGAAACTCGGCACGGTCGAGATCGACTTGATGACAGATACCTAGGGGGTCATAGAGGGGGATGGTGCCAAGCTGGTTGTTGGTTTTAGAGAGATGGGTATAGAAGACCCCGGTCTCTTGCGGTAGCTCATTATGGGCAATTGCCACGCTCGTGAAGAGATGGTGCATCCTCTTCTCCCTTTTTTGCACGATGGATTTCGTGAGTGCATCGGGTAAGTACTTCTTTATGAAGCCGGTCGAAGGACCCATATGATGGTGCTTAAAAAGCTTGAGTATTGTTTTTTGGTCCTCTCCGACAAACACATAAAATTGTACGCCGCTCCCGAAAAAATGGAAAGACTGAAAGACTTCTTGAGGAGTGACCTGCTCTCGATCTTTAAAAGAATAAGAATAGGAATTAATGGCTTTTGTCAGGCGAAAGCCATCGGTTTGGCTTCGGCAAAACCTCTCGGTTGCTACCAGGGCGAGAACAAAGAAAAAAACTTTAAAGAGTTTCGAGTGCTTCATCTAGATAGGGGAGGAGTTTGGGGTGGTTGTTTTCTAGCCAGTGTTTGAGGCTACGAGTGATCCGTATCACTTCTTCTTTCTGTCTGTTCTTCTTACTGAGAGAGGGGTCATAGGAAAAAGGGCCGATATCGATTTGCATGGGGTGGCCATCCAAAAACCCAATATTAGTGCGGATGAGGGGGTCGTTATCGCCAATCCCCAAATCCATTTTATGTGCAAAGAGAGTGACGAGAGTATTGAGGGCTTCCTTGGCATTGTCCCATTCTTGCGTAGAATCACATAGAGAGAGGTAGTCGTAGGCCATCATCGCTTTTTTCTGGAGGACAAATCCCATCCTACTTAAGTCGACTTTATGGGTGATACCGATCTTGTCGACGAGGGCTACCTGCATCGGCTTCTCTGATGCTTGCGGATGAAAGTAGAGAAGACCAGTTTCTGCGCGGAGCTTATCGTAGGCGATCTGGTAGCTCAGATACGTTCTTTTCCATTTCCCGCGATTATAGTCGATCCGATTCTCTTTCCAAGAGCTGAGCCTTCCGATACTGGGGACAAGCCCAAGCCAAAAAAGGCGCCTCTGGTAGCGGTTATTGAAGATTTTGAGAACAGTCTTTCCATCTTCTGAAAGTAGAGCAAAGCTTTGTAGCCCCCTTCCAAAATAGTAGAATTTTTGCTGCAAAATCTCTTCTATCTCAAAAGATAGGGAAGCGTTTTTCTGAGAGGGGAGGCATGTGGTATTGCCTTGAAATTTTGAGAGGCGAAACCCTTTCGTCTGGTGGTGACAAAAGCGGGCTGTTCCCCAGACGAGAAGGGGAGAGAGGATAAGAATGATCAGCTTAACTCTCTTCATCCCACCTCTTCTCAATGTAGGTGTTTAAATGTAGAGCCAACTCGGGCAGTAGCGAATGTAGATGGGCCCGTAATGGGGCGACGATTTTTTCCAGATCGGCCCGCTGAACGGACTTGTCTTTTCTCCGCGGATCGGGTTTCAGTCTTCCTACGTCGATCAACATTGCCTGGCCATCGACAAATCCAAAGTTGCGGTGGATTTTTGCATCTTCATCGAAAATTCCCTTTTGGCACCGACTGAGGACGAGGTTGACTAAACTTTCAACTCCTTCTTTTGCTTTTTCGAGTTCTCCTTTATGGATGAGATCGTCGAGGTAGGAGAGGGCAAGGGTCCCCTTCTTTTGCAAAATGAACTCTACTTGGTCGAGGTTCACAGTGTGTCTGATCCCTAATTTGTCGATCAGCACTGCTGAGCAGTTTAGATCTTTGGTGCTATTGAGGTGGACAAAGATCAGGCCTGTCTCCTCTTTGAGCTCTTCATAAGCGAGCTTGTAACTGCGAAAGTCGCGGAGGAGTTTTTTCTTACGTCTTGCTAATTGATCTGCTCTTTTCTCTGCAAGAGAGGAGGGGAGGGGAAGGTGTTTGACGAGAAAAGGGAGGCGGCGGAGGTGGTGCTTAAAGAACTTGACGACGTATTTCTCATCAGCAGAGACGAAGGCGTAACATTGCCCTCCAGAGGCTAAATAGGTAAAGGGCTGTGAAAATAGGTTAGAGAGGTTCACTTCCTCGCTGTCCTCTACTTCCCAGCGAGGATCGAACGGAAGGTGGGAGTGAATCTTTCCAATCATGAACCCATCGGTTTGTTTGTGGCAGAACTTAGGCACGTAATAGATGACAAGCGCGAGGAGGAGGAGTTTGACGAGAAGCTTCACTGGATTAAGGACTCCTCTAGCCCCTCTTCGTATGAAGGAATCAGCTGTGGATAATGGGTGTTCACCCACTCCTTGAAAGGGGCTGTGATGCGCAAGATTTCTTCGTCATGCCCCTCTGGCGACGCCATTTCAGGGGAAATCACAAAACGGCCGACGTCGATCTTGATCGCCTGATCACCGATGAAGCCGCAGTTCGTTCGAACATTGGGATCTCGGTCTCGGTATCCCTTCTTTGCTCTTGTGCTGATGAGATGAAAGACTCTGCGGATGGCTTCCTTAGCCTCTTTTTCTTTCTGGTTTTGCATCAGAGCTTCGATGTGATCGTAGACGCGCACTGCTCTTCGTTGCACGATGAAATCGAACTGGTCGAGATTGAGAAAATGATGGATTCCAAGCCGATCGATGATCTCTAGCTTCTTTTTCAAATGATATGTTGGGTTCAGGTGGGAATAGAGGACTCTTGTCTCTTCTTGAAGCTCATCGAAAGCGGTCTTGTAGCTGAAGAAATCCCTCTCGAGTTTATCATCCCGCTTCCAGTTCCGTTTTTCTCGATAGCGGTGGAGGATCTTTGGAAGAGGGAGAGTGTTGAGAAGAAAAGAGCGTCTGAAGAGGCGCTGTTTGAAAAACTTGATGACATACTCGCCATCCTCACTAAAAAAGGCAAAGGCCTGTCCTCCACACCCAAAATAGGTATAGGGCTGGCTCAGGGCTTTGTCGAGTTCAAGGCCTTCTTGAATAGAGAGAGAACGGGTCGCAAATTGGGGATTGTATTCCCTGTTACTGGATATCCCTAAGATGGTGAAGTGGTCAGTCTGTTTTTGGCAAAATCTAGCGGTGGCAAAAAGAATGACTAGAAGAATCGAAAATCGAATGAGGCGAATCATAGGGCTTTAAGTAGGGGTTGAAAGGCCTCATCAAATGCTTCGGAGAGCTGAGGGTGGTGTTCATTGATCCAGTTTTGGAGATCTTCTTTGGAACTTTTAAGTCGCTGCCGCTTTGCAGGCCTACTCATAGAGAAGCGACCCGCGTCGATCTGGACTGGTCGCCCTCCTAGAAATCCAAAATTTTTTGAAAGGTTGGGATCCCCATCGTGAATTTTTGCTGCGATCCGCCCCTTGATGAGGGCTGCGAGTTTCTCAAGCGCGACCCTGGCGTGGTCATGGTGCCCCTTTTGCATGAGCTCTTCGATGTGCTCTTTCACAGATTTTGCCTTTTTTTGCAGGATGAAGGGATAGAGATTGCCATCTATTGTATGCTCAATGCCCAGTTTGTCAACGATTCTTAAAGCTTGGATTGTAGGGAGACCGGTATTAAGATGAATCGAGTGGAGAGCCGTTTCTCGTTTGAGCCTTTCAAAAGCTAGTTGGTAGCTTTTTAGTGTTTCTCTTTGCTCTTCTTCGAGTTTTTTGAGCTTTGTTTCGAAAATCTTCAGGGGTAAGAGGCGGTGGAGGAGAGAGAGATTTTGCCGCTTTGAGTCTCTGAAGAGCTTGAGTACGTATTCCCCATCCTCGGAGAGAAAGACATAGCTTTGCCCCCCCTTTGTTAGATAGTGATAACGCATATTGGGAACATCTACCTGTGTGGTCGTTTCCTCTTGGAGTAAGGAGCGTGAGATCTTTTGGAGAGTAAAGCCATCCGTTTGCCTCTGGGCAAAGTGGGCTACAGCAAAAATAGCCAGGGCGAAGCCAAGGAGCTTTAGGTTTTTTCTCAACTTTCTTCTCCTACTGTTTTTCTCACATGGTCAGCAAGTGGAGGGCACTTTTCATCGAGCCACTGACAAAGCCTGTCGGTGATTCGAATGAGCTCCTCTGTAGAGGTACGTGGATCCAGTGCTGAGCTCTTTTTAAAACGCCCTGTATCAAACTGAATGGGCACACTGTCCACAAATCCAAAGTTCGTCTCTAAATCGGGATCCTTATCGTAGATTCCCCTTCTTCCTCGAGTGTGCAGAAGGGCGACGAGCTCTGTTAGCGCTTGCTCGCTTTTTTCTAGGGACTCTTCAGCAATCCAGAGGGCAAGTGTTGGGTAGATCAAATCGGCCTTTTTCTGGAGGACAAACTCAACCTCGTCGAGGTCAATTTTGTGGACCACTCCAATTTTATCGTAGAGGGTCACTGTTTTCTGCAGCTCATTTCCTTTTGCAAGGTGGAGATAAAGGAGACCCGATTCGTCGAAAAAGTACTCACTTGCTATTGCATACCCGTTAAAATTATTGATCAGTCTTCTCTCTCTCTTTGCAACAGTAGCCTCGAGTCTCTTTTTCCAAGGAGGGGGGAGCGCAAATGCAATCCCCTGAAGGGGGTGCCTTCCCTTGTGATGGGAAAAGAGCTTGAGGACATACTTTCCATCCTCAGAGACAAAGGCAAAGGTCTGGGCGCCGCTCCCCAAATAAAAAAAGGGCTGCTCGAAGATTTTCGGTGAAAATTCCTCTGCCTGTTTTGGGGGGCAGGAAAAGGAAAAAGAGGGACTAGATCGAATTTTTGCAATCGTGAATCCATCGGTCTGTGATCTGCAAAAGGTATAGAGGCATAGAGCTGCAAAACAAAAAAGAAAAGAGAGAAAGAGTTTTTTTAGGATTAGCACTTTTGCATCCATTCTACCCGAATAATATCCTTATAGGGTAAAATACCTCTTGGAATTATGGCAACAGTACAATCAAATCTTCCCTTTTCTCCTCTCGAGCCCATTCCCATTCCTAAGGAAATAGGTACACGCTTAAGAAACGTCGTCTCCTCGGTTGCTCTCGTTGCCACAGTCGTTTTTTTTACCGCTTCCTTTGGAGCTTGGCTCTCCATGGCAGGGATGGGGTTTTCTGCTACGAAAGGGGCCATTGGCGGAGCGCTTATTGGGATTGTAGTGGGGATCATTGGGCTGAGTCAGATGAATTTTTCTTCCCCTCTCGCCGACTATCGCATAAAAACTCTTGAGCAAATCGATGCGACCATTTCCGATCCTAGAGCGAAAGAAGCAATTCGGCGATTGAAAGAGTTTTTTCGTTCTTCTCTTACCCGTTTGGCTCATCCCTATACCCATCATATGCTCCATAAGGAGCTCACCTTGGTGACCGACCACGTTGATCCGAATAGAGAGGATCTCCAGAAGGTTTGGCGTCCCTTTATTGAGAATATCCATGAGACGAAAATCTCAGACTTTGAGCACAACCCCATCACACTCGATTTATCCTGGGAGCTCGACCGAGGAAACAAACAGAAGCTGGACCCTGAGGCGCGGTGGCTTAACTCAAAAGAAGAGGATTTTGAGAAGGCAATAGAGCAAATCGATGCGCTACAGAAGGTGAGTTTTTATTCGGAGGAGAGGATCCCTGCCCAAGAGCTTAAAAAGGAGATAGAGGAGGGAAGAAGGCATTGTCTTGTGATCGAGCAAAAAGAGGGGGGGAACCTTCTCGGCTATGCATTGATCCGATTGGTCGAGATCGAAGAGCAAAAGGTCTTCGAGATCTCAGCCCTTGCGAGAAAGCCCGAAGCTGTAGGACTCTGGATTGGGTCCCATTTGCTTCAGAAGGTCCTTCAGAAGGTCCTTCAGAAGCTCCCTCCAGAGGCTCCAGCACAAGTGACCCTCTCTAAGAAAAACCCCGCAACCACTCTCTTTGCGAAGTTTGGGTTTAAGCTAAAAAATGAGCTCTCTCAAGAAAGAGTCCTTTTAGAAAGGATCGCTACCGAACCGAGATCGTCCGAGTGACGTCATTAAAGAGTCCGGGTTCCACCTCATTTTTCTCATCGAGAAGCTGCAAGCGGACTGTGTGTCTGCCGGCTGCAAGTCCGTAGATATAATAGGGGATCCACTGGGTCAGAAGCCTCTCTATGTTTCCATCGATTGTTACCCTTACCTTATATCCATCACGGGAGAGCTGGATATTTGAGAGATAAAAATCGAGCAGAAGGGGTTTGGACGCGGTGTAGGTCATCGTCTCGAGTGGTTCATTATACGTGAGGTAGGGGGCCTTCAAGTTGACATTGAGGTTGTTTTCTCTCTTTCCGACATAGAAAATACTCGCGTCATAGCTCCCAGGACTCTTCAAACTCTCACCAAAAGATCGATCGGGGAAGGCTCGGATCACATGCATTCCCTCTTGCAGGGTGTAAGGGATCTGGGTAGTGAGAGTGAGATCGAAGAAAAGGTTGTTGCCGTCGAGACTATCGATGAACGACTTGTAGATTTCTATGGGGTGGTTATTGTCTACGAAGACGAGCATACTTTGCCCATTTGGGTCATTATAGATCTGCTTAGCCCTATCGAAATCATTGCTCGGAACACCTAGAGGGAATCCCGTTAGGCGGATCTGAACATTGACAGAAGAGCTTCCTACCACTTGCTTTTCTTTGGGGAACTGGATCACTGTCTTTACATTACCCGGTTCGGGAGTGGGCTTAACTCCAACGATTCTCACGTCTGTGGGATTGGCTTTTTTTGGAAAAAATTCCGCTCCATCAGCCACATTCAGAGCGATTAAAGAGAGTAGCGCGCTTGCAAGTAGTCTCATGAGTCTTCCTCCTAAAATATTTATTTACCCTATTTGCGGGAAATTGTCTACAAAATACCTATCTATCTTTGGTTTAGTTTTTTAGATAAATTCCCTATTGTTGTGGAATATATAATAAAAATTATACATAATTATATTATATAGAGAGGTAATTAGTAATGGGTCTCGGGCGAGGAAAAGAAGAGATTTCTGTGATGGAGGCGATGGATATCCTCTCCAATATGTCAGAGGTGGATCTCAAAGCACCGATCGATGTTGAGCTCGAAGAAGAGTACACGACAGAGATCAATTGGCGCGATCCCAGGCAAGCCCTAAGAAATGAACCGATTCTTAAAGAGAGCTTTAGAGTCCTGCACCGCTACCTGCAGAATATCGTCCGCACTGATCGCACTCTCCTAGAAGATCCTCAGGTACAAAAGGGTATTCAGGCGATCATGCTTCTTGCGGTGGAAGCAACCCAAAAAATGGATAAGTATGCCGCTCTCTATCCTGACAAATACAAGCCGGTTTCCCATCTCAAAGAGTATCAAGACCTGCAGAAGTATTACCTCCAGCAGATTCTCCATCAGATGGCCGGACCTAAGGAGAGCCCTGAAGAGTGGGAGGAGAGCTTGGTTGATAGAGAAGAAGAGCTTGAACTCCAGAAAAGGGGGCTCAAAGACCTCGAGGCAGTACGCAAAGATCAAAACTACGAACTTTTCTTCATTAAGTCGGACAATGACGCTACCTATTTTAGCAGAAACCTCCTCCGGCATATCCGTCTTCTCGGGAATTTCGATGAGCTGATGAGTCTTGCAGAGGGAGAGGATCCTCTCCTTCGGATTCGAGAGCTCGTTGATCGAGAATTACACGAAGGGGCAAAAGAGGTCTTGCGCCTCTCTGCCCCCTACATGGATATCTTCTACAAAGAGGGAATGAAGCTCAAAGAGCGCCCCTACATCGAGTCTCTCAATAAGTCGATAATGGCTCTTCGTATGGCAGGCAACTCTAAGAACCTCATCGAGAATCAAAGTTTCAAGAGCTGTCTCGAGTACTATCGAGATTTTCATCTTTTCTTGCGCGATGCCATGCAGTCTCCCGGCTATCAAAAGCGAATGGCAGGGGAGGGAAGTGATCCATTTTCTCATGCTCTTCTTAATCTCACACATGCCCTTTGTGGTCTTTTCTTCTTAAGAATTGAACCGAGGAAGGAGACTCTTTCTCTTATTCACAAGATGATTGAAAAAGGGGAGGAAATGCGCCGTCCTTATGAAAAAACCGAGCCCAAGGAAAAGAGCCTTAAAATATGGGCAGACCTGCGGGATGCAGATTTGGATATTCGCTATTTGCTACGCCACTATCCCAATGGCCCTCTCATGAGAACGCTTGATGCCTTTCGAGATGAAGAAGAGTTCGAGGGATATGATCCTCTCACTCATGAAAATTTTCCTTCACAACTTTTGACTCTAAAAAGTGGGGAGCTGCACATCACACTTCTTCGCCTTCCCTCTCCCATTAAGCAGCTCTATATTTCAAAAAGTGAAGTCGTCGAGGAGTTTAGTGGATTCTTACGCTACTACGAACATGAGCTCAAGCCTGATCGACATCTCCTTGTCAATCTCCAAGACCGGACCTCATGGGAAGAATATGCTCGCTGTCTTTGTTTAGAGGAGTTTTCACGGGACGCCGAGTTCCACAATGCCATCACTCTACTCGGTCTCTCCCACGGGACAGACTTTTATCTCCAGTCAAGCGAATACCAAACAAGTGCAGGTGCTCCTATCTTCATGGAGCAATTCGAGCAGCAGCTCTTAGCGGGTCTCGAATGTGGTTATCACATCCCTGAGATCTTGCAAAAAGATCTTAAGGACTTTGTGAAAAAGGGTCTCAAAGTGATTCATGAGGCTTTCTTTGAAGGGAAGAACACTCTCACTATTCACGAGAGACGTGTCTTCATCGATCTTTTTTATCTACTTCTCACGCTAAAAGCAATTGAGCTGAGCAGCTGCGATTCAGTGAGTTTTACTTGTAAAGATGGGGTAGACAATGGGGCCGCAGCCTCAGCCCTCTTCTTTGGGTTTATTCGTCTTTTATCTGATCCAAGTCCTTTGAACAAAGAGGATAAAGAGCGCATCCTTTGGATGCTCTATAGTCCTGCACTCACTATCCGTGAGCGGGCGATCCAAAAGGGTCCATTTATCCGGGCAATTCGGGCTCTCGAGATCATTCATGCTCAGTGCCTCAAGGACCACAAGGGAGTCGTTAAAAAGGTGAGCTCTCTCTACAAGAAGCTCAAGTTTCCTTTTGAAATTCAGTTTGATTGATCTATAGTTTTGTTCTTGACAATGCTGTGAATTATATGATACTATTTTATTAGTAATACTAATTTGTGGTAATTTATGACAGTATCAACTTCACCTGTCCAAGAACTCTATCTAGTTCAAGACTTTTTCGCGGCTATTGCGGCGGTCAATGAAACTTATTCAAGCTTCAACCTTCCATTTAAGGTTTCGCATGATTCTAAAGGGGAGATTCAGCTAAAAGAACCCATCTATCTTCAATTGGAAATAAACAACAATGGGAAAAAACATAAAAATCCCATCGGAGTCATCCATCTTGTTCGTTTAGAGGAATTCGAAGGACAAAAGTGGGATGATACTCCATGGGAGCTATTGGCTAGAACCATCGATGAAATAAAAGAAGCAATTTTCTCTGCTGCAGTCATCCACATCGATGCTCTCCCTAAGTACCAAGCTGGGGAGGTTCTCATAACCGATTTGGGTACAAAACTCTATCCCAATGGCAACGCACTTTCAATCGATAAGGAGAAATATCTAGTTTTTGAAGATAAAGTGGTAAAATATAAGGCAAGGCCCTTAGAGGCTCGACGTATCCTTGTTGAGGGAACGATTCAATGTCGAAAACTCGACAATGGGGATATTGCGCTAGTCAATGATGTTGATCAGCGAGACGGGATGAGAATGTTCATTCGCACAAAAGATAATGAGATCTACTTCGCCTAGTTGAGGCTCAAGTCTTCGGGGATCATGGAGAGGGAAGCATACTTCCCTCCTAGCTCTCTTAGGACAGACTGCCAGACCTTTTCCGGAGGGGTTTCGAAGATGTGGCTCGCAGAGCCTGGTGCTAGAAACCAATTCCCATTCATGAACTCCTTTTCGAGCTCGCCGGCGTTCCATCCAGTATATCCAAAACAGAGACGCATTTGAGGGCCATGGGGATCATTGATCGCCTCTTGCAGAAACTTAAGGTCCCCGCCGAGATAGACCCCGTCGCAGATTTTTAAGGCCTGCTGCTCTAGATGCTCGGCTGAGTGGAGGAGCATCATCTGGTTGGGTTGGATGGGTCCCCCTGCGCGGGTTCCTATGTTCGGATTCGCCTGGTTCTTGAGGTTGATCAGATCTTCGGGGAGCTCCATCTCGACAGGTTTGTTGAAGATGAGGCCAAAAGAGCCAGCTGAGGTGTGCTCACAGATCAAGATGACACTCCGGAAATAGATCCCTGCATCAATCTCTGGGCTGGCAATCAAGAAGCTCCCTTTGGTGAGCTGAGAATAGGGCACTTGTTCCATTGTTAGTCCTCGGTCGCTTCGTTGAGTTGTTGGTTATAAAGGCGCAAGTTGTCGGAGAGCTCATTAGCCCTTCTCATTAACTCGGTAAAGTCCTTCTTGAATGCACTACTTGCAAAGATCTTTTCTTTTACCGGTGAGTTCTCTGCTTTGTTGATCAGCATAGAAATTCTCGACATGGATAAGTTGATATCATCCACCTCTTTCTGGAAGTAGCTGCGGAAGGTAGTGGGAGTGCTCAGTGCATTGAGTTCGCTGATCTTCTGAAGGTGAGTTCGTTGCCATTCTTTGTTCAGATGAAAGAGAAGGCCATAGTGGTTGACGTCATTCATCAGGTTATTGACTTTGCTTAAGAGGGAATTTGTTCGGAGGTAAAGATCGTTATCGACAACGAGTTTACCAAGGGTTCCTTTCGCCTCTATGACATCATTGCAGATCGTCTCAACTGCGCAACTTGCGGCTTTGAGATTTTTGATGGTTATCGCTGCATCGGCAAAGGTATTATTCTCTTCTAACTCATGCATGGCGGTTTGAATTTGCCCGAGGGTTGTTGCCAGTTGCTTTGCCCCGTCTTGTACATTGTGTATCACTCCCAGTCGATTGCATGTGGAGACTGCTTGGTCGATCTGCTTAAGAGCTGCTCCAGTAGCTCGCACTGTTGTGGCCACTTCTTCTCCATGCATTTTCATCCACTCACTGATCTGGTCGAAAGTCTGTTCCATGCTTCCAGACAGATCGGAGAAATCGACCATGGCGTTTTGGATCATATCAACCGAGTTGGCGTAGATCGGTTGGTTTGTGACTTGTTTTGGTGTGATGCCAATCGGTGGGGCTTTTGGTGTGATCGAGATCGATTTCTCTCCCAAAAGGCCCGAAGTGGATATTGAAATTTCATCGGTGTTGTAGACCTTGAAATGGGAATCGATATGGAGGGTCACCTGAAAAAAGTAGACCCTACCCAGCTCGTCTGTTGGCTGCTCTCTAGCATCGCGGATCTCTTTGACGGAGGCCACCTCCCCGATGGGCTTCCCAGCGAAGAGAACCCGTGTCCCTACGCTGATGTTCCCGATATCGGAAAAGCGGACGAAAAGGACCTGCTTTCCATCGCCTACACTTGGCTTCAGAAAGAGTATGATCGCGACAACTAGGCTGATTGCACCGAGGATAAAGATCCCCACTAACATGTTTTTAATGGTTGTACTCATTTAAACGTCCTTGGATCCTGTGATATGGTCTTCTTAAAAAACTCAATAATCGGATCGTCAATTTTTATAAAGGTATCTGGGTCTCCGATGTGGGCGATTCTCCCATCTCTTAAAAGGGCGAGTCGATCTCCCACATAAAGAGCGGAGCTGATGTCGTGGGTGACGACGACGCTGGTTGCCTTTAGCTCTTTTTGTGTTTTGACGATCAGTTCATTGATTTGCATCGAGGTGATGGGGTCGAGGCCCGTTGTTGGCTCGTCGTAGAGAATGATCGAGGGGCGATAGGAAATGAGGCGAGCAAGAGCTGCCCGTTTTTTCATCCCTCCTGAGAGCTCGCTTGGCATTTTGCTATAGGCGTCAGTAAGTCCTACCATCTCCAGAGCTTCATCGACCCGCTGCGCGATTTCTTTCTTGGTCGCTTTTTTTCCTGTGATGGGGTCTGCATGCTGCGTGAGGTAGAAGCCGGTATTCTCTGCTACAGTCAAAGAGTCGAAGAGAGCTCCACTCTGGAAGAGCATTCCCATCCGCTTGATCGCTTTCAAGAGATCTGTTCCCGATAGATCGGTGATAGAGACTCCTTCCACTTCAACAAAACCCCTGTCGGGTTTGGTGATGCCGATGATGTGTTTCAAAAGGACACTCTTGCCCACACCCGATGGACCAAGAATCACAAGAGTTTCGCCTTCGTGAATATCCACACTCAGACCTTTAAGGACTTGACAGTCTTTAAATCGCTTGTACAAATCTCGGATTTTGATCACGACAGAAACCTCGAAATTTGTAAGCGGAATGCGTTGAGGCATAAAGTGAGGATGAAGTTGCTGAATAGAATGACGCAGTAAATGATCACGACACTACTCGTCGTTGTTTTTCCCACTCCTTCAGCGCCTCCAGTTGTATTCATCCCCTTGTAGCAAGAAATTGTCATGATGATCACCCCAAAGAAAAAGGCCTTTGAGCAGCCAGAAAAGAGATCGAAGATGGAGATGTGCAGTGGCATCGGATCAAAATAAGCGGCAGGGGCCAGATCAAAGAAGAAGACGGAGATCAAATACCCACCGAAGATTCCCATCACCATACTGAAAACAGTGAGAAGGGGCATCATGAACATCCCTGCGATGAAGCGGGGAGCCACCAAATAGCGGTTAGGATTAACCGCCATTGTCCTGAGAGCATCAATCTGCTCTGTCACCTGCATGGTTCCAAGCTCAGCGCACATCGCAGCTCCAACGCGTCCTGTGACCATGAATGCAGTGAGAATCGGACCGAGTTCGGTGATCATCGCCTTACCGACCATGAGACCGGTCACTCCGCTGAGTCCTTTACTGTCTAGCTGGTAAAATGACTGAGCTGCTAAAACTAGTCCTGTGAAGAATCCAGTGATCGCCACGACAGCAAGAGAGCCAACGCCGATGTTGTACATCTGCTTCATGATCAGGCGGAGTTTGGGAGGGCGCCAAAATGTGGCTTTGATTGTATCGACGAGAAGTTGGAAATATTCCCCGATTGCTGCGAGGAAATGGAGCTTGTACTTGCTGATCCACTCGTCAATTGCCTGTTCTTTAGAGATGAGCTCTTCTTCCATGAAAAACGCCTTTTTTTCGAGTGTAGCGCAAAAAAAGTCTAAAAGCAAAAAAAGTCTCGAATTTTGCTGCTTCTTATCGAACAGGAGGTTAAATATTTAGGATATCAAGTGCTTAGGGAGATTGTTGAAAAATCATTTTCCACTCCAACAATCGCGCAGACGTCCACAGCACCGGTTTAACGAAGCTTTAACGGAAGACAGCGCCTGTTGCTCGGTTTTCTGACTGGGCAACTTGCTGCAGCTGCTCAAGCAAATGACTGAGAATCCTTTTTAGCCCTTCTGTTGATTGATGCCGCGTTTGAAATTGGGTGCTAAAAAGATTCTTTTCGAATTCCAAAGGAACTAAACCCCCATCCAAGGACGTCCTAATGGTGTCTCCAATACCTGGGGCAAAGCGTGATGCTGCAGTCAGGATTTTTCCGATTTCTGGGGGAAGGAGAGCACCAAGGATCCCCATGATACCTCCTCCAAAATTCGCAAAAGCGATGGCCGTGGCTTGCCATCCTTTGGTCGATTGTATTTGGGTCACAATCTCTTCTACTCTTCTCTGCTCTGCGCGTTCTCTAGCTTGATTGTTTCCGATGAGCTGTTCCGCGATACCGAATCTGCGTCGGATTTCAAGAAGCCTTCGAGCGAGCGATGGATGACCTGTCAGGAGGTGGCTGATTTTGTTGAGGATGTCTTCGGTTTCAGCATCCATAGGGAGATAGGCATGGCTTCGGGCTACACTTGCACCCATTTCGTGAGGTGGAATGCGAGAGGAAAAGTTGATGCGTTTATCCAATGTTTCCATCGCAGCAAACTGTGAAGAAGCTGCATGTGTGCCTTGTGCCCCTTGAGTAAGGACTTCGACTGCTGATACACTACTCATAATTTCCTCCTATTACTATACTGGTTGCTGCGTGAGTTGGATAGCTCTATCTCTCGATTCTAAAAGCTCTGCGCATGAGCTAATCACACGCATCTGTCCTTCGTGGAAGCCTTTGATTTCTTCCGCAGCGTTTTCAAGATCGATTTTAGTCAGCTCTGCCATTGATAGCAATGCAGAAAGTGCAGAGCTGGTCTGTAGGAAGTTGGATTCGGCATAGCCTCTTCCCATAGTGGTGATCCCCCTTGCGAGGTTGGAGGTTGTATCAAAAAAGGTCAAGAGGGTGCTCTCTTGGCTCATTTGCGCATAGCTCCACGCATTGTAAGCGCCGTAGAGACCTACGGCTGTACAGAGAATACCAACTGCAGCGGGAAGGGTGGAAGCAATCAATTGTTTGTATTCTTTGTTGCCTCCAGCTGCTTGCTCTGCGACCCAGTCCCAGACGTGTGTGTGCTTAAAGGCGATGTTGGAGATAGAGAGAACTCCATTTGCAATGAGGATCCCACCGACGTAAGGATTGCCAGCGGAAATAGCAGAAAATCCAAACACGGTTGAAACAGCTCCGGTAACTGCTCCAGAAAGGTCTTCGAGAACTCCCCAGAAGGAGACCTGTTTTGATTGTTCTTGAGCTTCCTCTGATATGCGGGCAGCTTCGCTATTCTGTGCGTTATATTCAGCAAAGGTTCGTTCTATGACCTTCTCTTTGTACAGTGCGAAGTTTTCCGCAACCTGTTCGAGGTAGGCAACGTTTAGCAGGACGCGAAAAAAAACGGGTTCTTGGAGCTTGGGTTTAGAGGGAGTAAAAGGAGCTGAGACTTCTTTGACGGAGGTAAGGGAGGATTTGGAACGTTCTTGGATTGCAGGGGATGTTGGAGGAGGGAGGGCATCAATGCCTTTTCTCTTTACGGGCTTGATCGCTTCAATGACTGCCATCGATTCTCTCCAGAAAAGTTTGAGCGCGATTGTAGAAAGGGTCTTCTTGTTTTAGGTGGGTAAGGGCACACTGAAAAGCTTTTCTCGCTTCCACTTTTTCTCCTAGGGAGAGATAGCACTCGGCTGCGTGGTAGTGAGGATGAGGAGAGGTCCCTTCTAGAAGAGCGAGACTCGCCCAAGCATGGAGGGCTCTTTTATACTCCTTTTGCATCTGTCTGCAGCTGGCAAGCCCTTTCCAAAAACGGGGAACGTAAGGCTGACGCAGGACCAATTGGGTGAAGAGATCTGAGGCTTTAGAGTAGTCTCCTCTTTCGTACATGTCGTAGGCAATCGAGTAAAGGGTCTCTATTTTCTTTTGGTCCATGGGAGAGCTTTCAAGGGGGATAGGAAAAGCCTTTCTCAACTGGAGGATTTGTTCTTCAAAGATCATCAGCGGGACCTTAAGATATTGGAGAGGATTCTTTGGATCTGATCATTCATTCTGGTGAGTCCGCTTCGGAAAATATCGAGGACCTTTGTGAGCTCATGGTGATTGAGAACCATTTCCTCTGATCCCATGGAGATTTTTCTCTGGAGTGGACCTTCGACGTAGCGGCCGAGCATCTCTTTGAGCGAGTTCAGTTCGGTCACTTCCCAGGAGTATTTTCCATGGGCAAAGAGGCGTAATGCCCCTTCAAGGCCTTCGGGATTTTCCATGAGGGCCTCTCTGATTCGATCGATCACTTCGTGTTCATCTGGATTGATGAAGCGGGCGGTAACAGTATCCTCATTTTTAAGTTTCGTTTCTACGAGACCTAAGAAGGAGGTGAGGTCATTCATTTGATCTGTAAGCTTAAGGATCTCTTCGTTTTTTTCGCCGATTGTTTCCAGTACTTTCTGCTCATGGAGAGTGAAGAGTTGTACGGATTGGAGTGCTAAATTATGTCCAAAGTTCATAACGTTACCTTGTTTTATTCGGGTCGCACTCAAAGTTTAGTTCGCTAGGGAATTTTGCGCAAGGGGGGAGGAGTCGGCCCTGAAAAAGTCCTCGCAGCGAAAAAATGCCCTTTTTGCGAGAAATACATCAAGTTCCTCATCCAACCCTATCTCGGGTTGGAATTGTCGCTTAAGTGAATTTCTCGTTTGAAAAATAGCTATTTTTTCTCTTGCGAGTACGTACTCCTCATACGAGTAGACTTACTTTTTCAGGGTCGACTCAGTAATGGTGATGCCACTTGAGGGAGAACTTTCCTTGGCTGTCTTCATTCACTTCAGCTTGGAGAGTGATTCCTTGCTTGAGGTCTACTTCAACAGCGACGTTGCGGCTCTCAGCTCCTTGGGAGAGAGTTAGGAGGACCCCTTTCATGAGGTACTTCCCAATTTGTAGGGATATTTTCCCGGGGTCGTTTTCTGAGGTGAGAATCGTGAGTCTGTCGATGCCGAGGGACTTGCGGATTTTTCCGAGAATGTCTGGTGCTGAATTACCAGAAAGGGAGATCACCGTTTGGGCGACTTGGAGAGCTTGGACAGCGGAGATCTCCGAGATGTCTTTGTTGAAGAGGATCTGGGAGAGGATCGAACTTGTGGGGAGCTGGGGGTTCGATTGGAAGGTGAGCTTGGGCTCTGACATTGGGCCCCTTAGGATCGCGGTGACGGTCACTTCAGGAAGATCGCAGGTTCCGCTTAAGGAAATATAGGCACTGGGTGTGGGCTTGTCGCTGAAGATGAGTTCTCCCTGTGTCAGGTTGAATACTTTTCCTGAGAAGGGAAACTCCCCATTGACGAGTTGGAGTTTGCCGTCGGCTGCGATATCGACATAAGTACCGGTTATGTGGAGTTTCCCTTTGAGTTCTGCTGTAAGTCCTCTCCCTTCGACGTAGGTATTGCCAGGAGCATCGATCTCTAAGTCCAGGAGCAAAGGGGAACCTGTGGGAGGAGGGGGACTCTTCTTCTTGAGATGCTCAGGAGCATTGATAAAGGTGATTGGAAGGACCGGAATGATAGTGGGGAGCTCGTCGGGAATGCGGAAGGTCGCCTTTGTCACTTTGAGTTTTCCTTTTGCGACAGATGCCTCGCGGTTACCACTAATGGTCACCTCGCCACTGAATTTTCCTGAGATCGTGTCGAAGGAGACGGTATCGGCATCTTTGAGGTTGGCGGTGATTGAAAAAGGATATCCCTTCGCAGGGCTAAGGAGAAGAGAGCCGGTTGCATCGACCTCTCCCTCATTCCCATCTGTTGCTGTCAGTGACTCGATCAGAAGACTGTTTTGTTGGAAGCGCCCCTTCAGCTCGATGTTTTTTAGCTCTGTCCCGATGTAGTAATTCTCGTAGATGCCATCTTGAAGATCGACCCATCCGGTGAGCCACGGGTTCTCGAGGGTCTTTGAGAAGAGGAGTTTTGTTGAGAGCCATCCTTCGACTCGATGGGAGCCGATGTTGACGAAGTTGAAGATTTCTTCGAGCTTTCCTTCAGCTATGAGCTCTCCAGCTAGTGGCTTTTTGGAATCGATGCGCACTTGGAAGGGGAAGTGTTGGTAGCGGATCGGCAGGCGGCCGAAGAAGTGGAGGAACTGTTTTTCTGGCCCCTTAATCTCTCCGTGGATTTGCGCTTGACCTCCACTGAGGTGCAGCTGGAGAGAGCCTTTGGTCGTTACTGGATCTCCTCCCTTTGTCTGAAGTTCCGCTCTTTTCAATGAGACATTGCAGCTCCCTTGGATATTGTCCTCCCAAGAGACGAGGTCGATATCCAAGGTTCCTAGTCCCTGCATGGTGACTTGATCGAAAGGAAGGGGAATGAACTCGAGAGGGAAATTCTCTGCGCTTAATTTTATGAGGGAGGTGGAGCGAGTGAGGTCAATTCTTGAGGTGAGGTGTCCACTTGCAATATCGAGGGCGAGGTTACTCATCTTGAATTGATCGGGATTCCATTCAAAGGAGAAGGGACTGCAGAGAGAGAAAGGTTTTTCTAGAGCACTTCCAATAAACTCATTCATGTTGACGAAGATCCCTTTCCCTCTTTTTTGCCATTTTCCTCCCCCTTTCACGTCGAACGGAGCCTTCCAGTCTCCGGTGAAGGCAAAAGAGAAGGGAGAAGCGTGAGAGTCAAAGTTGGACTTGATCTCCATCATAGAGAGTTCCACTTCATCGTGGGCAATCTGGCTCCCTTCTAGGGAGAATTCTCCCCTGAGATCACCAAAAAGATCGTAGAGGGTGCTTTCTAACGTGAGGAGGTGACACTCTGTGTTGAAAGCGGAGAAGTCCTCCACTTCAACTTGACATTTGAGGTCTTGAAGCGACGAAAAGGTTTGGAGGTCGATCTTGGCTCCCAATCTTCCCTGGATCTCCGATCCGGGGAATAGAGGGCGGAGAACTTTGAGATCTTGACACTGGGCGAGTAGCATCCCCTCAAGGGATTTGAAGCTGGGGTCGAGATCAATTTTACCAAAGAGAGAGAGATTGGGGCCTTCGATGCTAAATTTCTCCATAGAAAGAAGGCGACCTCTCGGTGTAAAGCGAAAAGAGGCTTTTCCCTCGAGGGGGATGTCGAGATGTCCCCCTGAGCCGCTAGCCTTTCCTTCCCACCAGTTGTTTCTCTTTTTTGCATTTAGAGATAGGGTCGTATGGGTAAAGGGGTGGCCGAGGAGGGTGATATCTTCTGTTGAGCAGTCAAAGGAAGCTTTGGTTTTTGTTATCTGAGCGGTTCCCATCATTTTCCCTTCGGAAATTGCTGGGGAAAACAGAGAGAGATCGGGAAAGGAAAAGGCTAAGAACCCTTCGCGGATGGAGAGGTCCTGAGTGAGTTTTCCCTCAGTCCGAAGAAAGAGGTCCTTTCCTTCGATGAGTGCATGTTCGAGCTTGAAAGGTTTCTTTCCGAGAAGGTCAACGCGCCCCTTAGCCGTTAAAGTGAAAGGAACTTCTCGATAGGATGCCCCATGGATTTTGAGATGGGTAACAGATATCTGTTTGTTGAAGAGGGGACTAAGTGCGATTCGCGCATGAAGACGATCTAAAGTAAGAGGGGGATTCTCATCATTCGGGAAGAAGGTCACTCCTTCTAGTGTCCACTCAAGAGGAAGACTCCCTTTGAGTTTCTTAATCTCAATCGTGTATCCCTTTTCCTTCGCGTAGGTGATGAGTTTCTTCTTAACATAGTGTTTTCCAATGGGGGACTGGATGAAGAAAAACACCGATATTAGCAGAAAGGGTAGGGCGAAAAGGGCTTTAGAAATGATACGCAGTACTTTCTTCAAAATGTCTGTCCTAGGCTTGCAAAAATCCACCAGTGGGGGTCGATCCCTTCCCTTCTATTCAATGGGAAGGCGAGATCGATCCGAATGGGCCCGATGAACGAGAAGTAGCGGAGACCAATCCCCACCGACTTCCGCCACTTTCCAGTGAATTTAGGAAGCTGTGTTAAGTATACATTCCCCACATCAAAAAATGGTACAATCCCAATGCGGTGGGAGATCCGAAAGCGGGGCTCTACGGTGTAGTAAATGGCTGAGCGTCCTCCAATGGGTTTGTCGTTATCAGTGAGAGGGGACACTGTATAGTACTTATATCCTCTTAGGTTGATCTCCGAACCTCCAAAGAAGCGATTGGGGACGGGTATGGCGCCGATTCCATTGCTGAAAATCGTTCCGATAGTCATCTTTTGTGCTAGGACAAGCCCCTCTTCCCGCCCAAAGGGAAAATATGAGCTGACTGTCAAAAGCTGGGAGTAGTAAAAATCGGAAGTATCCTTGCTATTGATCGCTGGAGTTCCTCTATATTCGACCCGAAGACCAGAGATAGGGTTGAGGCAATCTTTCACATTTGTCCAACGCAAGTATAGGGGAGCTTCTAGAAGAAGGAAATTCCCATTGTCGACGCTGCTTTGCACCATCATGTACTCAATCCTGGGACCTATGCCAAAAAAGAGACAGTCATCAACCTGCCGATCAAAACGGCCGAAAAGACTGTATGATTGCATTTTATAGGGTTTGATCGACTCGTGAAATGCCTGTCCCTGAATGATGATGCTTTGCCCCATCCTTTGGAAGTTGGGGATCAAGTAGCTCGCAATTCCCGAATGACTTCTCTGTGCAATGTCCGCTTGCAGAAGGAGCTTGCGCCCCATCCCGCCGACGTTTCGGTTTTCCCACCCAAACGAGACCCCACCACCGAAGGTCTTCTGATAACTTGCTCCCAAGCTAATGCTTTTATGTTTCGTCTCAGCAACCTCGATTTTCATCGGGAGCTCATTTTCTCTTTTCACTTGATCGGCGTGGGTGATATAGACCGAGCTAAACAACCCTGTGTCCATGAGTCCTTGCTGTGTCCCCTCAACGAGGCAGCTATCGTAGCGATCTCCATCACACCATTGGATCTGTTGATCGATGAGCTCATAGTGGACGGAAGTATTTCCTTCGACTCTTGATGGTCCAAAGCTGGCTAGAGGTCCTGCTTCGATGGTAATGAGAATCTTCACACGCTTGGTCTTCCCATCGGCGATGATCTCTCTTTTTTTGATGATGGCGAGGGGGTAACCCCACTCAGAAAGGACTTCCAGAGCGCAAAGCTCACTGTCGATGATTTGATTGGTTTCTAGGGGATCATTGATGGAAATCCCCAGGTTTTTAAAGCAAGTATCGGGGCAGTCGACTATCTCTCCTGGGGTTTCTCCTTCGATTATTAGAGAAAACTCTTCGATCCGATAGAGGGGTCCTGGATGGATCATAAGGGTGACCGAGTAGTCTGATTCCTCCTTAGCAATTATTACTTCGACCTCAGCTTCTAAGTAGCCATGGGAATGCAAGGCGTGTATGAGTTCGGGTACATCCGATTCCGCTCGAAAACGAAGAGCATTGACCGAAGCAGGCGGTTTTTTTCGCAGAGCGACGAGCTGGGAGATCGACCTTAGTGTCCTGAGTGCTCGTTGATCATGCAGTCCTTCAAATTCAACATTATAAGTGATGCCAGCTCCCCATAGGGAAGCTGGTAGAAAAAGAAAAAGTCCCGCCTGGAAAAAACAACGTCTCATCAAGAAATATAATGGGGTTCTTATGAGTAAAATTCAATCTGAACTTCCCCTCCAGCGTATGGATTTTTTCTAAGTGCAATTCCTCAAGACAAATGTATGGAAAAATTCCTGGACTTTTGTGAAGCATCTCCTTTAAAATCTTCGCACAAGAAACTTGGAGATTGACTTGATCAATTCCTGCAACCAGGCACTTGGAGCACTCTTTTCTTGCTGGAGAGAACCTACTATTGGAGATAGAGATGATCCAAGTAAAGATTGGTGTGTTGTAAAAGCGTATAAGTACACACGTGATGGAAAGAATAACATTGGCCTTCGAGAATATCACCTAGAGAAGTCAACAGAAGACCTCTATGGCACGAGAAATGAAGATAATGTCTTGGATAAGCCTTATATCATCTCTTTAAAAGCCGTAAGCATCCTTGTGGGCACCTTTCTATATGCTCCTACAGTCATGGCAGCCAATCTGTGTAAAATTGCTGTGGACATTTCTTCGGTGTTTTGGCGAGTCCTACCCAATTTATACAAAGATTTTTGCACAAAATCCCCTCTTACTGCATTGGGGAATGCTTTTTTGTCCGTAATCTATGTCATCCCCTCAGCGATCGGCGAGAGTCTTTGGCGCATTGCGCGTACGCCTCTCTATGCCCTAGCGATGATCTTTGCGAGTGGATACACCATCTTCCAGCCCCTTGAAGGGAGAAAATGGATCGGAAAAATAGAGCTCGACTGGCACCAAGTTGACTCAAGAAATTGGGATCTTCGCTACGAGTATTCAGGGCCACAAGAGGATGGGTTCTGGACTACATGCATCAGATGGATAAAAAAAATCCCTGAGGGAAAAATTCTTTTTCTTGCCTATTGCATGCAAAGACAAGGAAACCTCTATGAAAAAAATACGAATAGAACTAGACGGTTTGTTGATAATAAACCATGGGTTAATAAGGAAGGGCTTGCATAAACTCTACAAAAATAGGAATATAATTATGGGAATATTGAATTGCAGTCAACTAAGAGGGTTTCAAGAGAGAGTAAGTAATAACTGGCAAACTCCACCGCGAGCACAGGATTTTAGCGCGGAACTTGGAACTCAGAACGCATCATGCATTGCCCATTCTGTCCGAAGAGAAGGCAGTGATGAAAACATTCTCATTCACAGGTACCCGGATGGCGAATTATTTCTCGCACGAAGAGTAAAAGAGATTGCGATACGGAGTGCGCTGGTTGGCGGAATGGGTGCAGTTGTTGGTGGTATTACATTTATCGGACATGTCATCTTTACTGCAAAAGAAGGACTATGGATGTTTGCTAAGAAAACTCGCGAAGAGCGAGATGCCCACTGGATTGCTGCCGGAACTGAGTTCACCTATGCGAAAAAGTCCTTCTTCTCAATCGGATCCTCACTCAAAGAGATGTTCCATGCTTATTCAGACCCTATTGCTGCCAGAAAGGAGCTTTTTGATCTCGATAGGCGACTCTATCCCCAAGCAAAGGGGAATGAGAAATCAGTCCTGACCCAAGATGAAGCGAAACGTACGCTGGCAGAGGTGGGTATTCTTTCTACAGGAAGTTTGTTTGCTTATTTTTTGTTACCATCCATAGCCGGGTATTCTCCTTGGATAACCACTATTATGGGCGCTGCTGCTCTTTCGATACCTCTATTTGGTAGCTACCGTAGATATCAAGCATTTGAAAAGAGCTTTCCGAAATTTGCTGTTACTGAAGTTGTCGGCATGGGTGGCCATTTGTTGAAAGGAGCAAATGACTACATTGAAAGCTGGCAACGAAGAAGTAGCTTTTCTGTAACGACATTCTGCGGGGCTACAAGTCTGGGTAATTATTCAGACATAAGTGGCGAAGCGAGTAGACGAGAATTTTCTCCAAGCCCTGCCAAAGTTTTAAAGGAGTAATTCACAATCGTGGAGGGACAATAACAATGGGAATCAGTAGCAACGACATAGCACAAAGACTTTTGAGCGTACCTGGTATGAAAAGCCTGGTGCATTATTACTTAGAAGATGTTCCTGCAGAAGAGGCTCATGGGAAGAGTTGGCAGAAGATAGCGGTCAGTGCGGCCTACGACGATCACCATGCGTCAATCTCCAATGTATTTCATCGTCACGTGGATACTGATACCCTATACAGAGCAGATGGGGTTGACTGGCTCCTTCTGAAACATCTCGTTGTTGCATTTTCTCTTTATGAACTGGGCTCTATGGCCTACTCCTATAAGTGGTCAATTGCTCTTCTTGGGGTTGGGTTTGTCGCAGCGCGTCAGTTCAGATGGGTAGCTTCTCGATACCAAGAAAGTCATGCAAAGGGGAGAACATTAACCGAACTTGCAACAAGAGAGATGCAAGCATTTGGAAATGCACTTGTCAATGCTTCCAGTGCACCCTTAAAGCTTTGTGGTTATGGATTAGGTGCATTTGGCACTTCCCTGTATGGCGTTTATAATCCTAGAGAGGCTAGGGTCTATCTGTCTCGAATTGAAGAAAGATTCTATCCAAGGGCGCCTCATGAAGAGGGCTCTGAGGAGGAATCAACTCTTGGAGTAATGCCTGAGCAGCAGCAATCTGTTCGGCAGTGGTTAGGAGCAGTACTCCGTGGAGACGTTCTCATTTCTGATATGTTTAAACTCGGTCCTGTGGTGATCGCATCAGCTGAGGAAAGAGAGAGACTTCAGCACAGAAAATTTTCAGTTGGTGGTTCCGATGGTGAAAGAGCTTCGAGTCGTGGTTCAACTCCTCTATCTCCCCCTGACGGATCGGGGGGAGCCGGATCGGAGGATCGGCTGACTCCCGTACTAGAATAAGGCGGATGAAGCATCGTAAGAAATCCCTATCAATCGGCGGATAGCCGGGGGAGGGAAAGATGGCAATAGACATGATCAAAAGTGTAGGTGAGGTTCTTTCGCCCTGTTATGAGCGGTGCAAGCACTATGCTGGCATAGGCGTGTATTTTGCTGCTCGCCATTGGATTACCCCTTTTCCTGATCATCTGATTAGGGGGTCCAATTGGCACAAAGTTCAGATGCAATTAAGCTCGGGATATTCCCGTAATATGCTTAGACATATTCCATCGAATTCCCTCTATAAACAGATCTCTCCAGATTGGCTTGGTGTCAGGCATTTGGGGATGGTAGCATCTATCATTCCTCTCTCTCTTGCCTCTTGTGCGAGGTCGGTTCTTTCGTCGGCGATGCTTATCATTTCAAAAACTTGGACTATTGGAGAAGGGTATTGGGTGAATAGAAACAATGAAAATTTTTCACTGTCAATCTATTTGAAAAACTCAGGGAATGATTACCTTCCATGTGCAGAGCAATTTGGAGAGGGACTGATGTTCTTGGTGAATGGTGTTGGAATATTTGGAGTTTCTTCCTACGGTATTTATAATCCTCCTAAAGCACTTTCTTTGCTGAATTCTTGGGAGAATTATTGCTTTAAGGGGATTCAGAAAAACTCTAAGATCGATAACTCTACTGTTTTCAAAATTGCTAATGGTGTCACTAAGGGTCATATACGACCCTCGCAACTCTTCGGTATGCAGGCATTGGGAACCTATGACCCAGAAAATGACGTATCGTCTAGAGAAGAGTTGCCAGTAGTGGAAGATGCTCGAGTACGTGCGATTCGAAGTCCGAGAAGGCTTTCTGTGGTGGGTGACGCTATAGTGGCCATAGGAGAAAATCAAATCGAAAGAAGTGCTGCAGGCACAGATCGTCGTCTGTCAATGGCAAGGGTTTTACTGCACAGTTTAGATGAGACATCAACTGACACAGGTGGTGAGTCATCACCAGGGGCAGGAGTTTGGTCCTCAAGAGTGGATAAACAAGTAGTGAGGAGCGATGCTGATGACGACGAACCTGGTTCCCCGCCTGCTTCTGTTCTTATAAGCGAACCGAGCTCTCCGGCTCCCCCAGGGGAGCCCCCATCGGGAGCTAGCTCTCTTCTGGAAGGGAGCTATGTTCGATTATAGTGATCGGACGGACCTCGACCTGCGACTCAGCGATCACAACGCGCTTCCCATCAATCTCGATAAGATAGAGCACAGACTTCGCACTTAACGGGCGCCGTTCAATCACCTTGATCGACCTCCCATAGTTCATCTGCTTCATCTTTCCTTGTGAGACCCTTCGGAGCATCCACACCGAGATCACAATCAGAGCGATTAGACCCAGGAGGGTGAACATCATCTTGAGAAAGGCTCCCTTGTAGGTGATGGGGGCCTCTCCCACATCAAAGAGATCCCCTCCATTTTCTGTCTGTTCTACAGTCTGGTCTGGCTTGGCTTCTGGTTGTGAGAAGCTTTGCGTCGAGACTGTAAGAAAAAGAAGACAAAAGATCGAAAAGAAAAATTTTACCATAACTGTACCCTCTTTACTTGAGTCTGCAAAGGGTTCTCTTTTTTTGCAAGAACAGCGATAATTGTGTCCTATGCATTTTCGTGGAATTTTAGCACTTGATATCGATGGGACTTTAACCCATAGGCTCGATTGGATAGACCCCAAAGTTGTAGAGGCTTTGACCAGGTATGCAAAAGAAGGATGGACCATTGCCTTCATCACCGGGAGGGCCTTCTCCTTTGTTGAGAAGAAGATTTTAGGTTTTTTCCCTTTTCCCTATCTATTGGGAGTGCAAAATGGGGCGGATATCCTCTCGATGCCAGAAAAAAAGCTCCTCAACCGGAGCTATTTCAGTGGAGACATCGTTCCACAAATCGATCGAGCCTATGAGGGACATCCGGGGGATTTTATCATTTATTCTGGATTGGACCTGGGGGATTTTTGCTATTTTCGCCCAGAGAGGTTCTCCAAGCAAGAACTCGATTATCTAAAAGTTCTCGAGGAGCTCGGTGGAGGACCTTGGAAGTCTTCAGATTTTTTCTTTGACTCTACCCAGCTGTTCCCTCAGATCAAATGCTTTGGTAAGAGAGCAATGATCCGCTCTTTATTTGAGGAGCTTGTCCTGAATGAGCAGATCGAAATCTGCATGCTTCGCGATCCGATTGACCCCTCTCTCTATTTAAACCTGATCACTAGCCCCAAAGCCAATAAAGGGGCAGCGATTCAATTTTTGCGAAGGGCTTGCAATGCCGATATTGTGATCGCTGCAGGTGATGATGGGAACGATTTAAAAATGCTGAGAGAGGCTGATGTCAGCATTGCTATCGAAACGGCCCCTGAAGAGGTCAAGGAATCGGCTGATCTCATAGCTAAGAGGCCACGCGAACTCGGGATTCTTCCGGCTCTAGAGGAGGCCATCCGCCTTGCAAACCGCTAATTGGGCCCTTCAAGCGGGCCGATCTCTTCAAAGAAAACAGACGGGGTTTGTTCATTATTGCGCGCAAAGCGAGGATGGGATTAGCCACGATACGATTCCCGTTCTAGAGAATGCTCTTTTTGCTCTTGCTCTTTTCCGGACTCGTCTTGCTGATAACGTCCTTGAGGGAAAAGCCCTTCTCGAGAGACTCCTGCCATTCGAGGTGGAGGGGAATTTTCCTGTCTATCTCCATGAATTCCCGCAAATGCATGACCCCTTTCTTCATCTCCGCCTTCTGCCGGTCCTCTTTTGGGTGCGCAGTGACTTTGCTCATGTGATCGGAGATCTTAAAGAGAGGCTCGATGGGTGCATGGAGGGGATCCTTCAAAGAGCGCAAGAGCAATCTCTTCCTAGATGGGCTGCCTATCGATGTCTTGCATTCGAGGGGAAACTGGGGCCAACTCCTCAAGGGCTCTTTGAGTGGGGTGAGGCCCTGATTTCTCTGCAGATCGCTGAAAAGCGGGGACTTGCCATCGAGGAGGAAATTGCTAAGGCCTACGCAGAGTGGCATCCGGATTTGCATCTTTACACAGGGCCTGCTCTTCGTCGCCACCAGAGGGGCTCTGAGCCAGACCTTAGTTTGTTTGACCTCTTTCTTTCCGAGTGGCAAAAAGACTTTCCCATGAGGGGCTCTGAGATCGCTCCTCTCCATCTTCGAGGCGCTTTGATCCGTCCTCTTTCTTTTACCCCAAAGATCGAATCAAAACCTTTGCCCTACATTCACTTTGATGAGGCAGAGGAGTGCCCTCTTTTTATCGGTTGGAAAGGAGAGAGGAGTGTGCATACTTTTGCCCTTGCTAAACGGCACTTAAGCGTGGAAGGGAGCGTTGAAGAGATAGTTCTCACCTTTCCAGAAGAGAGACCTGACACCGATGAAAAGAGGCTAGAGATCAACTTTTTTCTCGATCACCATCCCGATCACGAGATTTTTGTTCAGGGGGCCAAGGCAACGACTTTTCAGATGGGAGACGAAGTGGAAATCCGCTCTGATGGAGCAAAAATTCTTCTCTCTTTCTCAGGCGAAGGGGGAAAATTCTTCGGTCATATTCTAAGGGGGAATCGTCCTTCCCAGCACTGCTGCACTGGGAAAAGGGAGTTTGCTGCCTATGATTGGAGAATTGCCATTCGCACGGTCTCAAGAGAAAAGAATGCAATTATGCGTGTGCAGGTTCATCTGCAGCAAGAGCCGGAGAGTCAACCGCTACACCCATCGCATGCATCCCATTATCCACATAAAGAATTGTCCCCGTAACGGCTGCTGATCGATCTGAGGAGAGGAAGAGGGCAGCTGCCCCTACATCTTCTGCGGCCATTTCTCTTTGCAGAGGGGCATTGGCATGAGAGTAGTCGATCATCTTATCGATGAAACCGATCGCGCGAGCTGCGCGACTGCGCAGGGGACCAGCGGAGATTGTATTGATACGGATACCCCATCTCCTTCCTGCTTCAAATGCTAGGGTGCGCGTATCGCTCTCGAGCGCTGCTTTGGCAGAGCTCATCCCCCCACCATAGCCTGGAACTGCCCGCTCAGAAGCCATGTAAGTGAGAGAGAGGACAGAGCCTCCCTTCTGTATTAAGGGTCCGAAATGAGCAATCAAACTGACGAGAGAGTAGCTCGAAGAGCTAAGAGCAGCGAGGTAGCCAGAGCGAGAGGTGTCCAGTAGGGGTTTTTTTACCTCAGGAGCATTAGCCAGAGAATGGACCAGAACATCGATGGTCCCATACTCTTTTTCAACTAGCTGCGCCACTTCTGAGATGGTGTAGTTAGGGGCTGCTTGATAACGCTTGTTTTCTCGGATTTCTTGAGGGACATCTTCCGGCTGATCAAAGGTCGCGTCGAGCGGGTAGATCCTTGCTATCTCCATCAAACTCCCATCTGAGAGCTTGCGAGACTCATCGAATTTCCCTGACTGAAGTGAAGTAGTAAAAATCTTTAGGATGGGAGTCCAGGTCCCGATGAGGATTTCACAACCTTCTTCTGCTAAGGCTTTTGCTATGGCCCAGCCATACCCCTGGTCGTCGCCAACACCTGCGATAAAGGCCCGTTTGCCTTGCATAGATCCTTTTGTCATAACCCCTCCAAAAGATTTATTCATTAGAGGGGTATTATACCACAAATCGAGCGGTTTGTCTAACTGGCTAGATTTTTGTGGCGTTCAACATAAGACGCCGCCATCCTTCCGCTGTTAAAACTTTTTGGAAAGCGGTTTTTCTGCCGAGAGTGCGGGCTGTTTTTCTGCGAGTTGCTACTTTTGAGGTCCTTTTTCTCGCCACTTTTCGAGCCGCTGCCTTCTTGGGAGCTGCCTTTTTTCTCGCTGCGGTCTTTTTCTCTGCTTTTTTCGGGGCTGCAGCTTTTTTTCTTACGACTTTTTTCTTAGCAGCGGGCTTTCTTGCAGTAGCCTTTTTTCTCACAATTTTCTTTTTAGCGGCCGGTTTTCTTGCCGCCGTCTTCTTTTTCGCCACTTTTCGGGGCTTTGCTTTTTTTCTAGTTGCCATTAGATCGTCTCCTGCGAAAATTTCTTAAATCACAAACCATTAAACACTTGCGCTGCCATCTCCCTCTTTTGCCTAGTTTCCTTAATTCGCTAACGCTCACGGAGTAGGGGAGTTGCAACTGCGTCTATAGAATTTACTGTAGAGCAGCTTTTTTGTCTTGTCAACCTTTTTTATTATAATAGTAGAATTAATTTGACAATTAAAGCTTTTTATATTAAGATTTAATTAAGTATAGAAAAAGCAACTTAATTAGTAATATATTATGTCAGCATTCAGTCCTCATCTAAAATCTATGGAACCAATCGACCTAAATAATTGGCTCATGTTCTTTGCTGCCAAACATGGCAATGCCAAGGGAATTGGGCGTCTTTTCAAACAAGGAGTCAATCTCGATCAGAGAGATACAGACGGTAGTACCCCTTTGTTCTATGCTGTTTGGTTTAAAAATTTCGCTGCAGCAGATGCCCTTCTGACTCTGGGCGCTAAAGTGAACGTCTATGACGAGAATAAAGAGTCTCCGCTTTTCGTTGCATGTGCAAAAGGATCTAAGGCTATTGCTGAATTGCTCTTAGCTAGAGGAGCCAAGCCTCGTACGAGTGAAGAGGCGCAGTATGCCACTGGATTTAGTTTGGGTGGTTTAGACTTTGCAGGATGTCTTGAAGAGGAGAATAGTCGAGCCTTCCTCAGTGCAAAAATCCTTGCTCATGCCTTAGATATCCGTGGGGATTTTACAATAGCCGGGCGCACACTCAATTTAGAGTGGTCTTATTCACCCTTGATGTTTTTACCTCTTGCAGAGTCGCTAGAAGAGTTGAGATCGACAGAAACCTTTGAGCGCTTTTCTCTTAAGGAACAGCAAAGACAAAAACTCCAAGATGCTCTTCTTCTCGCTTACAGCTCATCGATTACCTCAAAAGAGAGACTTGAAGTTATCCAAAATAGTGATATTGCATTTCTTTCTGGTGGTTGGACTGGACACATCATTACTCTCGCTTTTTTTGGAGAGTATATGGCTGTCTGTAATACTGGAGAAGGCGGTATTGAAAAAGGAAAGAAGACTATTGAGGTTTTTAAGATTGCGCGGTCTCGTTTAGATGCATCCCTTTTGGATGAGATCAAAGCCATGAAATCTGCAAGTTACGAGGAAGGGGTTGACTACTTCTACAACAAGCTCCCAGGGGTTTTATCTCCACATGAGAATGAAATCGTAAAAGATGAGAACTGCCTTCTGTATGAAGAACTCTCACCTCTTCAGCAAACTGTGAGCAATTGCGCATTCGCGAGTAAGGAAGCGGCTTTACGGGTTGCTTGGGCTGCGATTCAAAATGTAGAACCTTCTGAAAAGCTCATTAATAAATGGAAATTGGAAGGGGACGCCTTTCGTGCTTTTTCATCGCAATACTTGTGGAAAACCCATTCGAAGAATCTAGAAGAAGCAGGAATGAATTATGTTACATTGAGGAGATTCAACGCGGGCTTTCATTCTGTGCGCTATCTCCTCGAACAGAGACTGCACAAAGCTTGTAAGAAGGGATGGGCGAATAGGATTGAGACTTTACTTGCTCTTGGAGGTGATCCTAATTGGAAGGATTCTCTGGGTCGTACAGCTCTTCATTGGGCAGCAATGAGAAATGACCCCGCAATTGCTGAGACTCTCTTGAATGCAAATGGGGATCTCTCTACACGGGATAATATTGGGCAGACTCCACTTCATCTTGCTGCAGGAAATGTTAAAGGCAAGGACATGGTTGCCTTGCTACTGAGATCTGGAGTCGAAATAAACGCTCAGGATCTTTCTGAGAATACACCTCTCGAATTGGCCCTTTCGCATGAGGCTTGGGACGTCGTGGACCTTCTTGAAGAACAAGGCGCCACTGATAAGGAAAATATTCAACACCAAAGCCCAAAACCGTTAGGCAAGAAGGAGTTTCCAGAGAGGGTTGTAATGAGCGGCCGTGTGGGGTACAATTCCCAACATGAAGTTCAATAAGCTTGATCCCTTTGAAAAACACTTTAAAGATTCTTTTCCCGATCATCTCTCTCCAGTCTATCTTGTGATCTGTCCTAAGGAGTCGGAAAGGAAAAAGATCCTCTTTTCTCTTTCCCGTCTTTTGGAGGCTGCATCTGATTATAGGAAGTGTTCTTTGATTAGCGATGCGCTTTTGCAGGTGAATGGAGGTTCCCTTTTTTCAGCGAGGGTCTCTGCTTTTTTTGATGGGGTGGAGCACCTCTCAAAGGATGAACTCGCTTCTCTCTGCCGATATGTTGCCAAGCCCAACCCGAGCGCGATCCTCATTCTTGGAGCGGGAAGTTCTAAAAACGTCTCCGAGCTCTACAAGAAAGGGCTCAAGGAGATGGTCCTTCTCGATCTCTCCAAAGAAAAGCCCTGGGAAGAAAAAGAGCGGTTTAAGAAATGGGCAGTTCAGCGTTTTTTGTCCGAGAAGAAGCAGATCACCCCAGCAGCACTGGAGCTCCTTTTGGGGAGTCTTCCTCCTAACCGCATCCTTATCGATCAGGAGATCGAGAAGCTCCTTTGCTATGTCGGAGAGGGAAAGGAGGTCAATGAGGGTCATATCCGAGCGATCGCAAGCTCTTTGCCAGAGGTGAATCTTTTTCAGGTCGCACAGCAGTTGATCTGGGGCAAGGGAGCTCAGCTACCAGAAGTGAATGACCTAAACCTCCTTCTCCCCCTGATTGGGATTCTTCGTTCTCAGTTGGAGATAGGGCTCAAACTCTCATGCCTGATCAGTCAGAGAGTTTCGAACGAGGAGATAGCCGGGCACTTTCCCAAGTTGTGGCCGAAGGCATTAGCGGGGTGCATCGATGGGACCAAAAAAAAAGGAGAGCCGTTCTTTATTGAAGGGCTAAAAGCTCTCTATACTCTTGAGTATGGGGTGAAGACCAGTGCTGCGAAGCCCCGTGTCCTGTTTTCTATGTTTCTCAGTAGGTTGGGGGCGTAAGCGATGAAAGGAGAGCTCCTACTTCTTCCCAACCTCTTGAACAAGGAAGCCCCCCATGAGCTCTTTCTCCCCAATAGTGTCGATCGGGCCATTGCCAAGATCGACGGGTTGATAGCGGAAAATGAAAGGGATGGGAGGCGATACCTCCAGCGCTTCACTTTTGATCGCGAGAGGACTTTTCGGGACCTTCCCATTTCCCTCTTCAATAAGCATCATCGGGAGGTAGAAGAGCTTCTCGCCCCTCTTGTTCAAGGAGAGAAATGGGGACTCGTTTCTGACGCGGGGCTCCCAATACTCGCCGATCCAGGCTACCAGCTCGTGAGTAGAGCGCGAGAACTGGGTATCATAGTCAAAGCATTTGTCGGCCCCTCATCTCTTGTCTTAGCGCTGATGCTCTCAGGTCTGCCCTCACAACACTTTTGCTTTCATGGGTATCTGCCGCGAAGACCAGAGCAAAGCCTCCAAGAACTGGAGATGCGCTCAAGAAAAGAGGGGAGTACCCACCTCTTCATAGAGGCTCCATTTCGGAACGATCGCCTTCTTTCTACTCTTCTTCACACCCTTTCTGATGAAACTCTTCTTTGCGTCGCATGGGACCTCACATTCCCGACTCAAGGGGTAGAGACCCATCCGGTTCATAGGTGGAGAAAACGCTCACTTCCGAGCATCGATAAAAAACCAGCGGTCTTTTTGTTTCATACGATCTCTGAGGCGACAAAGTCGTAAAAGAGAAGTCCCTTCTCGGTCAGTTTAAGTCTCCCTTCTTTTTCCTCTAGGTATTCTTCTTGTGTTAGCAGTAGCAAAGTCTCCTTTGTTTTTTCTGGGAGATCGTGCTTATCCATTTTAACTCCCTTGAGAAGTCGGAGCTCGACAGCGAGCAGTTCACAGACATTTTGTGGGTAAGAGAGCTTCTCGACAAAATCAATGGCCGATTTGCCAGAGCGGAGCGCTTTGGCATACCGGTTGAGATTGGCGCAGTTGGAAAAACGCTTTCCTGCGAAATAGCTAAACGCAGAGGGCCCCAGGCCAAAAAATGGACGTGCGGTCCAGTACCCCACATTGTGGCGAGAGAAATATCCCGGTTTGGCAAAAGCCGAGACCTCATACCGTTTCAGGCCGATCTGTTCTAGGTGGGATGTTGCCCTCTTGAGCATGTCTAGCCCTTCTTCAGCAGATGGCAAACTGAGATTCTTTCTGTTTTTGTAAAACGAAGTGTGCGGCTCGATTGTGAGGTTGTAGAGGGAGAGGTGGGTGATCGGGAGTTTTTCTAGCTGGTCGAGAGTCTTTTGAAAACTCTCTGGGGTCTGGCTTGGGAGTTCCATCATCAGATCGATGGAGAGGTTGTCGATCCCGGCTTTTTGGATCTGCTCGATTGCAAAGAGAGCCCCTGAACTGGAATGGGTCCGCCCAATGGTAATAAGGGAGTCGTCCACCAGTGACTGGACACCGAGACTGACCCGGTTGACCCCAACTGCGCGGTAACTATTCACAAGGGAGTGAGTGACGTTCTCAGGGTTCATCTCTAGAGTGATCTCACAGTCTTTGGTGAGGGAGGCGCTCGAAGAGATTTTCCTGAGGAGAGTATCAACCGCCTCGGCTCCGAAGAGGGACGGTGTTCCCCCGCCGAAGTAGATCGAGACGATCTCATATTCAGAGGTTTTTTCTGTGAGCCTCTCCCATTCCAGTAGAAGAGACTTTAAAAGAAGAGCGCGGTGCTCAGCTCGATCAGGGATCACATAGAAGTGGCAGTAGGGGCATTTGCGGGTGCAAAAGGGGATATGAAAATAGAGGCTAATTTCTTTAGCATCCATGCGAATTTTGTGGGAAAGTATAGGGGTATTGTCGATCTACCACTCGTCGGTATCGGGATCTTTGAGGATTCCCCGTTTCCAGCGATTCTTGTCGCTGAAGGGATCATCGTCGTCATCGTACACTTGTGAGGGAGTTTCGTCACCTCCTGGGCTCGTCTTCTCTTCCTCTCCGGTTGCTGTTTCTGCATTGAAGGATTCGGTCTCGGTGTCGAAACCTCCCCCTTCTGATGTCCCTTCGTTGGCCGCGGCCATCTCGGGCATGCTTTGGGGCTCTTGGTAGGCTGGGCGGGCGGTTCTTTTGGGAGGAGTGAACTCTTCAACCTCTCCACTTTCCTTTAGGAGTCTGAGGCGGTCCTTCTCTTCGACAATTCGTTGTTCGATCGCACCGATCTCTACTTTGTGTTTTTCTATATCCTTTTTAGGGACAAGACCGAGCTTGAGCCATTGCTGCAAGTCGGCTAGTTCGGTTTCTAACTTTTTTAGACGCTCACTTTTGAGATTCATTGATGGTCCTTAAATAGCTACCCGGCATAATCTACTCTAAATACTCTTTAATTCCTAGGGAATATCATCCCCAGAAAATAGAGCCCTATTTCTGATCAGTGTAGAAGAGGATCTTTGGTTTATTCTTTACTTATTCATATTCAACGATATGAAATGTAAAAGGAGAGCTCGAATCCGCTTCACTCTTCACTACATAAAGGAGGCTCTATTTTTTTTAAATAGTCCGAAATATTTTGTTTGGCTATGTGATTTTCTATGATATAAGACCAAAGTATGACCCAAGACTCTCCTACTTATGCCAACCTCGCAAACCTTCAACTGATTGAAGGCCTCTATGAAAAGTGGCTGAGTGATCCCACGAGCGTTGACTCTTCCTGGAAGAATTTTTTTGAGGGGATGCAATTTGCTTCAAAGCTCCCTCAGGCCCTTCCCCCTCGTAGAGAGAGTCTGGATCTTCGCAGCTTTAGCTTGATCAATGCTTATCGCATCTATGGCCACCTCTATGCGAACTGCAATGTTATTGCGACAGATCCCCCTTCTTTCCCAGAAGAGCTAAAACTAGAGAATTTTGCCCTCTCTGAAGAGGATTTAGAGAAGGAGTTTCCAGCGCATGGACTCTTCGAGAAAGAGACGGCTCCTTTAAAAGAGATTGTGGATGTACTCCAGAAGACCTACTGCCAGTCGGTAGGGATCGAGTATATGGATCTCGGCTCCGTTGCCATTGAACAATCCGTGCAGCAATCGATTGAGCCCTATTTTCCCTCACACCTTCAAAACGAAGACCGGATCGAGATCCTCAAACAGCTCGATCAAGCAGAGGGGTTCGAGACCTTTCTTCACACGAAATACGTTGGCCAAAAGCGCTTTTCCCTGGAAGGCGCAGAGACTCTTATCCCTCTCCTCCATGCGATCTTGGACAAGGCTGGCGAGGAAGGCGTTTCTGAAGGAATCATCTCGATGGCCCACAGAGGAAGACTCAATGTCCTCGCCAATATCATGGGTAAATCCTACTCCTATATTTTTGAAGAGTTTGAAGACTATTACACGCCCGATTTTTCCGAGTCTTCGGGGGATGTGAGTTATCACTTGGGGTTTTCCGGAATCTACAAAGGCAAAAATGGGAAAGAGATCCAGCTTTTCATGCCCTCCAATCCGAGCCATCTCGAGTCTAATGACCCAGTAGCCCTCGGCGCTGCGCGTGCTATCCAGGAGCAGAAAAAACAAGAGGCCAAGGCATTGCCCATTTTGATTCACGGGGATTCGGCGATTGCTGGTCAGGGGATTGTCTATGAGATCATGACCCTAAGCAAACTCAAGGGCTATAGCAATGGGGGAACGATCCATATTGTTGTGAACAATCAGATCGGATTCACCACCCTTCCCGGGGATTCCCGCTCTTCTCGCTACTGCACCGATATTGCCAAAGCCTTTGGTTCCCCTGTGCTTCACGTGAGTGCTGAGGACCCCGAAGGGTGTGTGGCTGCTGCCCGCCTCGCTACAGAGCTTAGGCAAAAGTTTGGCTGCGATGTCTTCATCGACCTGATGGGCTATCGAAAATATGGACACAACGAGTCGGATGAGCCCAGCTTCACCCAACCCCTCGAATACCAAATCATCCGCTCGAAAAAGAGCATCCGAACCCTGTATCGAGATCATCTTGTCTCAAGTGAAGTGCTTTCCTTAACTCAAGCAGAAGAGCTCGAAAAGAATTTTAAAGAGAATCTCAGCTCCCTTCTCGAGACAGTCAAGTCTGAGGGACCTTCAGAAGAGAAGCTCAAACCTCGAGAAGAGGGGAAAGACCTGCCAGCCCTTTTCGCCCCAGTGGACACGGCAGTTCCGCTTGATCGATTGATTCCACTTGGCAAAGCTCTTGCAACCCCTCCTAAAGACTTCAATCTCCACCCAAAAATCCTCCGTCTTCTTAAAGAGCGGGTTGGGATGATGGAGAAAGACCCTACAGAGCCTTCCATCGACTGGGGGATGGGTGAGATGCTCACCTATGCCACCCTCTGCACAGGGGGGATCCACGTCCGCCTCACAGGCCAAGATGTTCGTAGGGGAACCTTTTCTCACAGACATAGTGTTTATGTTGATCAGCTCACCTCAGCTCGGTTTTTCCCCCTCTCCCATCTCTCAGAAGATCAGGCCCCCTGTGATATCTTCAACTCCCCACTCTCCGAGTATGCTTGCTTGGGTTATGAGCTCGGTTACGACGTTCTCTACCCTCACTGCTTAGTCCTATGGGAAGCGCAGTTTGGAGATTTTGCCAATGGAGCGCAGATCATCATCGATCAGTACCTTGCGAGCCAAGAGATGAAGTGGGGACAGTCTAGCAACCTCACCCTCCTTCTTCCTCATGGTTCTGAGGGGATGGGCCCTGAGCACTCCTCAGCACGTATCGAGCGGTTTTTACAGATGTGCGCCGAAGAAAATATGATCATCGCGAATTGCACTACACCTGCGCAGCTCTTTCATTTCTTGCGCAGACAGGCCCTTCGAGAGATGGAAAAACCGGCCATTCTCTTTACTCCTAAGGGGACCCTCCGCCATCCCTTATGCAAAAGCCCCTTAGAGGCTTTTGCTAAAGGAGGATTTGAAGAAGTTTTGGATGACCCCAATGCGCCGCAGAGCCCAACAAGAGTTCTCTTTTGCAGTGGGAAATTCTACTACGACCTAGTCAAAGAGAAAGACGAGCAAGACCTCCTCATCAGAATTGAGCAGATCTACCCGCTGAATACAGAAAAACTAAAAAAAATCCTCTCCAACTATCCGCAGCTCACCTCTGCTTACTATGTACAAGAGGAGCACGAGAATATGGGGGCTTGGGCATTTCTAAAGCCCCACCTCGAAGAGGTGTTGCAGGGGAAAGTCCCCCTCTCCTATATCGGAAGGCCTTTGGCAGCCTCTCCCGCAGCGGGTTCTCATGCCCTATACAATCTCCAGCATGAAACGCTGCTTAAGCAACTCAAGGAAACAAGGAATCACTCATGAAGCTCGAAATTAAAGTCCCACCAGCTGGGGAATCGGTCACCGAGGCCACAATCAGTCAGATTCTCAAAGAGAGCGGTAGCTATGTCAAAACCGATGAGGAAATCCTCGAGCTCGAAACAGAAAAGGTCAATCAGGTCCTCTATTCACCTGGAGAGGGACTCCTCACCTTGACCGTCAAACTGGACGACGTGGTCAAGCCAGAACAGGTGATTGGATCGATCGATACTGATGCTAAGGCTCCGGCTGAAGAGGCTCCAGCTCCTAAAAAAGAAGCTCCGCCCCCTACTGAAGCCGCTCCACCCAAGAAAGAAGCCCCTCCCGCTACAAAAGCTGCACCACCGCCCAAGGAAGAAGGCCCTCCAGCACGGAAGATGCCTGAAGAAGCCCTCAGAGAAATCGCCGAGCCAAAAGCTCCTGAGCTCACTCCCGCACCTCCTCCAGAAGAAGGGGTTCCCACAACAAGAAAAAGAATGAGCGGTCTACGCAAGACCATCGCCAAGCGCCTCGTTGCCGCAAAAAATCAGACGGCCATGCTCACCACCTTCAACGAAGTGGATATGTCGAATATCATGGAGATCCGCTCCCGCGAGCAGGAAGGATTCATGAAGCGCAATGGCGTCAAGCTCGGCTTCATGTCCTTTTTCGTTAAGGCCACGGTCGCTGCACTGAAAGAGTTCCCCGATATCAACTCCTTCATCGACGGGGATGAGATCGTCACCTTTGATTCTCATAACATTTGCATCGCTGTTTCCACAGAGAAGGGGCTCATGGTCCCTGTCATTCGAGACTGCGATGAAAAGAGCTTCGGACAGATCGAGCAGGACATTGCAGGCTTTGCTGTAAGAGCCAGAGAAGGGACCATCTCCATCGAAGACATGCGTGGGGGGAGTTTCACCATCACCAACGGGGGAGTCTTTGGTTCGATGCTCTCTACACCTATCCTCAACCCGCCTCAAAGTGGGATTTTAGGCATGCACACAATCGTTAAACGCCCCGTCGTCGTTGGGAATGAGGTGACTATCCGTCCCATCATGTATCTCGCTCTTAGCTATGACCATCGCATTGTTGATGGAAGAGAAGCGATCCAGTTCCTCGTCCATATGAAGAACAACCTCGAAGAGCCCACTCGGATGCTCATCGACTTATAAGGAATCGATTTATGGCAGAGAAATTCGATGTAGTCGTCATTGGAAGTGGCCCAGGGGGGTATGTGGCAGCGATCCGCGCTGCCCAGCTCGGTCTGAAAACCGCCTGTGTAGAAAAATCCGCCCTCGGAGGGACCTGCCTGAACATCGGATGTATCCCCTCAAAAGCACTCCTCCATTCTTCTGAGCTCTATGCCAAACTTAGCTATCACTATCCCCAGCACGGGATCACTGTAGAAAAAGCCCACTTTGATTTCGATAAAATGATGGAGCGCAAAAGAAACGTTGTCTCCACATTCAATCAGGGGATCGGGGACCTCTTTAAAAAGAACAAAATCGCCCATTTTCAGGGGATTGGCCACTTGCGCTCTCCCACTCAAATTGAAGTGCGGGGAGACAAGAATATCCAACTAGAAACCTCTAATTGCATCCTCGCTACCGGCTCAGAACCCATGGCCCTCCCTTTTCTACCCATAGACGAAAAAAGAGTCATCACCTCTACAGGGGCCCTCTCTTTAGAATCTGTCCCCAAAAGGCTCCTCGTCATTGGCGCCGGCGTGATCGGTGTAGAGCTCGGCTCTGTCTACAATCGCCTTGGCAGCGAAGTGACCTTCGTCGAGTTCCTCTCCAAAATCTGCCCGACGATGGATGAGGCCATCTCGAAACAGTTCCAAAAGATTCTAGAAAAACAGGGGATGCGCTTCCACCTCTCCACCAAAGTGACCGGAGCGAATACCGATCAATCGCCCATCACCATCTTGGCTGAAGAAGAAGGTAAAGAAATCTCCTTTGAAGCTGATGTGGTTCTTTGTTGCATTGGCCGCAAACCCCACACGTTGGACCTTGGCCTCGAAAATGTCGGCATCACTCTCGATCCCAAAGGATTCATTCCCATCAATAGCCGTTTCCAGACCTCCGTTCCGACGATTTATGCCCTTGGGGATATCGTCGATGGACCGATGCTCGCTCATAAAGCTTCCGAAGAAGGGGTAGCTGTCGCTGAGGTCATCGCAGGGGAAAATCCCTCGATCGACTACCTCTCGATCCCCAATGTCGTCTACACAGACCCCGAGGTTGCTGCCGTTGGCCTCACCGAGCAGGAAGCCAAGACCCATGGCTTCTCTGTCAAAACGGGAACCTTTCCCTTTTCGATCAATTCAAGGGCTCAGTGCACAGCAGAGCAAGAAGGGCTCGTCAAAATCGTCTCCGACGAAAAAACTGATACCATTCTGGGGATTCATATTCTAGGGGCTCATGCCTCAGAGATCATTGCAGAAGCAGTCGTAGCGATAGAGAAGCGGGTGAAAACTCTCGAGCTTGCCAACATGCCCCATGCGCATCCTACTCTATCTGAGGCAGTAAAGGAAGCTGCTCTCGCAGTCCATCGAAGAGCTCTTCATAAGTAGCTTAAGTGCTTAGTACTTAGTGTAAAAAGATTTCACAAGGAAATGATTTCAGATTTTTTTGTCAGGCAAAGGGCGGAGATCGAAGCTAACTTGATGAAAGTTATCGAGATCGAGCCGCATTGCCTGGCGGGAAAAGATGGTGTCAGGTTCTCTGAAAACCTTTTTTTACTAAGTACTTAATAAGACTGGGATTTGCCGCAGCCGCAGGAGCCTTTGACGTTTGGATTGGTGATCTTAAAGCCAGAGTTATTAAGTCCATCCAGGTAGTCGATCTCACATCCAAGTAGCCGAGAGACAGCCCCCTTGTTGACGTGGATATCGATCCCATTGGAAGAAAAGACCTTATCGTCTTTCTTTGGCTCTTTAGAGAAATCGAGGACATATTCAAAGCCGCTGCATCCAGCTGCCTTGTCTCCAAAACGCAGAGACCAGTCCGCCTTGCCATCTTCCTTGAGGATCTCCTTAAACTTATCCGCAGCACGCTTGGTTAAATTGATCGATTTGTTATCGATCTTCTCAGCGAGGATGCCATTTAATGAAATGACGAGCTTGTCGATCTCCTCTTCTGAATAGCCGTGTCCGAGCATCCCTGTTTCTAGGGTCTCCCAAGTCGCTGCTTGGCATCCGACACAGTGAAGGCCGGTATTGGTGAGCTCTTGGGCGAGCTTTTGGGCTTTTTGGGGGAAATTTGAGAAAATGTCCTCAATGGTCATTCCTCTTGAAATTGTATCTTGCTTAGCCATAAATTCTTACCTCAAAAAATGATTTTTACAGAGCCCGATTTGATTTTACATTGACAGCCGAGCCGTTCATTGTCTAGTTCCCCAAGAAAATCTTCCTCTTCCTGGGTGAATTCTGAGAGATTTTCCATCCCTTCCGCGATCTCGATCACACAGGTGCCGCAGATTCCTTCGGTGCAAGCAAAGGGGACTCCAGCCTCCTCACACTGCTCCGCAATGGGGCTCCCATCCTCGAGCTCTTGCTCCTCACCTGTATCAGCAAATATCAGCTTAGCCATAAACGCCTAGGATAGTCGATCTTCTCATAAAATCGCAAGGGGTTAAGTAAAATATTCTTTTTACCTCCCTTTCACTATCAATGGCTTATGGCTTTATTGTATAAAATTTATAATTAAGCTTGTAATTAAGGTTTTATTAACATATAATTAAACATATAAATCGCAAAAAGCGAACAATACTAAATAATAAACCTAAAAAGGAGAAATTATTATGACGATGATAAACACAAAACATGATCCCGTTATTTTTGCCAGCGCTCCGGTAAAAAGTGCAATGCCTGAAAAGGGTGCAAAACTTGATGCAAGTGCAGCTGAAAGTATCGTAGGTCCTGATGGAGAAACGATTATGCTGGCGTCAGTGACTGAAGCGTTTGCTGATACTTTTGCTCCGGAAACTGCCCTAGAAGAGGGATTTGCGGATGCACCTAAGGCATCTCTTGCAGATAGACTTGTAGGTGCGAAAACCAACCTGAAGCATGTTGCGATGGTAGCTCGCTCTGAACAAAGTGATATTAGAGGTATAAACAAAACAGCCCTTGAAAATGTTGTTTTAAAGCCTGTGGAATCCGAAGGTGAAACTATAGGAAGTTACTTTAATAGTCAGAAGACCCAAAACTTAGCTATGAGCCGAATGCTTTATAAAAGAAACAAGATGATGAAGACTTTTGGTGAGTATACATTTGCTATTACTCCCGGTAAAGGACCTCGTTTTGTAAACAGAAACTTGAGCAAAGCTGCAGTTTCAACAGCGAAGTTTTTGGAGAAAAAAGTAGCTCCGATTATTTCTTCGGCTCCTCAAGTGAGGATCCCAGAAAATAAAATTGGAAGTATTGCAGCTAAAGGCTTCAATATGCTGAGCATGCTTTCAGGAAAAGTAGCTAAGCAGACGCAGGACAAAGTCCGTGGAGCACTTCTTCCAGTTCTCGGTCGTCTGTTTTCAGTCATTCGTATGCCCAACGTTGGTCGAGTGCTGACAGATGTTATAGCAAGTACCTTTGCAGCTGTTGCTAGAGTTGTGACAGTAGTCGGTGCAGTAGTTCTTCCATTTGCGGCAGTAGCTGGTGCAGCCTTCGGTATTGTTACAGCAGTCATGGCATTTCCGGTAATAACTGGAATCGCTCTTGGCGCTTTAGCAACAATTGGCGTTCTAGCAGCTGGTGGTAAGTTTGTCTATGACAAGCTTAAGAGCAGAGGTAGAGCAGCTGAAGAACAAAGAGATCTGATGGCAACATTGACACAAGCTGTTAGAGATTTAACAGCTGAAGTTAGTGGTTTGAAAGACAATGTATCAGTATTGACGGCTAAAAATGCTCATATCGAACTGATACTTAAGAAGCGTTCAGGATCACAAACAACAATGTCAACCACGGCATCAGTATTAAGTTGGCTTAACCCATTATCTTATCTTTCTGCTTCTAAAGGAGAAAATACTTTGCAGTTAAGTTTAGCAGATATGGTGATGTAATGATATCTGTAGAAATGAAAGCTTGAATTCAAGCTGAATTTCTTCCAAATAACCTAAGCATGAGGGCTTTGCCCTCATGCTTTTTTTTGTGTTCATTCCTTGGGAATACTTTCTCTGGACTTGATGCTTCGCTTATCCTTGCATCGGCAGGCATTCCATCGCCAGAACAAGAGATCCTCCTTATTTGGCGGGTTGTTCCTTAAATTAGCGTCATTTATGGGCAGCAGAACTGCGCCTCATCGAACCGATTGCCATCTATTCTATCCTTATCATTAGAGAGATTCTCTTTTGAGGATGCCCCCCCTCCCTCTTTCCTTGAGCTATTAACAATATGCGAATAGAGCCGTTTTATAGGGCCTTCTGGGGAATTTCTCTGCCTCAACAAAGCCGAAGATGGCGTCCTGCTGATTCAACCGGTGCTTGTTTGTGTAAAACCCATTGAATATGAGTAGCTTGCTGGTAAATCTCCAAGTGGCCTCTATCCTGAGAGTCAATATATGGGTGGCTTATTATTTTTTCTCTATATCTTAATCTTTTGTTTACAATTAAGTTAAAATTTACTATAATTTAGTTATATAAAATGAAGGGGAATAATATGAATAATACCAAGCAGCTTTATAGAAAAATAGCCGGATTAGAGAGTCGATTGGACCAGTATGAGTCTGAGTTTACCTATCTCGATATTCTTTTAAGAGACTGTGGATTTCCTGAAGGGTTGAACACGTTAAAGACGACGATCCAAGAATTGCTCAAGGAAGCAAATGATCCTTCTCAGCTTCCCATCGATGAGGATGATTTTCCAACTCAGACACTCGATCCGTTTGCATAAAAAAAGCCTGAGGGGGAGCCCCTCAGGCTTAGAGATTTCATGAGAATGAGATCTTCAGTTTAGCCAGTAATAGCGCTCATCCATGAACGATTAGCGGCGATTTCGAGATCAGATACTCTTTCATTAAGATTTCCAACAACGATTCCTTGACGATCCATTCTACTTTCTAGAGCTTCGTCTGCTTTCGCTTGACTCTGGAGTGCTGTAGCATGCGCTTTGCCTTGCTCGCGGACGTCATTTTTCGTCTGGTGAGCTTTATTGGCTAGATGAGCAACTTGCGCTTGTAGTGCTACGAGCATAACAGCTCCAGCTACGGCGACACCAGCTAGGGGACTTGCTTTAGCAAGTGCGTAAAACCCTAGACCAGCGGCTGTTGCACCAGCAGCAACGGCAGCGTAAGGAACAACGTGAGCTAGCTGAGAAAGAGCTGTGAAGACTCCTCTAACTGCGAATCCAACTGAAAGAGCTACAGCTTCTCTAAGAGCTGCTCCAACATTGAAGAAGCTGAGGGGGGTCAGTGCTAAGCGAACCGCTTTGTATGAAAAGTAACCCGCTTTGCGAGAGAGGGATTCTCCCTTCGTGACAATAGTCTCGTGGACTCTAGCCATGGCGTTTCTTGCTTTAAGATAAGACACTCTAGAATCTGTATCAGACACTCTTGGCTGAATTTTAGCGATGCTGAATTCAGACATTTTGGCATAAGAACCATTGAGTTTGTTCTCTGCAACTGATTCCATGCTGGTCACAGCATTGCCAACAGCTGAATTTGCTCGGCTTGCAGTATCGGTTACTTTGCTTGCCCCTTTGCTAGCAGCGCCTGCTACGCTGGCTGCTGCTCCTACTACACGGCTATATGCGTGTGTAGCAAATGAGTTTTGAATTGTTACTTCAGACATTTTTCCTCCAAATAATTACTACTAAATTTTGTGTTTAGTATGCTTAAACAGCGTTTTTGCTGTGTTAATAATAGTATTATACAATTAATCAAAGCAAATAATCAATGGTTTATTTTCCTAACCTTTACTTTTTCTTAAACTTATATACAAAAAAATATAATTATAGATGAATTTAGATAGGCTTATTTTTCATTAGCAATTGCGTCTATGGAAGCATGATGTTAGATTTTTTTTGAAACGATTGCATTTAAGAGGGGAAGAGGGTATTTCGGGAGATATGAATAAAGAGATGATACCCGATGAGGGGGGCCCTTTCCGGTCGATTCTGCTTTTTGGTCCTCCAGGGGCAGGAAAAGGGACCCTCGGAAAATTTTTGAGTAGTGCGGGCAATCACTACCATTTGTCTTCAGGGGATATCTTTAGAGGGCTCTCTCCTGAGTCTGAGGCGGGAAAGATCTTTCATCAGTATGCCGGGGAGGGGAAGCTCGTTCCCGATGAGGTGACGATTCAGATTTGGCGCCACTATGTCGGAGGGCTCATTGCGACAAATTGCTATTTTCCAGAGAAACAGTTTCTTTTACTTGATGGGATCCCGAGAACGAAGGCTCAAGTGGAGCTGATCGATCCTCAGATAGAGCTCATGCAAATCATTTCTTTAGAAATGCCCAATGCAGAGGGGCTATTGGATCGATTGCGGCGGCGGGCTTTGATTGAGAGGAGGGCGGATGATTTTGATGAAGGGGTCTTGCGCTCTCGGATGCGGGTCTATGAAGAGGAGACGGCAAAAGTGATCAATTCCTATCCAAAGGAGCTCGTTTCTCGTTTCAATGCCGATCAGCCCCCTTTAGATGTTCTCAGAGACGTTCTCGTGTCTCTTTCTGATCTATTGACGCATTCTTCTTAGGCGAAGGCAGTATTATGGATCGTCTTGTAGGTAAGCCAGGTACTTGCTGCTATTGGAGCGATACTTCCCGTCCAAATGGCGACGCGTCCAACTAGGTGCTTTGCCTTGTCTTTAGTTGAGAGGTTGGAAGGAGGGAAGAAGGGGAGATAGGCATTTTTTGCATATATTTTCGCACTATTGAGGCCATTTTTTGCCATTTCGAAGAAGTTGAAGGCCTTCTCCACATTTTCTGTCAGCATTTCTTGGGTCCTTTCAAAGGTTATAGCGCTATGTTCGAGGATTTCATTGCTTGTCTCGATGTTGATATTGGTTCGCCTGACCCCTTCGATGAGCTTATAGATTAGAAGGGTCTGTATGATGAGAATCGAACCGGCAATAAAGGCGATTAAAGCCTCAGGAGAGGTGTAGAAAAGATAGCTCATGGTACTAAAGAGTCCACTTCCTAGGAGATAGGGGAGGATATGGAGGATTTGGAGGGCTAGAAAGGTCACGAGACGGATTAAATTCGCCAGTTTCTGGGAAATATGCTTCTGGAGGGTTTCTCCTAGGTGACAGAAGGTTACTGGGGTTAATACCCATTTTATTGCTACCTCAGTCCCTTTTTCAATGTGGCCGGACCATTCTGAACTCTTTTTAATGAAGAGGGTGTGGTTGTAATAGAGCCCGCTTACGATCCTAGAGAGCATTTCTCTTGGGTTGAGGCTGTCATCAGGATCATCCCTTTTTTCTATAGGCAAACTGCCCAATCGGCTGATCTCTTTGCTTGTACTTGTTAAGGGATTTACGGGCATAAAAGCATTCCTTTGGTGTTCTTGGTTCTATTGTACCTAAATCGGCTGTTTTCTTTAAGATAATGAATTCTCTCGATACGGTTTTTCGGGAATATTTTGAGGAAATAGGCTTTTTATCTCAATCATTTCCTATAATTTAATTTTTAATTTACTGTTTATCAAATCTTTACATAAAGTAATGCGTATGGTATAATAAAAGCATAATAAAGGATAACTATGTCAACAGTAATTAAAAGAGAATCTATTCCTCTTGGAGTATTTATTCCGAGAGAAGGGAAGGAGGGAACCTCCATTCCTAAGGATCTTTTGCAAAAAACAATTTTTGCAAAGGGACCTCTTGTCCCTGAAAAGGGAGATCCACTCTTTTCTGGTATTTCTACTGGATCGATTTCTCTTGCATCTGATTGTTACTCGATCATTCGAGCTGCCCAAGATCTTTTTTTGGGATGGCTCCAGCAAAACCCGACGAGTTCTCTCTTTTGGCTCAAGAAAGCCCTATTAGGAAAAGATAGTGAGCTGAGAGCCCATATTTGGGGAATGGGATCGGGGATCAATGCTGTCATTGGTGCTGCCAAATTGAAGCAGGACTTGGATAACATTGCGGTTGCCGATGCCATTGAAGATCGTCGGGGTGCGCTCCTTGGACGAGTGTCGATGATGAAAAGTGGAGCATTGATCGGGGCCGGCTTGAGTTTTGTCACTTTTCGTCCTCTAGCGCTCATAGCTAAGCTTAAAGGTATCGAGGTATCGGGACTTCGTTCTCCTACGTTATTCGGAAGGGTGACTTATGGACTCCTCACTGCTGGAATGGTCTTCTATACGCTCTTTTTCTTTTTGATCTCAGCGGTTTTTGGAATGCAGGCCTATGATGGATTCTCTTTTAAGAAAGAGCTAGAGGCGGCCCAAACGCTGGAAGAGAAGCTCTCTCTATTACAGGGTAAATGCACGGTTGATCCCCTTAAAGCTTACGAGAGTTTGGTGAACAAGCATATGCTGCGTCTAGCTGGCGGAGATGATGCTGAAAAAAAAGCCAATGCAGCGGCTACAGAAGAGCTTGTCGAAGAAGCGTTTGCTTCGGGTAAAGCAGGGCTCCGAGAGCTCATCGCTGAACTTGGAATCGAAGGGGTCACTGAAGAGAAACTCCAGTCTGCCTTCTTAACAATCCTCTCGAAGGGAAGCTCAGGGACAAATGAAAAAGAGATCCTAGAGAAAGTTAGCCAAGAGCTCTTTGGTCTGGGCCTTCAGATGCGTGTGCAAAGGATCGAGAAGAAGAAGCAAGCTGAGCTCGACCGCATCCTTGGAAAAAGCGGAAAAGAGTCTATGGCCACTCTCAAATCCTCATCCAATCTTTTGGAACGGGTGCGAAAGGGAGACCAAGAAGCGATCGCGCTCGGTAAGAGTCTTGCTGAAAAGGTTCATGCATCGGCCTCTGATAAAATGAAGATCAATACTGCTGTATTAGGGGTCCTTATTTTGGGATGCGCAGTGATGCTTGCCTCATTCGCGGTCTTCACAGGAACGGCTCTGATGATCGCCTCGACAGTGGTGCTGATCTTTAGTATTTTGGTCACTGTTATCGATGCCTGTTCCATGATTCAAAGCGCTAATGAAGAGCTTCCTGCTTCGTATGATAAGGCGCTGCTCGCCGGTTCGACGACTCTGGCAGCTTGCTCGTTTACAGCCCTTCTTGCCCTCCACCTTAGTGGAGTGGTTACAATGGGGGTCATTCCTGCTGTATCCGCCCTCGTGATCCTCACCTTGTGGATCAGTCAGAATGAAGTGGCGCTTACTGTCATGAAAAGAAATGAACTACGGGATCTGGAAGAGAATCCTTCACTCGAGTCTTTTCTGAAGTTTTTTGAGAACGAGGAAGGAAAGGAGAAAGTGATGGAGATCTTCTGCAATCTTCCCGAAGAGTTGAAAGAGCTGATCCAAAGTGAGCTAGAGTCTCATAACAATGACTTAAAAGAGGCAGCACTCGCTGCGAAAGAGAAAGTTGAACTTCTTCGCAAGCAGCATCTTGAGCATCTTCGCGAGGAGCTCACTCCTCTCTTCATTGATCAAATTTAAGCCTTCTCATTAGAATGAGCCTGATGGAACAGGCTGTTGAGGACTTCCTTTTTTACTTAGCTTCGGAAAGAGGCCTTTCTAGAAATACCACCCTGGCCTATGGGCGGGATATTCGCTCTTTCCTTGAGGTGATGCAGGGCAGAGGGCTCAAGGGGTTCTCTGATGTGAAAGAAGAGGAGGTTCTCCTCTTTATTGCCACGCTCAAAAAGAAGGAACACGCGACTAGCTCTATCTACCGGGCTCTGATTGCTCTTAAGTCTCTCTTTCGGTTCTTGCGAAAAGAAGGGTACATTCCCTCCAAGCACACCCTTTATCTCGATACGCCGAAGATATGGCAACTCATTCCAGAGGTCCTGACAGAAAAAGAGGTGCAAGACCTTCTTCAAGCACCGAATACTGAGGAGAAGATTGGTGCAAGGGATCGGGCAATCCTCGAGGTGCTCTATGCCTGTGGCCTGCGGGTCTCTGAGGTATGTGGGCTCAATATTTCTGATGTGGATGATTCTTTTGTCCGGGTGATGGGCAAGGGGGGGAAGGAGAGGGTTGTCCCCATCGCTCCCTCAGCGATTGAATGGATCGATCACTACCTCCTCCTCTATCGAGGGGAGGTCACTAAAGGGGGTGAGGCTCTGTTTGTCTCTGCTAGGGGGAAGAGGATGGATCGTGTGGCTGTTTGGAATCGAGTGAAGGTCTATGCTAAAGGAGCGAGAATTGTCAAAACAATCTCCCCTCATACTCTGCGCCACTCGTTTGCTACCCATCTGCTGGAGAATGGAGCCGATCTTCGGGTGATCCAGGAGCTGCTTGGGCATGCGAGTGTGGCCACAACCGATCGGTACACTCATATCAGTCAGAAGCATTTGGTTGCGGCCTTTCTTAAGAATCATCCGAGACCATAGGCTGTCTGCGCTTTTGGCTTTTTTCAGACAGTTAAAGGGACAAACGATAGGAAGATTTGCTTTGTCGTGAATTTATTTCCTTGCCATTGGAAGAAGGGGAGTGCTAGGTGATGAACTGACAGCTCTGCGAGTACTGGATTTTTTTCGACTTGCCCTCCTTGGTGGTGGACTCTTCTTAAGGAGTTCTTGGTAACGCGCACCATTTGGAGGAGGAAAAAGTTCTATTGGGTCTTTATTTCCTTTAGACTCAGCAGAACGTCTTTTCCCTTTTACATGAGAGGGTCTACTCAAGGAATATGCTTCACACACCTGTCTCGCTTGGTTGTTGAGAGCAATCGATTTATTCTTATTCGGAAGCAAACACCCGTAATACCTTATATTTTTCCACTTCTGATTGGGAATGAAAAAAAAGCCATCCTCATGAAGTATATAAGAATGCTTTGCATGGGTTTGTGTTTTCCAAATTGTACAGTACAGGTACTGCATTATGGATTTGCGATCATTTGGATAGAATGTTCCATCAAATGTATATGCGGAATAGTTTTCGACTTTGTAGAGTTTCCCTGAGCATGCTGGTTTAGAGATATCCTTATAGCAAGTAGAGCTACAACACCAGAAAAGAAGGGGAATGCCGAGGATTGTTACTGCGCATCTACATGCCCGATCAGTAGAATCAAGCTGTTTGATATAGGTCACGCTTCGGGAATATTGGTTATTACGAGTATACCATATGCTCAGCTCTTTTGCCTCCCATCCTTCCTTCAAATTAGTTTTATGCGTATTGTTTTGATATATGTATGGAGGAAGGCTGATGGAGCTCATTGTTTACTCTCCTGATGTGGGCTTAGGACTTGGGGGATAGATATAGTTGTAGATAGCATCGACAATCATCTGAGCGGGATACATGAAGATGTTGAGGAGCACCGCCGAGGGGAATGAGACGGGAAAGCCGAATGCGGTTGCCATTCCAATGCCGACAATAGTGCTGATTAGGTAGCTCACGACGAAGATGTAGACTTTTGTCGGAGTGACATTCTCTTGAGTGAGGTGCTGCTTGACTCCTGGGGGGAGGAGCTCTTGCATAGCAGTTTGGACCCCGGCGAAGATTGCGGCCCCGAGCGGATGGGGCCCTAGGGGGAAGAGGAGCGCTGCAGAGAATCCATACCCACTTTTAAGAATTGCTCGTTTGGGGAGGGGATGGAGGCCTTCATGGAAACTTGAGAGGGTGTTGCTGATGGCTTGCATTCTCATTCCTCGATTTTTTTCATCAGTAGTTGGTTAACCAGATCGGGAGAGGCTTTTCCCCTTGTCTCTTTCATCACCTGTCCGACGAGGTAAGCGAGGGCTTTCGTCCGTCCCTTTTTGAAATCAACGATTGACTGGGGGTTGTTCTTGACTACCTCGTCGACGATGGGCTCGATGATTGCAGTATCATGGAGGGGCTGGTAGTCGGGGTTCTCCTGGACGATGGTTCTGCTATCTTTCTCTGGGTTTTTGAGCATGTCGTCGGCCACTTGTTTTGCAATGCGACCGGTGATGGTCCCCTCTTCGATCATCTGAATCAGATGGGCGACATTGTCGCTTTGAAGTTTTGACTGCTCGAGGGTGATTCCCTTTTCCTTCAGGCGACCAAGGAACTCGACGATGAGCCAGTTACAGAGGGCTCCTGGTTTTTTTATTTGGGGTAGAGCGGCTTCGAAAAAGTCTGAGGTATACTTGTCGTTGATGAGGATGGAGGCGCTATCAGGGGGAATGCCAAGGTCTTTGCAATAACGGGTAAATCGCTCATGGGGGAGTTCGGGGAGCTCTTTTTTTATTTTCTCTATCTCTTTTTCTGAGAGGACAAGAGGAGGGAGATCGGGCTCGTGGAAATAGCGGTAGTCAAGGGCCTCTTCTTTTCTTCTCATGAGGATGGTTTTTCTCGTATTCAGATCAAAGCGGTAGGTGCCCGGAAAAACCACTTTAGTGAATGGCTCATTGGGGTGGAGAGAGTAGGCGGCGACCTGGCGTCTGATCTCACTTTCTATCGCGAGCTGCATATTGTGGAAGGAGTTCATGTTTTTGATCTCAATTTTCGGCCGGAGCCCTTTTTCTCCATGGGGGCGGACGGAAACATTGACATCGATACGTAGGGAGCCCTCTTCCATGTTGCAGTTGGAGACGCCTAGATACTGTAAGATCGCTTTGACTGAGGTCGCATAGGCCGCAGCATCTTTGGGGGAGTGCATCATCGGTTCTGAGACGATTTCAATGAGGGGGATGCCAGCTCGGTTGTAGTCGACCCCTGCGAAGGAGCTGAAGTGTTTGAGCATTCCCGAGTCATCCTCGATATGGGCCTGGTGGACCGAAAAGTGTTTGGTGTGCCCCTCAACATCGCAAGTGATGACGCCCCCGCGGATGATGGGGTTATGGAACTGAGTGATCTGGAAGTTTCGAGGGTTATCGGGATAGAAGTAGGATTTGCGATCAAAGGTGCTTGTGCGGGAGACATCTGCACCGATGGCAAGACCAAATTGGATCGCCTTTTTCACTGCTTCTTTGTTGAGAACGGGAAGGGTTCCCGGCTGACCAGTGTCTACCTCGTCGATATTGGTGTTGGGCTCATCCCCAAAGTGGTTGAGTGAGCGGCTGAAGAGCTTCGATTTTGTGTTTAGCTGAGCGTGGATCTCAAGGCCGATCACCGGTTCCCAGAGCTCGTAGGCAATTTCACTCATTGCTTGCCTCCAAATCCTGGGGGATGACCCACAGGGTGTTCCATTCCATCGAGAAAGTATTTGGCGTAGCGGAGGACTGTGCTGTCATGGGTTTGTGGGCCGATGAGCTGGAGGCCATATGGCAGTCCCTCTTTGCTTTGTCCGCTTGGGACGGAGATCGCAGGGAGACCAGCGAGGGAGGGGCCTGTTGTATAGAGATCTTGGAGATACTCTTGGAGGGGATCACTCATCGCATCGAGAGGGAAGGCGACAGTTGGAGCGGTGGGCATGGCGATGATGTCACATTTTCCGAATGCCTCTTGCATTTGTCTGATGATGAGGGTGCGGACCTTTTGCGCTTTGGAGTAGTAGGCGTCTTGGAAACCAGAAGAAAGGGTGAAAGTTCCGAGGAGGATCCGGTTTTTGACCTCCCATCCAAATCCTTCTCTGCGTGATTCGTCGTATATCTCATCGAGTGTTGTCGCTTTTTTGGAACGATGCCCATAGCGAATCCCATCGAATCTCGCGAGATTGGTCGAGGCTTCCGCTGAGGTAAGGATGTAGTAGGTTGCAACGGCAGTTCGCAAGAGGCTGAGATCGATATCGACGATCTCCATCCCTTGCTCTTTGAATCTCGCAATGCTCTCTTCAAAATTTTTGCGGGTCTCTCCCTCTAGTTCTTCGAGGAAGTGCCAGGGGACTCCGATCCGACCATGCGTAAGGGGTTGTTTCAACTCATCAAGGAAGGGGGTGGGAGGGGCGTTGAGGCTTGTGGCATCTCTTTCGCAGTGCTTGCCAATCACCTCCATGGTGAGAGCGATATCTTCGATGGTGCGGGCAAAGGGGCCGATCTGATCAAACGAGGAGGCAAAAGCGACGAGGCCGTAGCGGGAGACTCTGCCGTAGGTGGGCTTGAACCCCAGAACACCTGTGAGGGCTGCTGGCTGGCGGATAGAACCTCCTGTGTCACTTCCCAAAGAAAGGGGGCAGAGAGAGGCAGAGACTGCTGCGGCTGATCCGCTAGAAGAGCCGCCAGGACTGCGTGTGGTGTCCCAGGGGTTTTTTGTCGGGGCAAAGGCTGAGTGGGTCCCTGAGGCTCCCATAGCAAATTCATCGAGGTTGGTTTTCCCAATGATGATGGCGTCTTCTTCTTCTAAGAGGCGGACGACAGTGGCATCGTAGAGAGAGCGATAATCCGATAAAAACTGAGAGCCACAAGTGGTGATCTCTCCCTTGAGTTGTATGTTGTCCTTGAGGGCAATAGGGACGCCGGCGAGCTTGCCGAGGGGTTTTCCCTCCTTTCTTTTGGAATCGATAGAGCGGGCTTTTTCAAGTGCTCTGTCAGCAAAAGTGCGCAGAAAGGCTTGGATCTCGTCGTTGCTCTTTTCAATGAGGGCGAAGGTCTCTTTGGTGGTCTCTTCTGCGGAAGTCTCGCCAGAGGCAATTTGTGACTGCAGGGAAGCGGCTGATCGGTTCTGCATCTTAAGATTCTTCCTCGAATTGGATGACAGGGGGGACTTTAAGCATTCCCCCTATGTGATCAGGGGCCATAGCCAGAAAATCTTCGCGCTTGAGGGGGACTTCCGGCTCGTCTTCACGCATCGCATTGGTCATGGTCTCTAGGACGGTTGTGCAGGGGGGGACGCCGTCTGTATCGATCTCATTCATAAGGTTGATATAGTCCAAGATCTTGGTGAGATTTTTTGAAAGCTGTTTTTTCTCTTCTTCAGAACACTGGATGCGGCAGAGATGGGCTAGTTGATCGATATCGGTATTATGTTGGGTCATATCTTTTGTCTTTTGGTCTGCTTACTCTCCTGAATACCCAAGGGAGTATAGGGGACATATAAGATTTGTTCAACGAAATTTCTATCAGTTCTAAAGGAAGAAGCGTCAGGTGATATCACCGGATGAGTTTCTCCCATTTTCAGTGTGTATAAAAAATTCGTGACAAACGTTAACAAATTTGTTAAACCTAAGAACAAAGCTTTAAGACTAGATGGTTCAATCTAGTCTGCAATTGTTAGCTCAACTCTGCAATTTTTGCCGGGTGAGCTTAGACCTTTAAGGAGTCGATCATGAAACGTTTCATTAATGTTGTTGCCTATATTTTGGTGATTGTCGGAGCACTCAACTGGGGGCTTTGGGGATTTTTTCAATTTGATTTTGTCGCTTGGCTATTTGGCGGTAATACGACGTGGCTTAGCCGTCTTATTTATGCTCTTATCGGGCTTTCTGGACTTTGGTGTCTTGGATCATGCGGAAAATGCTGCAGAGCGATGTGCTGTAAAGATGAAGGGACTTGCGAGAAGAAAGACCCTGAACCGCCTCAACAACAATAATTACATTTAGGGCGCAGAGTTTTCTCTGCGCTCTTATTTTCTGTGAATCCATCCATCATCCGTTTTACTTCAGAGCTCGATCATCCAGATTCTGAGGTCTTCGATTTTCTCATGAAGCCTGCGGTAGTGGAGCGGCTCATCCCCCCATGGCAAAAAGTCAGAATTACCTCTAAGACTCCCTCTCAAACTGGGTGCCGGCTTGTTATGCAGGTGAAGATCGGTCCCTTCTGGGTGAATTGGATCACTGAGCATCAAAGCTCTGAAGAGGAGAAGTGTCTCACGGCAATTCAAGTGAAAGGCCCTTTTCCCGTTTGGAAGCATATCTCTCGAATCGTTTCTATAGATGGTGGGCGCTCTCGCCTGGAAGAGGAGATCCATTTTCTCTCTCCTTTTTGGATGAAAAGGTCTTGGGTCGAGAAAAGGGTCCGGAAAATGCTTAAATACCGGCATGAGACCATAGCTCATGACCACGCGGTCTATCAAAGGTATCCAAGTCCACCATTGCGAATTCTCATCAGCGGATCTCATGGCTTCATAGGGTCTGCTCTGCTTCCCTTTTTGAAGAATGGAGGGCATGAAGTCGTTTCTCTTGTCCGGAAGAAGGGAGAGGGGGTTTTCTGGAACCCCAAGTCAGAAGAGCATGACCCCAGCGATTTTGAAGGTTTTGACGTCGTGATCCACCTCGCAGGAAAAAATCTCGCTTCGGGGCTTTGGACGAAGGCATTCAAAAGGCAGGTGTTTCAGAGCAGATGCCGCGATAGCTGGTTTCTTTCTCAGATCCTCTCGAGGACCGTGCGCTCTCCGTCCACCCTCATTTCTGCTTCGGCTATCGGGATTTATGGGAATAGGGGAGAAGAGACCCTGAGCGAAAAGAGTCTTCCTGGTGAGGGATTTCTCGCTAACCTCTGTGAGCAGTGGGAACGCTCTTTCTCTAGTCTTGAAGGAAAGAAGACTCGCCTCGTGCATACCCGTTTTGGGATTGTCCTCTCTCCTGGAGGAGGGATGCTCGCTCGCCTTCTTCCTTCCTTGCGATTGGGACTGGGCGCAGTTTTAGGGAGTGGGAAGCAGTGGGTTTCCTGGATCGCCTTGGACGATCTCATCTATGGCCTCTATGCTCTAGTTACTGAGAAGGGGGCTGAAGGGCCCTTCAACCTCACTGCGCCTCATCCAGAAAGGGCGAAAGACTTCACAAGGAAACTGGCTAAAGGATTGGGTCGTCCTTGTTGGCTCCGTATTGGGGAAAGCCCTTTGCATTTTGCTTTTGGGGCGATGGCCGATGAAATGCTCCTTTCCAGTGCAAAGGCTCTTCCAGAAAAGCTGATCGGCTTGGGATTTCGGTTCCATTATCCAAAGATGAAAGACTTTATGGACCATTCGCTGTAAGCAGAGAACTTTTTTTGTTTTTTAGAAGGGAAGAAATAGGCTATGCTTGATCGTTTCAACTAGAAAGAGGCCGATGACTGAAGCATTATCCAATGTGACTATTTCTGCTTCCATGCACGATGGATATTTCCAGAATAACGAGTATGATGAAATCGCTTTCGGTATTCTAGGGGTTGCGCTCGCCTTTTTTGGGTGCCTATGTGTTGTTCACCATGAGGTTGCATCCCGCCATCCGATGGCTGAATGGGAAGCGATGGAAAGACCTTCTAATGATCCTGTCGTTGGTTGTATAAGTTATGTTTACAAAAGTACTGTAGACAACATTTACAACTTTTTTTCCTTTCTGGCACCGCGAAGAGAGGCAGATTGGGGAGAAGGAGGAGAATTTTCTTCGCGGGTCTGATTCCTTTAAGAGGGTGTATGTGAAATGCTTTCACTGTCAAAAGCCAAGATTTTTTCCTAGGAGAATGCTCTGGAGAGCGAAGCAAACTCTGCGAGAGTTTGTGGAGC